>JBFEVX010000012.1:0-55098 GCA_041546685.1 Bacteriovoracaceae bacterium | reverse complement strand
TGAAGATAAGGAAATTCTAAATTCCATTTACCGTACTATCCATACGATGAAGGGTAGTGCAAGCTTTCTTGGATTTAAAAAACTAGAAGGTCTCACTCACGTTGTTGAAAATCTCTTAGATAAATTGAGAGAGTCAGAAATAGAACTTACAGGTGAACTTGTTGATCTCTTTCTAACTTCTTTCGATGCTTGTTCTTCTATTGTGAAAGTTATTGAAGATGGTGGAGTTGAGGGAGATCAAAATCATGATGATCTCATTTCTCGACTGAAAAATTTTACAGCGACAAATCTTTCTATCAGAGAAAGTGATACTATTTGTGATGATGAAGTTGTAAGTGACATCAATCTCTTTAATGAAAAAATTATGGAAGCAAAAGCAAGTGTTAGTGCTTCTAATTCACAAGATAAGACAGCTGTTAAAGAAACAGAAGCTCCCACTCCGAAAGTTGAATCTAAAGAGGTCAAACCTGAACCTGTAAAAGTTGTCAAGAGGGACCCCGCGAGCGTTCCTGAACAATCATCTTCCAGATCAACAATTAGTGACACTATCAGAGTTAATGTAGCTCTACTTGATAAGATTCTTAATGTAGTTGGTGAATTGGTACTTAACAGGAATCAAATCCTTCAATTCTCCAAAGTTAATGATGAACCTGAATTAAACAGATTGAGTCATCAATTGAATGTCATTACGACTGAGCTTCAAACTGATATTATGACAACTCGTATGCAGCCAGTTGGTAGTGTTATTAGTAAATTTGAAAGAGTCGTGAGAGATCTCGCTCGTGGGCAGAAAAAAAATATTGCTTTAGAAATTCAAGGTCAGGAAACTGAACTAGATAAAACTCTCTTGGAAGTTATTAAGGATCCGCTTACTCATTTGGTTCGAAATGCTGTCGATCATGGGATCGAATCTCCTGAGGAAAGAATTGCTAATGGCAAATCTGAAACAGGACACCTCTTCATCAAAGCGTATCATGAAGGTGGCCAAGTCATTATCGAAATAGCTGACGATGGGAACGGTATACCTAAAGAAAAGATTCTCGCTAAGGCTATTCAGAAGGGATTAATCTCAGAGGATGATGCCACAAGGATGACTGATCAAAAAATTCTTAATTTGATCTTTCACCCTGGTTTTTCTACAGCAGAACAAGTCACCAACATCTCGGGTAGAGGTGTTGGCATGGATGTTGTTAAAAGTAATATTGAGAGGATTGGTGGGGAAGTAGACATCCAAAGTGTTGAAGGACGTGGAACTACTTTCAAGTTGAAGATTCCTCTAACCTTGGCAATCGTACCGGCCTTGGTCGTTGAGAGTGGAAATGAAACATTCGCTATCCCGCAGAAAAACTTAGTCGAACTTGTTCTTCTCGAAGATGATGATGTCAACACGATAGAAGAGCTTCACGAACAAGAGTTCTATAGATTGAGAGGAGAATTGATTCCAATATTCAGATTGAATCAATCTTTAGATTTAAATGATGAAAGGGAGCCTGAAGGTTTTCTCAACATTATCGTCCTTAAAGCTGAAGGTGCTCAGTACGGGCTAATTGTTGATAACATTCTTGATACTCAGGAAATTGTTGTAAAACCTCTTTCTCGTAAACTCAAATGTCAAAATGTTTATGCTGGTGCCACGATTATGGGAGATGGGAAAGTTGCCTTGATCCTTGATGCTTTTGGCTATTTCAATATGGTTGACCGTGGAGCAGATAGTGATAAAGCGACTGATGAACTCCATGGTATGGACAGCAGTAAAGATGCACATCTAAATGCTGATGTCCAAGAATTGCTCTTGTTTGAACTTGGAGATGGAAGGCCTTATGCAATACCTCTTTGTCTGATTAATAGACTTGAAGAGTTCAAAGAAAAAGATGTTGAATGGTCAGGATCTCAATCATTGATCAAGTATAGAGGTGGAGCTATGCCACTCGTATCTCTTGATAAGTCTGTACATATAAGTGATGAAGAAAGGAAAATCGGAGAACAAGGAGTTCTTCCTTGCCTCGTTTCTACGATTCGTGGTCAGAGCTTTGGTTTTGTCGTTAAAAGAATCCTGGATATAGCGAGATCTGAACATCAGATTGAAGAGGATAACGTTGATAGAGAAGAGTTGTTAGGTACAACATATGTGAATGACAGATTGGTAACACTTATTGACGTCCACACCATTGTTGATCATCTGGGACTTGGAAAAAATAGAAAGAAGTTTTCACTTAAAGGAGAAGTCCTTCTTGTGGAAGACAGTCCTCTTTATCAGAGAGTGGAAATGGATTTGCTCGAGGAAATAGGATTGAAAGTGACCTTGGCAGACAATGGGAGAAAGGCCCTAGATATATTGAATACAGGAAAACATTTTGATCTGATAGTGACAGATGTTGAAATGCCTGAGATGGACGGGTGGGAGTTGTCTAGATCTGTGAGACAGCTTGGTGGAAAATTTGCTGATATCCCAATTATTGCAGTTACAACAAGAGTAAGCGAAGCAGATTTGAGTAAAGGAAAGGAAGTCGGATTTTCCGAGCACCTTGAAAAGCTAAACAAACAGGAAATGGCAGAAAGCATCAGCCGTTTCCTGTCAGCATAGGAAGTGTATATGTCTGATATGGATACAGTACAATCCAATAGTTTGAGTTCGGAAGTGGTTCAACTGTGTGGATTCAAGATTGGGGGAGGTTATTATGCTGTTCCTGTTCTTGAAGTACAGGAAGTAGTTAAGCCTCAGGTTCTAACCACAGTTCCTCTTGCTCCTGAGTATATTGATGGACTTATCAACCTAAGAGGGCAAGTGGTGACAGCAATCAACTTGAGAAAACTATTCAAAATTGATGGAGAAGCTCCTGAAGAGTTCATGAATATTATTGTTCGGAATGAAGACTCTCTCTACTCTCTTGTCGTTGATGAAATTATGGATGTCATGGATGTTGAAACAAAAACATTCGAAGAAACACCAGATACACTCGATGCTGAGATTAAAAAATACATTAAAGGCGTTTACAAACTCGAAGGTAAACTACTCGTTTTATTAAGTTTGGAAAAATTACTAAATATCGAAGTCTAAAAGGAAGGGACTGATTATGAGCAACTTGAAACAAGCACCAGATGCTTCAAATGACATGGAATTCTTGAATTCCTTCTACAACTTGGCCGATGAGAATTTCGCTGTGATACGTTTTGAAACAGATGGAACTATCATTCATGCCAATGGCAATTTTTGTGGAGCCTTAGGTTATGATCTTGATGAGATTGTAGGAAAGCACCACAGTATGTTTGTTGATTCCGAGTACTCCAAGACGACGGAGTATAAAGCATTTTGGAAGGCAATTGCTAAAGGTGAATCATTCAATAATGATTTTAAAAGAATCAGAAAAGACGGAACAGAGATTTGGATCAAGGCCCTTTATTCTCCAGTAAAAGATGCTAATGGGAAAGTAGTTAGTGCCATAAAAATTGCTCAGGATATTACTGAAATGAAAATGGCTTCTTTCCTAAGGCAATTGGTTGACCTTTCGCCAATGAATACAATGAAAGCAGATAGAAATGGTAAGCTTGAGTATATGAATGAGGCTTCAGCAAGAACATTGAAAGGCCTGGAGCAATACTTACCTGATAAAGTTGAAAATCTTGTTGGAAAAAGTATTGATATGTTTCACAAGGTTCCAGAGCATCAGAGAAAAATCATTGGCAATGCAAGTAACCTTCCACATTCAGCCGTCATTCAGCTAGGACCTGAAAAACTCGATCTTCTGGTATCTCCAGTCTTCGACTCTGATGGAGAGTACATTGGACCGATGGTTACTTGGGAAGTGGTAACTGAAAAAATTGCGATGGAAGAAGCTCAAGCTCGTTCACAGCAAATGGTTGATAGATCACCAATCAATACTATGATGGCCGATCTTAACGGAAATCTTCTCTATATGAACCAAAACTCCTCGAAGACTTTGAAGGGCTTGGAACAGTACCTTCCTGATAAGGTTGAAAACCTTATTGGAAAGAGCATTGATATCTTCCATAAGAATCCAGCTCATCAGCAAAAGATTATCTCAGATCCGACAAATCTACCGCATAGAGCGACAATTCAGCTAGGACCTGAAAAACTGGATCTTCTGGTTTCTCCAATCTTTGATAAAGATGGAAAATATATGGGGCCAATGGTGACATGGGAAGTTGTAACTGAAAAACTAGCGATGGAAGCAGAAGTTCAAAGGAACAATCAGCTTGTTGAAAAATCACCAGTCAATACAATGATGTGTGATCCTGAAGGAAATCTTTTGTATTTGAATGAGAGATCCAAGTCAACTCTTAAGACTCTACATCAATATCTTCCAGTTCCAGTAGATGAGCTTCTAGGAAAGTCTATTGATATGTTCCATAAAAATCCAGCTCACCAGAGAAAGATCATTGGTGATCCGAACAATATGCCTCATAAGGCGATCATTCAGCTTGGCCCTGAGAAACTAGATCTACTTGTTTCAGCTGTTATGGACAATAGAGGAAATTTCATGGGGGCGATGGTTAACTGGGATGTTGTGACAGATAAAGTTCTACTTGTTGAAGACTTAAAAAAATCTGCAGACGAGCTCACTGGTGCCGCTGCTGGACTTATGGAAACTTCAAACAGTCTTTCAGCTGGTGCTGAAGAAACGTCAGCTCAAGCTAATACAGCAAGTGCAGCTTCAGAACAGGTGAATGCAGGTGTACAAACTGTTGCATCGAATATGGAAGAAATGTCAGCAGCAATCAAGGAAATTACAAAGACTACCAATGAGTCTTCTACAATTTCCAATGATGCTATGAAGATGGCCAACAGTACCAACGAGATCATCGGTAAGCTAGGTGATTCAAGTATCGATATTGGTAATGTGATCAAAGTAATTTCTTCAATTGCTCAACAAACAAACCTCCTTGCTCTTAACGCTACAATCGAAGCAGCTAGAGCAGGAGAAGCAGGTAAGGGCTTTGCGGTTGTTGCGAATGAGGTTAAAGAGCTTGCCAAGCAGACTGCACAAGCGACTCAAGATATCACTAAGAAGATTGAAAATATCCAGACTGATACCAAAGGTGCAGTGGAAGCGATCGGTCAGATCAGTGAGGCGATTGAAAAAATAAATAGCTATGCTGGTAATATCGCGGCGTCAGTAGAAGAACAAGCGGCTACAACTTCTGAAGTGACAAGAATTGTTACTGAGTCAGCAGAAGGAGTGAAACAGATTAATGAAAACATCGGTCAAGTTTCACAAGCTGCTTCTCAAACTGGCAAAGACGCGATGAGTGCACAAGAAGCATCCAATATGCTTAAAGGTTTAGCAGAAGCGCTACAGGAGCACGTCAAGAAAATTGAGGTTTGATGAGAGTTCTTATTGTTGATGATTCGATAGTTTATCGAATGGCAATATCCCAGGCACTGGAAAATGTGCCTGGGATTTCTATCGTTGGGAGTGTCTCCAACGGGCAGCTTGCTGTCGAAAAAATCAAGCAAGATCCCACTATTGATGTTGTAACATTGGATATGGAAATGCCAGTGATGGATGGGATGCAGGCCATTGAAGAAATTAGAAAATTCAATAAAAAGATAATCATCATTGTCTTTTCTTCAGTTACATTAAAGGGTGCTGAAAAAACTATTGAAGCTTTGAATAAGGGGGCGAATGATTTTGTCACTAAAGAAGAGGTTTCAGGTAACTCATCATTAAGTATCGATGGAAGTCTCGAAATGATTTCCAAAAGTTTATTACCAAAGATCAACGCCTTCTCAAAGGTGATTGGAAAAGGGCGTGGTGGTCTTCCTGGTTCAGGAGAAAGTAGTCAAAAAACCTCAGCTCCTATGGGGACTATAGCTGGATCATTCATGGATCAGATGCCAATAGCTCCAAAGTTGATTCTACTTGGGTGTTCAACTGGTGGTCCAGAGGCCCTGACAACAGTCGTGAAAGGAATAAATAAGAAATGTAATGTACCTATACTGGCCGTTCAGCATATGCCTCCCTTATTTACTAAGAAATTGGCAGATATGTTGAATGCTCTTACACCACATATTCATATCAAAGAAGCTGAGGAAGGAGAGACTGTTCAGCCGGGAGTCATGTATATTGCTCCTGGTGATTACCATATGAAGATTACTCGAGATGGGAAATTGGTAATGGATCAAGGTGAAAAAGTCTCATTTGTAAGACCATCAGCGACAGTACTCTTTGAGAGTGCATACCAAAATTACAATGGGCAAATGCTTTGTTTGACTATGACTGGTATGGGGGATGATGGAGCTGCTGCCATTAAAGAACTTACTGAAAAGCAGACTTATATCTATGCACAAGATGAAGAGAGTTCAGTAGTTTGGGGGATGCCGGGAGCTGTCGTTAGGGCCTTCCCAGATACACGGCTTTTACCTCTGGAGTCAATTCCAGCTTTATTGAACTCAGTTTTTGAAAGGATTTGAAATGGGAGCTTTCTTCGGGAAATTCTTGATTGAGAAAAATATTGTTGATTCGGCCTCTGTGATAAAGGCATTGAGTACACAAATGGAAAGCCAACCATCAACGTTGAGAATCCTCAAAGATAAAAATATTTTGGCAGATGATAAAATTGTAGAGATCATCGCCTATACTTCAAATACTGGAAAATCTTTAATCTCCGCATTGAAAGAAAAAAATCTTCTCTCTGAAGATCAAATTATGGAGATCGCTGTTGAGAGAACGAAATCTGGGATGAGTTTTGCTGAAGCATTGATTCAACATTCAAATGTTGAACCTCAAAAGCTTCAGGAACTCTTGAAGGAATATGAAGCTGAACCTCGCTCTAATGAAACGACATTCGAACCGCCACAGGAAACATCTTCTGATGACGAAGAAGGTGAAATTAATGCTGCAGCTCTTGAGAGTCTGAAAGAATTGGGGATGATGGACGCTTCTGAAATTGAAGAGCTGGAAAAGAGTGTCTCATCAACACCTGATGTCTCAATTGAAGTTTCTGGCCCAAAGGGGGGAGACGACGAAGGTGAAATCAATGCTGCAGCTCTTGAGAGTCTCAAAGAACTAGGAATGATGGATGAGTCTGAAATTGCAGAATTGGAAAAAAGTGTTTCTGCTGGAAGTGCAGATGTCACAGATGCCTCAGGCGACGAAGGCGAAATCAATGCAGCAGCACTTGAGAGTTTAAAAGAACTTGGAATGCTCGATGAAAGTGAGCTCGCTGAACTTGAAAGTAGTGTTGCGACGACAGAAGATACTGCTGTTGAAGAAAATGGTGGGGGATCTGAGGGGTTGGTTTTTCATGGTCTCTCAGGAGAGTTTTTGAAGTTATTTGATCAAGGTACTTTGGATAAGCTGAATGAAGCCCCCAAGAAGATGGCTCAAGGCCTTGAAAAAGATCATATTAATGAAATTCACCAATCGGTTTGTACTCTTTTAGGCGCCGCTCGAATGGCCGGATTGCAATTTTCAGAAAAGCTTCTCGACTGTTGGGATGCGATTCTAACCAAAATCCTGAACGACCAAATGGATTTTGCTGAAATAAACATGCTCTCGATTTCTAAAGCCTTTAAAGAAACTGTAAGTCTTACAAAAGACCTTCGAGACAATATAGAAAAAACAAATTCAGAGAATGCATTATTGACCAATGCTGATTGGAAAAACAAGTTCATGGCGACATTGAAAAGCAGTCTCGCTATTGCTGGAAAACGATAACGGGAGAGAATATGAAAGTTCTTATCGTGGATGACTCGAAACCTATCTTAATGATGGTAAGTGAAATTTTAAAAGAACTCGGACACGAACCATTGACTGCGGAGAACGGAGAAATAGCCTTTCAAATGCTGACCAGTGGAGAACAGATTGATCTCGTTCTTTTGGATTGGAATATGCCTGTTATGACTGGAATTGAGTTCCTGGAAAAAAATAAAGCTGAGGGGGCATTTTCAACTCCAGTTTTTATGATGACTACAGAAAAGAGTCCTGAAAAAATTCAAAAGGCATTGGAAAATGGTGCATCTGATTACATCATGAAACCTTTTACTCCAGACATACTTCAAAATAAAATTGAAATGCTTCAAGAGTTATTGGGGTAGTTATGATTTCTGAAGTTATCTATAAATTCTTTTCTGAGTATGTGTATAAACATACTGGAATTCTTTATAAAGAAACTGATTACTATAGACTTGATTCTAGGATTAACACATTAATCAAACACTTTGATGTACCTGGCCCTGATGAGTTGTATCAACTTCTAGCGATGGAGATTACTCCACAAACCCATGATCTTCTTGTTGACCTTTTTACGAATAATGAGACTTACTTCATGCGTGACTTGAAGCCTTTTAAAGCTTTTGCAAAAGGGTTGATTTCAACTGTAAAAGAGTCGGGAAACCTTGTCGGAGGAATTAATCTTTGGTCTTGTGCATGTTCAACCGGACAAGAAGTCTACTCAATCCAAATGGCCGTGGATACTTTTGGTGATTCTACTGATCTCACTACAATGAAAATTGATGCCAGTGATATCTCAAAAGAAGCTCTTAAAAAAGCTAAAGACGGAGCATATACCGGTCTTGAAGTACAACGAGGATTGCCTGCTCCACTCCTTATTAAATATTTTGGTAAGCAAGGAGAAGAGGATAAATGGACTGTAAATACTAATTTGAGGGCGCGTCCAAACTTCTTTGAATTTAATCTTCTGACTGGAGATTATCCCGTATCAAAATATCATATTATATTTTGTCGTAATGTCCTTATTTATCAGGACATGGACAATAAGCGTAAGATTCTTGAGAGTATTTATCAAGCTCTTAAACCTGGTGGCTTTCTCGTTTTTGGCGCAGGAGAAAGTATGATAGGCGTCCAGTTACCATTTGAACACGTTGAAATTGAAGGGGCCTGGTTTTATAGAAAAAAAGCCTGATAACTCAAGAAGGACAAGAATAGTTCCGATAAGACCTTCAATAGAGGCCTTTACTGGTAGGTTGAATGTGACAGATAGCTTGGATGTACTTTATATTGATAATGACCAAAGTATGGTTTCAGAGTACGAAAAGATGAGTAAGGAAGCCAATTGCAGCTTCAAAGTTGTCACAGATCCTAAGGTTGGCCTTGAAACCATCTTGAAAGAAAATCCAAAAATTGTTTTTGTTGAAATGGATATGCCAGATGTTGATGGCTTGAAAATTGCCATTAAATTTAGTGAAGAAAAGCTTTTTGAGTCTTCAGAAATCTATCTTCTAAGCAAAAAGCATATGGGAGAAATTGAGCTTTTTAGTGTGAGAACACTTGGGTTCAGCGAAGTCATTCAAAAGCCACTTAAGAAAGACAAATTGTTGAAAATACTCAAACATTCAACTGCACTTTCACGCCCTAAAGCAGCGTAAAAATCACTTCAAAATTAAAGAGGATTTTTTTAATTTCCGAAGAGGAATATGGATAAAACCATGTGAGGAATTGCTATGTCTGAATACAAAATAGTCTGCATTGATGATGAAAATGAAATCTTGACGTATCTCTCGTCGCTCTTGGAGTACACGGGATATGAAGTCAAAACATTTACCGAGCCAGAAGAAGGTCTCGAGTATGTTCTTGCAAATCACAAGCAGGTTCTTATGACAATTTGTGATTTCAAAATGCCGAAGCTCACCGGGTTTGATGTTAGAAAAAAAATGTTAGAGAAGGGAGTTGAAATCCCTTTTGCGATTTTCACAGCTTTCTATGACAAACAAATGGCTGCAGATGCAATGAGACTTCGTGTCTGTGAGTTTATTTCAAAGCCTGGTGATGAAGACGCCTTTCGTGAAGTTATTGATAGAGAAGTAAATGGAAGACTTGAGTCGATCAAAGAAGAAAGAGAGATGGTTCAAGATTTCTTGGATGAAACTTCTCCAATGCTAGAAGAGATTGAAGAACTTATCCTTGCACTTGAAACAGATCCACAAGATGAAAGAGCTATCAATACTTACTTCAGACTTCTCCACACTATCAAGGGGACAGCTTCATGTCTTGGTCTCGAGTCCCTTGCCGGTTATGCTCATCATTATGAAGATTTGATTACCAAAGTGAAAAATAAAGAGCTAGAGGCAAATCAAACTGTCATCGACATACTTTTAAAAGGTTTTGATTACCTGAAAATAATGTACGACTGTGAAACAAATGGAAAAGTATATCCATTTGATGTCGTGGAAGTAACGAAGATCTTTGATGGGAATTTTAGCGAAGGTGGAGCAGGCAAAAGTGACTCTCTCACAGATAGTGGAGAGTCTCAAGCAGTCAGAGCAGATAGCAAAAAGACTGAAAAAGAAGAACGAATTACTGTTCCTGTTGAAAGTTTGACTGAGTTTCTCGAGTTGAGTGGAGAACTTACGGTTCTTAAAAATACAATTTTTAAATCACTGATAAAGCTAACTCAAAAATATCAAGCAGACCATGATATCGAAATGCTAGGAGAAACAATTTCTGAAATGCATAAGGTAAGTTCACTCCTTCAAAATCAAATTGGAGAAATGAAGAAGGTGACAATTGAGTCAGTATTCAAACCTATGAGAAGAGTTGTAAGAGATGCTTCCAAAGCATGCAAAAAAGAAATAAATTTCGTTACTGAAGGTGGCGATCTTCGAGTGGATACATCTGTTGGTAAGCTACTCAATAATGTTCTCGTACATATGCTCCGCAATTCAGTCGATCATGGCGTTGAAGCTCCTGAAGTTCGAGAGGAGAGAGGTAAATCTCCTGAAGGGAATGTAACCCTCAATTGCTATGAAACAGGTGAAGATATATTTGTCGAAATCGTTGATGACGGTGGTGGGATCAATAAAGATTTTATCGCTCAGAAGGCCATCGAGAAGGGTCTTTATACGGCAGATGAAATTAGCAAAATGTCTGATAATCGTATTTACAATATCATTTTTGATTCTGGATTTTCTACGGCAGAAAAAATTACTGCGGTTTCCGGACGCGGTGTTGGAATGGATATGGTTAGAAGCTCCATTGAAGAAATGGGTGGGAAAATCTATATTGATTCCAAACTAGGCGAAGGGAGCAAGTTTGTTCTTGCAATTCCAATTCCAAGATCAATTCT
Source organism: Bacteriovoracaceae bacterium (assembly GCA_041546685.1). Lineage (GTDB taxonomy): Bacteria > Bdellovibrionota > Bacteriovoracia > Bacteriovoracales > Bacteriovoracaceae > M0603. The sequence goes on along the minus strand of JBFEVX010000012.1, from coordinate 44,052 downwards.
TATTATCAAGTCTTTGAGTGTTAAGTCTGCAGAGATGAGTTTCAATATACCTCTGGATAATGTAGCTGAGGTTGTAAATTATGAGGGCGAAAAAAATGGTGATTGCCTTCACACGATCGAAGGAAGTTTGGTGTTGAGACATCATGAAGCTTTAATCCCTCTCGTTAATTTGGGAGATACGCTAGGTTATAAGACGAACTATGAAGACCATTTCAATATTGTGATTGTAAAAGGTGATGGGTATCGTTATGGAATGGTTGTAGATCAGATTGATGATATTGAAGAGATTGTTGTTAAAAAACTATGTCCGCCTCTCAATCAGTCGGTTTACTTCATGGGAGCAACATTCGTTGGTGACGGAGAACTTAGTTTAATTTTGGATCTGGAAGGAATTGCTAAAGAAAAATCAATCTTTGGTTCTGAAGAAGAACAAGATCTTACTACCGTATTTGGCAGTGGACATTCAGAGAACTCAAGAAAAGAGTATATGCGTTTCAAAATGGGTGATATGGATAATTATTGCCTTCCTCTTGAGGCAGTCAATCGTCTTGAGGTTATTGAAAGAAAGACAATTGAATACACTGGTAGTCGGCCTATCGTAAGATACCGTGGAGGAGGTCTACCTCTATTTGTCATTGGTGATAGACTTGATCTCATGAAATCAGAGCCTTTTGATAAAGTGAAAGTACCAGAGCTTATTAATGTTATTGTCGTTCAAAAAGGCGAGAAATTGTTTGGTCTAGTCATTGACGAAATTGTTGACATCGCTTCAAGTTATTCGAAGATCGATGCCAATATCGTTGATCGGGATGGCTTACTTGGAACCATTTTTATCGATGAAAAGATCATGACTGTTATCGATGTGAATCATATCGTAGGAATAACTTCTGAAAGTGGAATGTCTATTCCTGAGTCTTATGAAAACAGGGAAGCTTCCAGTGAGGAAGCTTCTATTGTTGAAGATAAAGCAGCTTGATTATCTGGTGATTTCCAGTTCCGCGCCTCTGTAGAGTAATACTCTTCCTGGAGGCAAGTGAACATATTCAAGCTTGATGTTGATGACAAAATCAGCTTCTTCTGTCCAGTGAACAGTGTTGATGTCCTCACATTTGAAATCAATCCAACCTTTTAGAGGAAGAACGTAGTCAGAACCTTGGTTTTGGATTCTGCCCCAGTGCAAATTACTTACCTTGTAAGAGTTTAGTTTTCTACCAGCTCCTTCACATGAAGCAACTTTTTTGAACTCTTCAGTAAGATTAACCATCATTGGATGACTTCTGTTGGTCCACTGTTCCCATTTTAAAGTGGTTACAGAATTAAGATAGGGACTTTTAAAGTTTGTGTTAATGACTTCAATGCTTGTCCCGCCAACATTGTTTTGTACTCTGATACTTTCTCTTGAAAAGAAGTTTCTGAGTTTTCCACCAAGAGCATCAAGTGAGCTATGAGATTTAACTCCCGTCTGATGTCCAACTTCGTGGATGATGATCTGTATGATTCTTCCCATATGATTGAGAACGTCATTGTCAGCATAAATCATATCAACATTGATAAAAATCGGTGCGTATCTCTCAAATCCAGTAACCGCAACACGAACTTGCTGGTCATCTTGGTCGAAGAACAAGTCTCCAGCTTCATCACCTTTCATAAAAATAAATTTATGCTTTTGAACACTGTTAACGACTGTAAGAGTCCAAATATCGTTAAGGATCTTCTTCTCATCAGGCATAAGTGGACATACCGGAGAGTCAACACAGTCCTTAATAAGTTTTGGGATTAATGTATAGGCATAGTGAAAGTCTGCTTCAAGACGTCCACCGCCATTCCCAGCGATGTCTCCAGAACCTAGTCTTCTGATAAATTCTTCATCGAGACCCATATTTCTTAGGGCATCAAGAGTTCTTTGATTGAACTCGAGTCCGATTTGATCATTTTCAATAGCATCCATAGCTGCTCTTTCTGGTGTAGGCAGATGAGCAAAGAGGTGGTCTGTTGCATGGACTTCTCCATCGTCAGCTTTGACAATACTTACTGACATCAAAATCGCCATGAGAATTGTAATCAATGAGTTGCGTGTCTTCATTGTGAAATGTCCTTTCTGGTGTGTCCGAAAAGTTGGGCATTCAGTTGAAAAACTTCCAAACCGTTATCATTGGCAAATTCTTCATTGAATTCCTGAATGAATTTGAAAACTCTTTCCTTGGCTTTTGGAAGGTCTTCTGGATTCATTCTGAAAGTCAAAGATGATATTTGTCTTTCTTCTACTGGTTTTTCTCGAAGTGCTTCTGCAGCTCTTTCCATCATTCCTGTGTGGTGGTTTTTTAAAGCACTACTTGGAATGTCGTTCGGAGAGATAACACCACGTTCAGCAGGAGTCAGGTTTCCAGATTCGTCTCTTTTGACGATTCCCAACTCTAGCAGAGCATCGATGGCATATTTAATCTGACTTGGAGTAACTTTTCTATCAAGTCTTTTGAAAATCCAGTCATAATCCTCAATGAATCCTGGAGTACTTATCAATTGCTTGATTACGTAGAAGTACCATTTGGAAATCAATGAGAATTGATTGAGTGAAAGTTGGATATTGTTTTTTCCTGGAGCAATGATGGAAAGTCTTTTCAAAAGATCTGTTGGGTCTTTCCCTTTCCTTTTTGCTCTGTCCAGATCTACTTGAAGATCTAGATATTGTCTTTCTTTTACGGATAATTTGAGTTCTTTTCCAAGAGAGTTGATCATGTCACGACTTGGGACACGATCACCGTTGAGAACCATTGTCAGAGAACTTGGGGACTTGTAGCCTAATTTCTTTGCCCAGATTGAAAGCGTCCCGCTAGTGTGGTTGTACTTTCCGTTAGGGAAGCAAGCTGCTTTGAGGTACTCTCTATAGTCCTCAAAATCAAAAATGCTTGGTTTGATTTCCCTAGTGCTAAGTTCCACATTTTCTCCGGTATCTAAAGCGGGAACCTTAGTTCCCGCTGATTTAACTCTTACTCACAATCAGTGATAGTGTAATTTTTGGTGAAAAGTGGACGACCTCTTCTTGATCTGTCCATATCGTCACCGTCACGTCCTCCAGATACTCTTCTGTAAACTGGAATGTCGTAGCTAAGTGGAAGTTTGTATTCGTAAGTTTCCCACTCAACACATCTGTCCTGGTCTCTACCAGTCCATCTTACACAACGTTCTTTAGTTCCTTCGATGGCTACTTTTGGATATACCATTCTGTAGTCAACACATCTGTCATTGTCCCGTCCGGCCCATCTCGTACAGTCTTGTTTGGCCTTCTTGCTTCTGAGCATGTCTCCATCAACACATAGTGAAGGAGCTCTCATAAACCAGCCATAGCTGAGTTGAAATTGAGGCATCTGGTAGATGACTCTGCTGTTTCTAGAAAGTTCACTCCAAGGTGTGCTTGCATCTGGGGTGCTTCCGAAAGCAACAGTTGAGGCCAATAGGGCGAGTGTCAAAATCGCGTTTTTCATTTTTTCTCCTTGTGTAGGTTTGTTCGTTCACAAGGATGAAAATATTGGGCTCACACTCTTTTAACAATTTTTTTTCACGGATGGAATCAAAAAGTTTTCACAGGGAGAGAATTACACGGTGCGCTTTGTCCCCGATTTTACAGTATTTTTCCGTGTAAAATCGGGGATTTAGCTTATTTCCAATTTTGTGGATTAGCCTTGAGATAGGCGAGGATGGCCTCCACTAAGAAGATAATTGAGCGTTTTTTCTCTTCTGGTTGGAAATGTTTCACGTATTTGCACTTCTGTTGCATGATCGGAGAACTCATGGCGATGGCGAAATGGACGATATCACTGAAGATCATTCGCATGGCCCAATGTCTTCCAGCTTCAGGAATTTCATCACCGACTTCTCGGGTAAGGACTTCGAGAAATGCCTCTTTTCCAGGAGGGCCGAAGTCATTTTCATCAGACTTGTCAAAGAAGTCTTCAGGTATTTCTACATTTGGTTGAAGAAAAAGTTTGAAACTGTTGAGTAGTCCAGAGCTGTTTTCTACAAAGTAACTGTATACGGCCCATGTAAATTCAGCTGTAGAAATGTTTTCATGTTTACTGATGCTATTTATTTCTTCGGACATTCTCATGTAGGCCATTTGAAAAGTGGCACAGTAGAGATTGTTTTTATTTTTAAAGTGATAATTGACGGCTGCAAGATTTACTCCTGCTTCCGAAGCTATATCCCTGATAGAAGTTCCCTCAAAACCATTTTCAGCAAAAAGCTTTCCAGCAACTTCAAGAATTTTTGCTTTTGTGTCTTTTACTTCCTTGTCAGTCATCACTTCACCCCCGCTAGAGTTTTTGTGGTTTCTGAATTGTCTTGATCTCTTTTAAAAATTTTAGCCAACAATCTATCACTAAATGCATTGAAGTCTTCTAGAATGGCATAAGCACACGGAACCCAGACAAGTGTGAGTATCGTCCCGGAGGTTAGACCCCATGCCATCGCCAATGTCATTGGAATTAGAATGGCATCTGAGCCCCCTATTCCATAGGCGGTTGGAAGTAGTCCTGAAATAGTTGTCAATGAAGTTACAAGAACAGCTCGTAGCCTCATTCCTGATGCCTTGACGAGAATATCATGCAATTCCATTTTCCCTTCTTCCTTCATCGTGTCGATGAAGCTGATGAGAACAATACCTGAGTTTACAATAATTCCTCCCAGTCCGATGATTCCGATCAAGGCAAGGAAACTAATTGGACGTTGATGGAGATAGAAAGCGATTGAAAACCCCAACAATCCAAGTGGGATTGTGGTCATGATGATTGCAGGTCTTAAATACGACTTAAAGAGGAATACCAAGAGGGCAAAGATTCCAATCAAAGAAAGAACCAGTGCTGAATACAAACTTTCCATTGATTCTTTTGTCGATTCAGCGGCACCACCAAATACCAGACTCACTCCCGGGTAATCATTGTGATACTTTTTGAAAAGCCCAGTCAGCTTCTTGTTGGCAATAAAGCTTGTAATCTTATCTTCATTTACAGACCCAGTAAGAGTTTTTGATCTTTTGAAGTCAAACCGTTTGATTTGAGGTGTACCATCATGAGTTTTAAAATGTGCAAATTCTCCAATCGGAACCAGGTTGCCTCTAGGATCGAGAATCTTGATGTTTTTTAAATCTTCAACATCTTTTCTGTAAGGTTCACTGAGCCTGACAATGACATCAAGATCTTTGTTGTTAAGTGTTAATGTCGAGATACGCTTGCCTTGTACAGCGGTCCTCACTGTGCTTCCAATATTTTGCACATTCAGTCCGAGCCTTGCCGCTTTGACATAGTCAATATCGATATAGATTTCATCATCTCCAATAACATCATCGACTTTTACATCATATACACCATCAACTTTTTCAAGATCAGTTTTGATAGTGTTGATCATTCCATAAAGCTCTTCCATGTTATTACTTCTAAAAGTAGCTTCAATAGCATTGCCTACAGGTGGCCCATTTACGAGAGCTTCAAAGGCAACACTCTTTATATATGAAGTATCGATTGTTTGAAGTTGCTTGATAACTTGAGTGTGAGAAACGTCATTTTTCAAGTGGTCAGAGACGTAGACTGTCACCATACCAACATTGTTTCCTTCTTTCGCTTTTGGATCGCCAGGTCTCATTGTCGAAACACCGGCCCTTGCGACGATATCTTCAGCATCGTCTCCCATAACTTTCTTTATATCAGCAGAAAGTCTTTCAAGAGCTTTATGAGTGGCTTCGATTCTAGACCCTTTTTCCATCTCTACACGGGCCATGTAAATCTCTGTCTGTTCAGCAGGGAAGAGAATGAATTTATTGGCCACGCCCATGAAGAAAATACTGACAAATAAGAGGATAGAGAAAGCTCCCATCACCCAGTAACGTTTGCTGACCATGATATCCATAAATTTTTCAAACTTATGTTCGAATTTTGCAAACCAGTCGACGTGTTCGCCTTCAACTTTTTGTTTGACGATTTTTCCCGCTATTTTAAGTCTCATCGGTAGAAAAAGAAAACTTTCTACCAGAGACCAAAGCAGTGAAATGGTCACAACAATTGGAATGTATTTGATGAACTGACCCATGACACCTTTTGTGACCAGCATCGGAAGAAAAGCCGCAATCGTCGTAAAGGCGGTTGCTGTAATTGGAAGCCAAAGAGAGCTTACAGACTCTTCAGCAGCTTCGGTTGGGGATTTTCCTTCTTGTCTAAGGCGTGTGAAGTTTTCAGAAATAACAACTGAGTTATCGACCAACATCCCAAGGGCAATAACAAGAGCTAGAATTGTGATGGTGTCCAGGTTCATCCCAAAACTTGGCATAAGTCCGGTTGTTCCCATAACCGCAAGAGGAAGTGAGAGTGAAGCTGCAATCCCAATTTTTCCAGGAAGAAAAAAGAAGAGAAAAACGATGACAAGGATCAATCCGGAGACTGCGTTACTGGTGAGTACATCCAGTCTATTGGCAACCTTACCACCTTCGTCGTTGTAAATATGGAACTCATATTCAGGGTATCTCTTTTGAAATATTTCAACTTTCTTGTTAATGGCGTTAACCAGAGAAACCGTGTCAGCTCCAGCTTTTTTGGTCGCAATTAGAAGAGTCGCTTCAGTTCCATTATGTCTTGCCCTTGTCGTAATTTCTTCAAGGCTGTCTTCGACAGTTGCAATGTCTTTGAGTAGTACAGTACTTCCTGAAAAGTTTGATCTGACTACCAATTCACCAAGTTCTTCTGCAGTTGCAACCTTACCTTCAATTCTGACAAGCTGTTGGTGGTTTGGTGTCTTGACTGCACCTCCTGGAGTGTTGGTATTTCTACTACCGACTTGAGCTAGGACTTCGTCAATTGAGATGTGAGCTTCTCTCATGGCATCAAGGTTCAATCTGACTTGGAAAGCTCTTTCTGCAAAACCGACAAGTCTTACTCCTTTAAGATCTCTATTGTCTTCCATCTCTTCTTTGAGCATGTCGGCAATGATATCTCTTTTTCTGTTTTCATTGGAACCAACAATGGCCATTTCCAAAACAGGCATTTCCTCTGAATTCATTTCCATGAATGTTGGAGGGTCTCTCAGGTCTGAAGGAAGCCCTGTTGTCCTGTCGATAGCCTTTTGAATGTCGCTCATGGTTTCATCTACGTCGACTTTGGGATCATCCATATCTACTCTGATGATGATAGTTGAGAGTCCTGCTTGAGACGTCGATTTGACATCTTTGAGGCCTGTGACACCTCTGATTTCATCTTCTAGAGGTTTGGTGATTTTTGTTTCTATGTCTTCTGCTGTTGCGCCATCATATGATGTGATGACTGTGGCAGTGGCCATGGAGACGGCTGGAAATGATTCTGCATTCATTCTTCCAAGTCCCATAATTCCAAGAATCATGAGTCCAATTGAGAGAACGACTGTCAGCTTGTCATTTTCTATGAAAAAGCGTGCGATCGTTTTCATATTAAATCCTGTTCAGGTTACACGGTGTTTCAGTGTAGACGGAGAAGTAATCCAACAAAGTGTTGATGATATTCAATTTGGTTTCAATTTCAGCGAGATTGGAATTTAAAAAACCATCCTGTTCTTGAACAAGTTGTTCAACAGTGATTCTCGCTTGACGATATTTTTTCTGTGAAACTTTCAAACTCTTGGCGAGGTTAAAAGAGTTGATTTTCTGATTGGCCACAACTTGCTTGAGGAGACTGACTGATCTGACCATTTGACTGTGGTAGGCTTCTAGTTTCGCGAGATTTGACTCTTGTTCTGCTTTGTACATCTTTCTATTGACGATTTCTTTTACTTCCCTGGTGTCTTTCTTTTTGCTTCCTAGTGGAATAGTGAGTTGAAGACCAACTTGATAGGCATTTTTCCCATCGCTTCCAAGATCAGAGTAGGCGTCACTATAAGTATATTCTTTTCCTGTCTTTTTGATTTCTGACTGAAGAGACAGGTCCCAAGTGTCGTAAAGACGATCAATTTTCTTTTGATTGACTTCCTGACCGTTCAAGATTTGAACGACTTCATCATAGAGAGTGAAATCCATTGGTGAAGAAGTTTTTTGTTCTAACATGGATGAACAAACGAGAACGTTGGTTACTGTCAGGTCGAGATCATATGGAGCAAGAACAATGGTCTTGTTTCCTAGAGACGGAATCATCTCTTTCAAACTTTGATGCAGATTAGATTGTTGGTATTGGAGCGAAATCAGACTGGCGTTTCTCGCAGCTACTTGTGATCGATAGCGGGCAACCTCGCCTGAGTCTGCTACTTTGTTTTTAAATCTGGCTTCGGCCTGTTTGACTTGTTGATTGGCAGTCACCAATAGTTCTTTAGTGATTTTTTGTGCTTCATTGTTGGCCACCAGTGCCCAATAGAGTTTTCTGAGATTTTGAACGAAGGCCTTCTTCGAAATTTTTTTCTCAAGCTCAGCTTTATCAGCTTCCATCTTTCTATTGGTCATCTCTGTTTTTGTAATTCGACCAAGGAAGTCCTTATGAAGATCCATTGCAAGTTCAGCAGAAATCCCTGTCGTTGTAGATGAATTCACGAAACTGTTTGTGGTTTGTTGAGCAAATACTTTGGCGCCAAGTTTCATTCCTAGTGCCGTTGGCTTTTCCACACCAAGACTGAAATCCTTGATTGGAGAAGTGACTGGAACAAATCTATTGAGCTGTTTTTCCTTACTTTCAGCATAATAAGCATTTGCTTTTAAAGAAGGAGTGAAAGCATCGTTCATGCCGAGATAACCAAGCTTTGCCGAGTCTGAGAGAAGTTCGATCTGCTTAATCATAGGGACATCCTCAGACAGCTTGGAAAGTGAGGCCTCAGAAAGGACAAAATCCTCGGCCCAAACAGCGTTAGAGAGCAATAAAACCAGTGAAATCATCGTTTTCATAAACATATCCTATTTTCAAACGTTCGTTTGAAATCAAACGTGTGTTTGAATATAATTCAAACGTACGTTTAAATCAACTCAAGATCTCAAAAAGAGGTCTTATTCCATTCATTTCGAGTATTTGACTAACTTACTTTGGAAAAAGCTTTTCAATTTAGACGCGTTTTGTTATCTAACAGAGCAAATAATTTAGGGGAGGAGACATGAAAACATTGATCGCAATTGCGATGACTCTAGTCGCTTTGACGGCTTCAGCTTCTGATTACAAGTGTACTGAATGGGCCAAAAAATCAGGCGTAACTTGTATCTTTGCTGGAAGTTCAGCTGATGTCTGGGAAAGACAGTGCGAAAACAACTGTTGGAGAGGCCGCTATGGTCGTGGAAACTGGGGACCTGACTGTGACATGGAAAGAGTTTGTTCTCCTGAAAGCCCAAAGACATTTCAATCAGTTTGCTCTGAATGGGTTGAGCATAGCTCTGTGACTTGTAGAAATCCTTCTACAGGTGATTGGGAACAAAAATGGGTAAGAGTTTGTACCGTAGGTTTGAAAGAAACTTGGTGTAGCGACGAAGACCCAAACAATCTTTAAAATTCAAAATAGAAAGCCCCATCTAAGTATGGGGCTTTTTTATCTGATGATGTCTTCGTAAAAGGCACCAAACTCTTTTTCTGGATGACGGATTAAAACTTCAAGAACCCAAAGGTTTTCTACCGGAACTTCATCAACATTCGCCAATGATCCTTTGAAAAATAACCCATGGGGAAAGTCACCAAGTCTGTGTCCATCCATTTTCAGATTGAGTTCATAGCCATGATTCTTCGCAATCTGCTGAGCCTGAAGGTAAAGGTCCTTTCCGCTTATTCCTTCTTCTCGCCAGCAGGATTGTGTTTGCCAGAAAACTTCTCTCGCAGCTTTTTTGGTATCTTCTAGTAGCGGGTCAGACCCAGTTGTGAATGTCTCACCATAATCGCCTTCATGACCTTCGAAAACAGGTCCGATATCCATAAAGAAAATGTCATTTTCACCAAGACGAATAGTTTCATCAGACTTTTCTGAAAAACTCTTAAGAGTATTTTTTCCAATTCTGAACTTCGTTGGGTGCCAGGTCCTTTCCATACCTTTGTCTTTGAGTATCGATTCAACAAGATTGATACCGTCTAGTTCAGACATCCCAATTTCCATTTTTTCGGCACATTCGCGAACAGCTTGTTTGCTTAAAGTTCTGGCCTTGAGGAATGTATCAAGATTAAAGGCTTCACCAGTGCCTTGAATGTTCTCTGACATGATTTATTCTCAGCTGTTTTGTTCTAGATATTTGTTCAGTCCATCCCCCAAGCTTGAAAGGTTGGGAGCAAGTAGTTTTTCAATTAATCCTTCAACTGCTGGTGATACTTTTCGGGCAAGGAGTTTTGGAACACCTGGAAGTTTCTCTGGGTAGATTTTAACTGCACATGTAACAATCAACTCGGTTTCATTTTCATTGATTGAAATAAAGCTATTCTTTCCGTTGGCATCGAAGAGATCATTAGCGAGGTAGCTTTCCAATGAATAGTTCACACAATGGGCATCGTCGTCCCAATTAGCGACATCTTTCCAGCAGAACAACTCAGGCTTGATGAAACTTTTAACAACGCCTGGAACTTCAGCTTTTGCATACCACTTGTTGACGAGATGGGTTTTCGATCCATTCTCATTCTTTTCCAGAACTTCAATTTTATCTACGTTTGGAAGATAGGGAACAATCTCAGGGAGTTGGTTTTTGACCAGGTCATATACTTTCTCGAGTGGGGCCTTGACGATAGTTTTGGATTCCAATTCCATGACGATTTCTCCTTAATACTTATTAAGGGAATATCATAAAATCAATTGATGAGGGCATCAAGGAATCAAGTTTGAAATAAACGGATGAACAATGTCTCTGTTTAAGAAATAGAGAAAAAGAAACATCGCAAAAACCATTAGCGGATAGCTCTCAAGGATGTTTTCCTGAGTCTCGGCCTGGGCCGTCACTTCTGGTTCAAATGGAGATTTATTAAGTTTTTCGTCTCTCATAGGTTTATTGTACACGAAAATGGTCAAAATATGACCCAAGTCAGTTTTTGTGAGCTGATTCAAGTCATTGATATTGTTGAAAACAAAAAGAATTTAATTTTTATGACCAACTAAAAAGCCCGGACATGTCTACCGATAAGATATCTAAAGGAATTCCATGAAAAGTCTTATCGCCATTCTGTGTTCAGTTTTCTTGTTGAGTGCTCATGCCACCAGCGTTGATCAAGTGGTTCAGATGCAAAAGCAAGCTCATCAAAAAAATCTTCTCGCAATCAAATTGGAGATCGTGAAGAAATGGAAAAAGTTGGGGACTTTTCAAAGACTGACAATGCAACTTGAAGATGAGATCCCTTTTGAACGGGCCAAGAAGTATAAGGAAATTTTCTTTCCAGTCAGACAAGAAAAGCTTCCGATTCTTCAGCTTCGAGGAGACGTATTTACTCTTACAAGCAATGGTAAAAATATAGTTTCTCTTTGGATCGACCCTGTCAGTAATACATTCAAAGTTAATAATCAGACTCTGGATATTAAAGAGGGGGCGAGTTTTGATGAGGTTTTAAAGCAACTTGAGATGATGAATCTTGTTGTCTATCAGAACTCATATTTTATAGATGAGGCCCATGCTGCTATCCTTACGGCCTTGATTGTCGGCGGAATACTTCTTGCCTTGGGAGACATGATTGCATCGGCCGTCAGTAAAAGTAATTGCAAATCCAAATTCATGAAATTCAAACAGGAAAACGTCACAAGCCTGACTACGTGTCAGATGGAAATGGGTTTGATTAGAAGTGGTCAGATGTCCAAGGCCGAGAGTGACACTTACCGTTTGTTATTGAGAGTTCAGGAAAATGAAGATGAACCAGTTTCATGCCTTGATACAGTAAAATCATCATTCAAGTCATTTGATTGGTTCAGATACAAAACTTGTGTGGAAGATGAAAAGGCCTCTGTTGCCTGTAATGGTTTGGAAGATTTGACTGAATGCCTCAAGGAGTTTGAAAATTTCGAGCCTCAAGTGGCTTCAGAAACTTTATTCTCGATGGAGCATGAGGATGCACCTTATGTTTCCAACGACCCTAGACTTAAAGACGTATTCTCTGCTTATGGTGCTTGTTATGGTCTGGACTGGAGAGTTCTCAAAGGAATTGCCAAGGCAGAAAGCAGCCTTAACCCCAATGTTGGTTGCGACAAGAAGTACGCTGGTCTTTTTCAGATCAGCAAGAAGTATTGCCGAAGCGGACGAACAAAATATTCTGGTTATATCAGTGAAGAAGATTGTGAAAGCAAGAGATGTGATGTTGAAATCAACACAGCAGTTTCTTCTTACCATCTCGATAAGAACTTCAAACGCATACAACGAAAATGCCCATCAGCGACTTTGGAAGAAGTGATTCTTTTAAGTTATGTCGGACATAATAATGGTCCGGCAGTGCTCTCACATGTTCTTGAAAAGGGAGCTTGTAAAAAAGAAGAGCAAGCCCAGGCCGTTCGTTCTTTTTATGATGAGCGTGGAGGTTCATTCAGGGGAGTGGATGCAGACTGGGGTGAGAGGAAGTGGAAATACGGACAAAAAATTGCTGACACTGTCAAAAACCTGGGGGCTACCCGGGTCCGAGTTCCTATCAATAATGAACTCTGTCCAATTACCTATGGTGGGATAGATAACGTACCGGATTCTCATTTCCTTGAGGGGCGACGTCATGCCGCACCAATCTTGAACCTGACTCCAGTGACTGAACCTGTTCAAAATGAAGGAAGTGGCTCGCAGCAATAAGAAGTTTTGCCAGAATTGTTCGTAGAGGATAGATTTATTCTATTGCGAGGAAATATGGTAGCCGATTCAACTTATCAAAATTTGAATTACGATTTTTCAGGGATCAAACATGAATATGGAGAAAATGTACATATTCTTTCGAATCCCTATACTCAAAGTCTATTGGCAAGACTTTGTCGTCCTGAAACCGTTCAACCTGAACTCAATCATATTGTAGGCAAGCTTTATCATGAACTCTTTATTGAGACTGTGAATCTTTTCTTTCCAAGGAAAATAGAGAAAGTAACAACTCGAATGAAGGAGTTTGTCCCGCAAGGTGAGCTTGATGTCGAGATAATCGATCCAGAGACGCGTGCTGTTTCAGTAAACCTGGCTAGGGCCGGAACTTGGCCGAGTCATATGTGTTTCAGTGAGCTCTCAGCTTTACTCAACCCTTCTCAAGTAAGACAAGATCACTTCTTCATGAATAGAAAAACGAATGAAGCTGGAGAAGTGGTTGGAGTTGATGTCAGTGGATCAAAAATTGGTGGAGATATCGACAAGTCGATTGTTCTCTTTCCTGATCCAATGGGCGCAACAGGAGGGAGTCTTTCTCACGCGATTGAACATTATAAAAAAAATGTTGAAGGAAAAGAACTTCTTTTCGTCGGCATGCATTTGATCATCACTCCAGAATTTATCAAGACTCTGACAACAGAGCATCCTGAAGTAAAGATTATGGCCTTAAGGCTGGATCGAGGGATGAGTGATGTTGATATTTTAAAAACCGTACCAGGAACAGAAAAAGATCGAGAAAGAGGTTTGACTGATATTCAGTATATTGTTCCTGGAGCTGGTGGTGTTGGAGAAATTTTGAACAACTCGTTTGTTTGATTGGAGAATATGTGAACGTTGGTGATTTTTTAAGACCTAGTTTTGCCCTTGATTCAGCTGGAATTGAAAAAATGAAGAGATATCCAATTGAGGAAATATCTGACAGCTATATTTATGTTCGAACAGGCTTTTCTCTGCTCTTTCCCATAGCTATAAACAAGGTTGTGGAAGAAGAGCGCTTCATGGAAGATGTGGAAGAGAACTATCGTTCACGTACTTGGCTTCACACTAAAGCACTGTAAACACGAAAACATGGCATCATTTAGCGATGTCTTCTGATTTATAAACCCAATAATTTCATTGAGTTGATTGATTATTTTCCTTTAAGAAAGTCCCTAAATTTAAAATAAGAGAGATGAACAAACTGTGGTTTTTATTCTTTTTTATTCTTCTCTCAAATGGCCTTTCTGTATCGGCCGATGATGGTCTGTCTGATGATGACAATCCTCCTGGACTTGAGGAGTATTTGAAAAAATTGGAAGAAAGCAAAAAAACCAGAAGTGGGTTTCAGGTCTACTCTGATGAGGGGAAGGAAGCTTTACAATCTGATATGGGAGAGAATTTTGTCCCCATTAAAAAGCGAGTCGAAAAGAAACTTACTACTGAAGATAAGCTTAGAAGAAAGAATCGATTAAGAGTCAAGAAATCTGCAGCGACCGAGTTCCGCTCGAGCCGTGAAAAAATGATGAACAAGCTTTTTGAAGAAAAATTCGAAAGAGAAAGCTTCATTGAAAGAGCAAGAAGACGACACAGCATGGTCGAGAATAATTCCAAGTTGTTTCTCGAAGGAGTGAATAACTCTGATGTGTTTTCTGAAAATACAAATCGTACTCAGGAAATTACTCCTTCTTCAGTCATTAATGCTGTTGATTCATATATGCCTGGAATGCCTCAGCAAATTAGGCAACAAAAACACAGAGAACGGCTACAAAGGTTTGCTAGAAGGGTTGCAAAAGAAAAAGGTGAGTCTGTTGAGGAAATCAGAGATGGTTCTCAACAAGCATTAAGTAGAAATCAAAAGGTTCCAGAGTTGAAGGCCACTTTACAAGTTTTCAAACCACGGGAGCGCATGGGGATGACTCCAATGGACTTTGTCGAAGGACTAGAGTTTCCACAGGGCACAGATCCATTTCTGGCCTTAGTTGATGGAAAGAATGCACTTCGAGATGATGCCATTTCTCTTTCAAGAGTCAAACTTGGTAAGGCCCTTTTCCACGATAAAAATTTATCTGTGGATCGTAAGGTGTCTTGTGCCTCTTGCCATAATCCAGACATGAACTTTATGGATGGTCAGCGCTTTCCTGTTGGTGTAGCGAGGAGAATGGCCGGCGGACTCAATACTCCTTCGATTAACAATGTGATTTTTAGAAAGAAATTGTTTTGGGATGGAAGAGCTGATGGACTTGAGAAGATGTCTTTGATGCCATTTATGAACCCTAGAGAAATGGGGATGAAAGACAGGGAAGAAATTGTCAGTAGAGTGCAGGAAGATCGTCGTCGTTATGGGCAACTCTTTGAAGATGCTTATGATGGAGAAATTTCAGCCGATACTATTGGAAGAGCTATTGCTTCATTTCAAAGAACATTGATTATAGGAAATTCTAAAGTGGATAAGTTCTTGAGTGGTGATTTTCAGGCCCTTGATACTGAAGAAAAAAGAGGTTTTGAAATTTTCACATCAAAAGGAAAATGTGTTGCTTGTCATAAGCTGGAACATGATTTCGCTGGTCCTGTTGATTCGGATCACAGAGTCAGTACCGGTCTTTTTCAAGACGTACCTGATTCGAAGAAGTTTGTGATTCCTACTCTTAGAAATATTTCGAAAACCGCGCCTTATTTCCATGACGGTAGAGTTTCTACTCTTGAAGAAGTTATCGAGATTTATAACAAAGGGGCCGTTCATAAGTCAGATAAGGTTTCAGAAATGACCAGAGAACCTTTGAATCTTACATTAAAAGAAAAAGAAGAACTCTTGAAGTTTTTGAAAGCGTTGGAGTCCTATCCGATCAAACAGAAACTTAACTGATCACTTGAAACCAAGAAGCAAATAAGCAACATATCTTTTGTTGATTTCTGAGACATAAGTCACAGGTTCTGACTTCCTTAAAGCAAGCATGGCAAGTTCAACATGTCTGAACCATCTGTTGGGGTCAAGTTTCATCTTTTCAGCCAGCTTGATGGCCTTTAAAACTCTGGCCGGTCCTGCATTGTAGGCGGCCATCGCCATTCTGATTCGGGCCTTTTCCGTCATGTCTTTATTGGAATCAAAATATCTCTTTTTGATCCAGCTTAGGTACTTGATTCCGGCATGAATATTGTTTTCAATGTTGTTTCTTCCTGTGATGTTCTTGATGTTGACATAGGGCTCGTTAGCGGTCATTTGTTTGACTTGAAAAAGACCAATAGCTCCCCATTTGTTGACTATGTCTGGATTGAATCGACTTTCCTGAAAACAGAGAGCTGCAACCAGTCTCCAATCGAATCCATACATTTTCGAGTATTTCTTTATTAGCTCATCATAATCACTGATAAAAGAAGTGCCGAGATTGAAATTGTTTGATTTGATTGTGTTGATATCCCCAAAATATTTATCGGAGAAGACATTGCCAAGAAGTGAACCTTTTCTGATCTTGGGGAGGACGGCATTGATCTCTTCGGCCAAGGTCGTGTCTTCTTTCCTTACGGCCCATGCAAGCTTTTGATCTTTCCCAAAAGGCTTGACCTTGTGCAGATGAATCTTCTCGAATACTGAAGCCGAAACTTCAGCTAGATAAGAGTCAGCAACGGTATAGTCGTATTTACCAAGAGAGACGAGCTCAATAATATTTTCAGTATTGAGTTCTTCACTGGCAAAAGAGGTTTTGACCCTCCACTTTCTTTTTACACTTCTATTGTATTTCTTTATCGATTCGTAATAGCTACTGGATTTTCTGACGTAAAATGTTTTTCCTGTCACTGGCTCTTCAGCAAGTTCTTTTCTCGTCACGATTACTTCATCGACAAGGCGGTAGGGCTTCGAAAAAAGAATTTTCTTCTCACGGGCCGGTGTGACGGTGAGACCAGCTGCAATCAAGTCTGCTTTCCCTTGCTTGAGTAGGGGAATAAGTTGGTCATAATCAACGGGAATCATTTCATATTGAATCTTTGGCTGATTCTTACCTTTGGCGTATTTCTTGTTGAGGTGTTTGACGAACTCTCGGACCATTTCATATTGGATCCCTTTTGGTTTGCCTTGGTAGATATAATAATCAAAGCTGTTTCTGGTGGTAAGAACTCTTACATAGCGTTCCTTCAAGATTCTTTTCAGCCCGCCGAAGCGCACATGATCGAGATGGTCGGAGAGCTCTTTGTGCTCTTGTCCCCAAACCAGTGATGAGAAGAATAAAAGAAGAAACGCAAGTTTCATCAGTTGATCTTTGTACCACTCAGATATTTATGTATGTCAGCATGAACTTGATAGTTTGGTTCTGTCGCCAATTTTCTGATTCCATCAATGGTGTCTGAAGGCCATACACTCTGGAAGAGGTTGACTACCCACTTTGGTACAGATCCGGCAGGGTCAGCATTGATTTCAACAAGAATTTCGGTCTTGTTTGGACCCAAGGACTTTACAATGTATTTAGATGAGTGAAGAGTTCCTCTGATTGTCTTCTCTCTTTTTGGGATTTTTGGGTGATTGTTGTTACCTGGCCCCATATTAATATGAACTTCCTGACCTTTGTTTTTGACTTGGACTTTCACCCAGTAAACAAACTCTCTATCCCAAAGAGGCCATGGTGCAGTCGTTCTGTTGTATTCAACTTTTTCAAGTTCTGAAGTTCTTTCGAGTACTACAGTTTCTGCCATGTCACTCATCCATTCTTTGATTCGACTTGTATCGTGAATGACAGAGACAACATTCTCAATTGGAGCATCAATAGTTCCGATTCCTCTGAAGGCCACAATTTTGCTGCCTGGAATTTCTTTTGAGAAAACTTGAACACCCTTACGGTCTTTGACCTTTTCCCACTCATTAGCTTGAGCAGTACAGAAAAGAGAAATGAACAGAAAGATCAGTGTAAATGGTTTCATTGAAACTCCCATGGAATCTAAATAGTTTTTGTGAATGAATTATAAAGAAAAGGGACTGTTCAGTCGACTGCGATTTCTCTTCCTAGTCCACACCCCGGATATTCCTTCTTATTGGCCCCTGGAAGGGCATAACCGTTGATAAGAATACGGCGCGATTGGTCAGAATTATTGGGGAGAGAACCGTGAACTGTGTAAGGTCCGAAAAATGCGACAGAGCCTGGTTTTAGCTCCAAAGTAACCAAAGTTGAAAGGTCGATTTTTTCTTCGGCCTTATTGTTGAGATAAAGGTGTCCATTCTTTCCACTGTAAGGAAGAAAGTTCAAAGGACCATTTTCATTGGTCATCTCATCTAAAACCAATGTGGTTTGAACATAGGAGCCTTTTCCATCTATGTCGGTCCAATCAGGTGTACCGTATCCTCGATTTTCAGAGTCTTGATGATATGCGAATGCAACACCATCACCTGGCATTTTGAAATGGAGTTGATTGATCAACTGGTTGAGTTGCTTTGATTTCAAAAGTTCACTGACTACACCTGTAATTCTATTATCAGCTCCTACTGCAAGAATCTTTTCTTCCTGAGCTCCGGCCCAAACAACTCTCTGGATGTTTCCATTTTGAAAGACAAAACGACTGTTGTTATGCATACAGGTTTTTTCAAGAGTTTGAGCCGTGTCGTAAACTCTTTGAGCACATTCAAGAATCTCGTCAACTTCTTCTTGTGAAAAAAGGTTTTCAATGATGATGAATCCTCTATCGTAGAATTCTTCGTATTGTTCTTGAGTGATGTGTGCCATCAAATTTCATCCTTGAAGAAAAAACTAATTCCTAAATAAATTGTAGAGACCTTCGAAGATATTAGCAGATCTCTTTTGCCTGCGGCATCCTGAATTTTGTCGAATGAAGAGTTTTTAAACTCAAAAACAAAACCGAGGATTTGGAGGAAGTCTGGATAGAAGCCAAGCCCTAGCTTGTAGCCGTTCCCAAAAAGTTCACCTTTATCTTTATGGTCAAGTTCTTCATAGGGGAAGAGTGTCAGCCAGAATTTGAAAGGAAGGCCTGCTGCTTCTCCATCAACTCCACCAAATAGTCCATATTGGCGATTTTCCCATTTATCTTTGTCAGCATTATCGATATTTAAAACTGAGAATTGAAAGTCCAATCCGGCCATCAACATCTTTTGAATGATGATACCTCCGCGACCTTGGATGCCCAAACCGAAGACTTCATTATCCTGAGTCTGGTGCTCAAAGCTCCCGGAATGAAAACCAACAGAGGGCTCCATGAAGACTCCGAAGGCATGGACTTGAGTGGAGAAAAATAAGAGAAAGAGTAAGAGTTTCATTCTTAAAGTGTAGGCCACAATTCTGAGTTTGACATGATTTGGCCCAGCCTTTTTAATGACGGTGTGCGTTTATCCTTAATCTATGGCCCCTGCTAGACTGTTGGGATGAATCATAACTACAAAGAACTCGCACAAGAATTTGGTACCCCTTTATACATCTATGATCAAAAGCAGATAGAAGAAAACTATCATCGTTTACGATCGGCCTTTGATAAGCATTACGACAAGTTTTCAATCCACTATGCTGTCAAGGCCAACCCTAACCCTGCCGTTATCAAGGTTTTGACTGGACTCGGTTCAGGCGTGGATTGTTCATCTCCCGGAGAGTTGGAGCACGTCCTTCGCGCAGGAGTGCCTTCAGAAAAGATTCTTTATACGGGGAACTACGAGTCTCCGGAAGATCTCACTAAAGTTCTCGATAGTGGAGCTAGATTTAATCTGGATGATTTGAACAGTTTTAAGCGCATGATCAAAATCAAGACTCCGGAACGTGTTTCTTTTCGAATAAATCCGGGAATGGGCAAGGGGAGTCACGAGGCGGTTGTTACCGGAGGGACTGATGCCAAGTTCGGTATTCCTTATGAAAAGGCCATCGAGGCTTATCAATTCGCCAAAGAGCAGGGTGTGACCAAGTTTGGTATTCACATGATGACCGGCTCAAATAATCTTGAGCCTTTCTTCTTTGCAGAGGCCGTGGAAAAACTTCTGACTATAGGTGGGGGGATTTTCAAGGAACTTGGTTTTACACCGGACTATGTCGATATTGGTGGTGGTTTCGGAATCCCATATCATGAAGAAGATGTGCCTCTTGACGTTGAACTCATGGCCGAACTTATTTGTGACAAGTTTAAAGAAGGAATTGTGAAACATGAACTGGGCGCGCCTGAACTACTTGTAGAGCCTGGACGATATTTGGTTGGCAATGCAGGAGTTTTGCTTTCAAAAGTGACTGGACTCAAGGACAGTTACCGGCAATTCATTGGTATTGATGCTGGAATGAATACTCTTATGCGTCCTTCACTTTATGGGGCCATTCACAGAGTGGAGCTTCCCTATCGGCAGGGGGAAAACTCCCGTTTGGTAAGTATCTGCGGGCAAGTTTGTGAAAATGCCGACATTCTGGCCCACAATATCCAGCTTCCTGAAGATGTTGAGGAAGGAGATTTGGTTGTTCTTAGGGATGCAGGGGCTTATGGATTTGCCATGTCTTCTGTTTATAATGGACGTCCAAGACCGGCCGAAGTTCTGATTGAAGCGGGTAAGCCTCGTTTGATCAGAAGACGTGAAAAGATTGAAGATCTTTTCAATTTTTACGTTTGAGCAGTACCTTGATGGCACCAAAATAATCTCAACGACCAGTCAAAACTGACATCGACTTACAATCAACACTTTTTCTCCATGACTTGCGTCAAGTCGTTGGCCGTCTTTACTTTCCAAAGATAGAACTGAATAAATCAAGACGATCATAGGAAGTGATTGCATCATCTACTTAAATGGGGAGAGGGGATGAAAGCACTACAATTACTTACTTTGATACTATTGTTCATTTTGACCGCATGTGAAAAGCCTACCGATGGTCAATCAATCAACTACGAACTTGGAGAACCGACGCTTGCTGGCCAGGCCTGTGAGCATTCGACAGCTTTTTTGTCAGAAGATGGAAAAGAAGTCATAGTCGATTTGACTGATATCACTTTGTCTGCCGGTGGTCCTTACAGATCATTAATGAGATCTTCTTGTACTTTGGCAGTTCCTTTTACGGTTCCTGCTGGCCATCAAGTGGCGATAGTTCCGGCAGTGCTGAGTGGATCAACTGACCTGAAGGAAAATGCCAAACTTGGAATCTCAATGCATACTTTCATTGCTGGAAAAGAAGGGGTTATTACCAAGCAAGACATTGAACAGGCAGGAACTCAAACTTTCAAGCTTGGAGGTTATAGAGACCTTGATAAAGTTGAATTTTCCAAATGTGGAGAAGATATCACTCTAAGAGTCAACTTCTCAGCATTTCTAAAAACAAAAAATAAAGAAGAAGAATCCTTCGCCAAGCTAAGCTCGCTGAGTAATGATAAAGGTGGAGCATTTACATTGATCTTTAAATCTTGCGAAAAAAAATAATCAAAAAAAAGGCCCTCTTAAGGGCCTTTTTCAATTTTCCTTCAATTCGAAATTTTTCTGACACAACCAAACGATGTAGAGGACCGGGATACCGATTAATGTCGTGAAGATGAAAAATCCAGAGTATCCCATCATATCAACCATCCCTCCTGAATATCCTCCGAGCACTTTTGGAATCAAAGTCATCAAAGAAGAGAAGATGGCGTATTGAACAGCGGTGAATGAAATATCGGTCAAGCTTGAGAGGAAGGCAACAAAAGCTGCTGAAGCCAGACCTGCTGCCAGGTTGTCTGCAGAAATCACCAAATAGAGCATTGGCATATTTGCGCCAATCTGAGCGAGAAGTAAAAAGAGAAGATTGGTTCCCGCTGCTAGAACAGCTCCCCAAAAAAGCATCTTATATACTCCGAATCTCTTCGTAAAAATTCCACCGACAAAACCTCCAAGTAAAGACATGATCAGTCCAAAAGTCTTAACTACTGACGCTATTTGGGTTTTTGTAAATCCGAGGTCTTGATAGAAGACATTTGAGATGACTCCTAGAACGATATCTGAAATTCGATAAAGTCCGATCAATGCAAGCAGCAGCAAAGCGAAGTTTGTTCCATAGCGTTCAAAAAAGTTTTTGACTGGGGAGATGTAACCTTCCTCAACCATGTCAGTATTGACCAGACCAGATTTGCCAATCCCAAATGCAAAGAGTCCTGCAGCAGCTATGGCTACACCAAGTCGAATGGTTCCGACGATCAAACTTGCGAGGGCCTTGTTTCCAAATATTTCTTTAAGAGAGTTTGTAGCTGAGTTTGCTGCACCAGCTGTGAAAAAGAAGACAGTGACAAAACATCCTGCGATTAGAAGGAAGAGAAAAAAGAAACGGGCGTAATCAGCAGTCGAATGTTGATGTTCCTTTTCTTTATTCTTTGGCTCAGGTCGAAGAAGCGTCGTGGCGACACCAATCAACATGAAAGCGGCCATTATCAGGTAGGTGTATTTCCAAGCATCATAATTATAAGCATCTTTGGAAGTTCCAAAGCCTGCCGCGATAAAAAGTGCTCCCGCTCCTGAAACAAGCATACCTATTCTGTAGCCGGCTATATAAGTAGCAGAAAGAATCGCCTGCATTTCACTTTCAGCTGATTCAATTCGGTAGGCATCGATAACAATATCTTGAGTAGCCGAAGAAAATCCAAGCATCACAGCGGCCAAAGCCATGAAAGTCAGAGCATTTCCTTCTGAAGCTGGGTTGACCATGGCCATCCAACAGATAGCGATGATGACGAGGATTTGAGAAAACAAGAGCCAACTTCGTCTTCTTCCAAGCATGTTGGTTAAGACTGGTAGAGGGAGGCGGTCAACGAGTGGTGCCCAAATAAATTTGAAAGAGTAACCCAAGGCGGCCCAACTGAAATAAGTGACTGCTGATCTTTCAACTCCGGCTTCACGAAGCCAAAGACTCAGTGAGGAGAAGATCATCAAGATCGGCA
Source organism: Bacteriovoracaceae bacterium (assembly GCA_041546685.1). Taxonomy (GTDB): domain Bacteria; phylum Bdellovibrionota; class Bacteriovoracia; order Bacteriovoracales; family Bacteriovoracaceae; genus M0603. Next base: position 21,455 of record JBFEVX010000012.1, on the reverse strand, counting down.
TCCCTGCAGAGAAACCAAGAAAGAGCATTGTGATAGAGCGCTTGTCGAAAAACACTTTCATGTTTTCAAGCCAGGACTTTTCCTCGTTTGAGGATGTGGATTCATTCACCTTTGGATCCTTTTATAAAGTTGTATAAATAGGCTAACAAAGGTGGAACCCTTTGAAAAAGGGTTCCTTTTGTCACCGACAGTTTTGATCGGAAATGATTTTTAGAATTTGAATCTGGCCACAAGTGGGTCGTGGTCAGAAAGTCTTCCCATGTAATCAGAGTTGATGTGTAGAACATTCAACTGTGGTTCTTTGGCAAGTAGGGCCTTGCTCGCGAAAATGTAATCGAGAGCTTGTGAGTTCCCATTATAGTTGGTGGTGTATCTCTTTTCAGGAGAAACCAACTCATCGATGTTCATCAGGTTTTTTAGTTCATTACCTTCAAGAATCTTCATAGGGTTTTCAACGGTGTATGCGTTGAAGTCTCCCAGTACCAAAATATTGGCATTCGGTTCAGTTCTCAGGATTTCTTGTACGAACTTGTTGATCATTTTTGCAAGTTTGGATCTTCTCTCTTCTGAACCAAGTTTCACTGGTTGCATGTTGGACCATGCAGAGGTGTCCCCAAGTTTTGAGTTGAAGTGATTTCCAATCACATAAACGTTCTGTCCCTTGAAAGTGAATTGGGAAACGATAGACTTTCTTGTTCCTGCAAACTCATCAGATCTTGGATAAACACGACCTGGATTATTTTTCAAACCGAGACCAGGAAGAAGTCCAGCGTGAACCAATGGAGCTTGGCTTCCTCTTTGATTAAACTGGACGCGATTGGCGTTGTAGATCATCGAAACACGGATATTACCACCAGGCACACCACCTTCGTTATGGTTGACCGGATCAATATTGAGAGGTCTGTAATCAGTACCCGGACATGGAGTATTTTCAATAAAGCGCTTAAGAGTCAGATTGGCAACTGAACCACCTGTAAAGTCTTCTCCATTATTATCCTGAATTTCAACCAGGTTGACGATGTCTGGACATTTCAAAGTTTCAGAAACAACTCGTCCCATCTGCTTGAGTCTGTCTTTTTGAGTAGCATTTAGATTTTCAACGTTGAAAGTCGCGACAGTTAGATGATCTTCAGTTGATTCAAATTCAGCCACTTCACGATCTTCAAGCTCTACTTTTCCTCTTCCTGAAAAATCGGCCATGGCCTTTTGAGGTTCAGGGGTAATCAGTGAAAGTTCTCCACCTCCAAAGATATTCTTTTCGTAGCTTAGTACACCAGTAAGATCTCCGTCGATGATTTCACCGACATTGAAGAAAACCTTTGGGTCAATACCTTTAGAAAGATGATTACTGGCAATTTGAATGATCTCAGGATTGAAGTCTCCAGCAATCGGATCGATCATCAGACCACCAACGGTGGTTGTTCTGATTTTTTTCTCGTAGCCATCAGCAGTGATATATAGGTTCAAATAATCTTTCGGTCTCAAAGCTTCGAACTCTTCCTGCCCGCCTCTGAATCCCAGGATAAGGGCGTCACTGATAGTGACTCTCATTCCTTCAAGAGATTCCCAGAAGTCAATTCCATCAGTCATTTTTAGGAAAGGTTTGAGGTTGAGATCTCCTCTCCAGGTTGAGACATCGTGATCGGGGATGGCCCGACCTTTGGTTCCAAGCACTACAGGTGTTGGTAGTGGGTTACCACTTGAGAGGACTTTGATATTTCTGGCATCAACTTCTTGAATGGAAGTTCTTCCCATTCCGGTTGTTGTCATTTCTTCGTAAATGATTCCTGAGATTTCAATTTCGTCACCAAGTTTGAGTTTGATGCTCTCATCCTTACTGAAGATATGGATGGCATCAGATGTTTCATCTCTTCCGTCACCGACAGGATCTTGGATATAAATATCAATCCCACCTGGGAAACGATCACGTTTACCAAAAGCTGTGACAATTCCTTTAGTCTTAGTGGCATAACCAAGATAAGGAGTTCTGTGTTGAGCTCCTTGAATATCAGGGATTCTCATCTCTCCAGTGTTACCAACGATGAAAGTCGTATACTGGGCTCTCTTTTCTTTAAGGTAAGGTAAGCTCACCATCTTGGAGAGGTAAGTTTCAACTGACTTTTTCGCTGAAAGAGTTCTTCCGACGTCGTTGAAACCTCTGTTCATCGAATCCCCATAAAAATAAGAAGGGAATGTTTCTCCATTGAAGTAATGAAAGTCAGAGATTGCTACTTTATAGTTTTCTTTGTCTTTCAACTCTTCTTCAACTCCATTTCTTTTGAGGTTGAAGTAGGCGTATTGAAGAACTCCACCAACTGCGTGAACATGGTATTTCATCCCTGCAACTTGAAGGTCAGCAGTACCATTCTTTACAGTTCTTGATTTAATAAAATTCTTGATATCAGATCCTGACATTCTTCCGACTCTGAAAGTATCTCTATTTCCCCCTGGAAACATTGAGATAACTTCTTTCTTTTCTTGATCTGTCATTCCTATCTTAACCAGAGCGAATTTATCCATGTCGAGAAGATCACTAGGGTAGAGGACAATGTCGAGATTGTTGCTTTCCTTGATCGCCGTAGCAATAAAGTTTCCAGCAGTCGATGAGCCTTGCAGACTGTTTGACGACCCAAGAACTTCTTGTGAGTTCTCAAGCCTGTAGGATTTGTCAGAGCAACTGACAAGTCCAATGAGAATGAATAGAAGGCTGAAAAGCTTTCGTTTCATTTTATTCTCCTTGCTCTCTAAGTTCTAGAGAGTGAATTTGCCATGTCGGGTTATCATCTGCTTTTGAATCATAGACAAATGAAATTTGGACTTTCTTTCCTGCAAGTTCTTCTGGAAGATTCAATTTCTCAGACTCTGTAACATTCCAGTCATTTCCTGATGGAACAGTTTCAAAGGTCAAGGTTTGCCATTCAGCCCCTTCGACAGCTTCTTTGATTTGAATTTTCATTACCGCAAGATCTTTGATGAATTTGTAAGCTTGTCCTACTTTTATCGTCACTCCTTTTTTGTCCTTAAGGTCAATGACGGGACTTGAAAGTCTTGAGGCACCTACTTGGTTTGCTCCATCCGTTCCAGTCTTGAATGATTTGATTTCCATGTAATAGGACTGCTTTGGCTCGAAGAAAGCATGTTTCCACTCAGCAGCCCCTTCAACTTCAACTTCAGTGGTGAAATTGCTCTGACCTTTAACGAAGTCTTCTTTGAAAAAAGCAATTGAAGTATCTCTAGGACCAAAGACGTTGATCCCTTGAATACTGGAGTAGTGATCAATGGTCATTCTAAGAGTTGTAAGAGTTGTAGTGAACATTCCTTGATCTCTAGTGGTTAGATCAAGGGCCTCAATTTTTCTAAGTGCTTCGTAAAGCGCCATAGTAGCTCTTGTGTCTCCTGGAAATTGACCGAGACGCATGGAGAGTACACGAACTCTTTTCAAGAGGTATTCGACATCTCTGATCTCATCAGCTGTTGCTGATCTAAGAACCATGCCCTCATGAATGTTATCTTCAAGAGCATCGAGATCAGTCAAAAGAGTCTGAACTTGAGGGTCCATCGGCTGAGGCACTAGTACTTCTTCATTCTTGTTAGAACAAGAAGCAAAAACTCCCAGAGTGATCAGCAAGATGAGTGTGGTCTTTAGTGTTTTCACTTGTCTCTCCAATCAGACCTATGGTCTGAACGTGTTATTTCCATCAAAGTCGTAAGTTAGATAAAGTTGAAGAACGTAATCGTTCTTCTTAAAAGAACTCAAGAACCTGTCGCTTCTAACGTCAGTTGCGTTTCCGAAGACAGGATTGTTGGCCCTTCTATATTCAAATTCAGGGTTGACGACAAAGTTACCGTAGCGAAGATAAGATCCAGCTCCGATTCTATGAAGACCGCCATGTGATTTGGTTTCATCTGCAGTTCTCAGGTTATGAGCTGATTCTGGCTCATTAAAGACAAAGTATTCACCTTGATAACGGTAAAGAGCATAAGGAGTAACTGTATCAGTTACGTCCATTCCAACTTTGGCCGAAAAGCCGAAGTCTGATTTTCCAACCCAGTCTTCAGTATTGTCATAGTAGTCTGAGTAGATTGGTCTGAATGTTGTTGTTCTTTCAAACCATCCTGTTGATCTTGAAACTTCCCAAGGTTGAGACCCGGCTTTGGTCCAAGTGAGCTCACCTTCAAAAATGAAAGATGAAAGCCTGGTCAGAGTATAGAAGCTGGCGGCTGACTCAAGTAGAGCACCAGTTTCTTCTGCTTGTGTATGACCGACGTATTCCAGTTTTGTATAAGTCGTTCCTTGGGATTTGTATTTAGCTCCAAATTTATATCCAAGATCTTCTTTTCTTTCCCAGCTCGTGGCACTGGCATTGTTGACCAAGTTAAAGCTTGGGTTTGAAGGGTGGACATAAGTGGCAATACCAAAACCACCGTAAAGAGTTGTGCCCAAAATCTTAGTTGAAAGTTCGATTCCTGGAATTGTTTTTTGAGCAATGTTGTTGGAACCTTTAGATCCAGTTACAGTTGAAGGTGAACCTTCGATGTAATTGATTCTTGTGACATCCCAAGTGTAGAACTCTTCACCAACTTCTCCATCAAAGTTGAATGGGTAGAAGGTGAAGGTTGTGGAGTCCGTTATGTGCCATCTGAGATTGGTGTATTCAGAATCGAGATCGAACCCTAAAGTTTGACCACCGCTTGAACCATCGTTTGTGAGTAGGTCGAGGTCAAGATTGACGTCCAAAGTTTTATAAGTGTGATAAAGACCAAGTTCAAACTTGTCTGTCTTGTTATTTTCTCTATTTTCTTCAGGTCTGGTTTCAAATCGGAATCTGGCATAAGTGTTTTTGTCGTAGTTGTACTTGAAGGCCATTTCAAGTTCGACTTGATCGCCGACCTGGGTCTTTTGACCGCTCGAATAGATATAGTCCTCGTAATCAATATAATCGAGGTGGAACTTTGGTGTCTCGCTTGCTGCAAGAGCATTGAATGTACATAGGGCAAGGCCCGCCAAAACTATGGCTTTTCTCATTTTTGACTCACTTCCGTTGGAGATTTCTACTAAGGCGTTATCTCTATATCACGTGAGCAAAAACAAGCAATTAAAGATGTCATATCTTGTAACAATTCCCGGTTTCTTACATCAAAAATGGCCAAAACTTACTTGAATTATTAGGGCTGAGTCAGGGTCTTACCAAGAATGAATTTGGCAGGGTCAATTGGAGACCGTTATCAAGAGGATTTGTTTTGATTTGGGCAATAAAAAAGGCCGCAAAAGCGGCCTTTGAGTAAGTCTTTTTTTACAAGATTAAAGACATCTGTGACGTCCGTATCTTCCGTAAGCTCTACAGTGTCTATAAGCGTATCTGTAGTCTCTGTACTTGATGATACAACCAGTAGAGTGAAGTCTAACTGTTCTTGTGTTTCTCTTGCTTCCGTCGAAGTAAGCAGCTCTTGCACCTTCGTCATTCAGTAGAGAAAGTTCGAATACTTTGTCATCAGTTTCATAGAAGTAAGTGTAGTATCTTCTTCCTTCAACAGTAGTTGAGTCAGTGTGACAAACTCTTTCTCCAGTTTGTCTGTCTCTTGTACATCTTCTTCTTGTGATAGTTTCGTAACAAGACTCAACACCGTCATAAAGATCAGAAGTAGTTGTTACTGTATCAACGTGACCATTGATTGTGTAAGGTTGTCCAGATTGAGCAGGAGTCAAAGTGAAGTCTCCGTTTCTGTTTGAAACAACCATTCCCTTTGGAAGGCTGATGTTGAAAGTCTTGCCAGCATCACCGTCAGCTTTAAGCTTAAGCGTCAGCTTCTTCTTGGTTTTGAAACCTAGAGTTGCCGTATAAGAACCTTCTTTAATTGTAACTGTGTCTTTTTTTCTGTTCAGAGTTAGATCTTCAGCTACATCTAGTTTTCCCCGGACCTTCTCCTTACAACCTGTAAAGATTAGAAGACCAGCGATAAGAATAATTGATTTTTTCATAATTCCCCCGCGAATTTGTGTTTAGCGTTTGTGTATGTGTTTGTACCTGAAAGCGGTTCTACCATATTTGCCCCAGCAAACCATGGGATTGTAAAAATGAAATGGTCGTAAAAACAGTGAGTTATGAGATTTTTCTAAGCGTTTTTCTCAGATATTCCGATAATTTAACTATGAAGAAATACCTCATTTTAATTCTTGCTCTCCCGGTTTTCGCCATGGCGGAAGACGGTAATACCAACTCAGATCTGGAGCGCGTACGCGAGCTGGCAGAAGATGTACGTGACGTCGTCACTCATCATTCTGCGCCAGATATGCATCCGAATCCTCAAGGGAACTTTCGCCTGACGACAGAACAAGCGGATAGGATACATGCTGTCTCTGCACTTGATGAAGAGATTGTCTCTTTGAATGTTACAGTTCCAGACTGTAATGAGACAGGTGGAGATGTCTCTGAAGATGAGATGGCCGAAAGACTTAAGAAAAGAAAGTTCAAAATCTTTTTTGAGGTTCGTTATAACAGTCTTCAACACGATGGGGCTGCACAATACGGCTATGGGAGTAATGCTTTTGGTCCTTGGCTTTCTGCCAACGGAACATCGGCGGGAATTTATAATCTTGGCAATCTGAAGACACGTTATAAAAACAGAAATGGTAGTGTTGATCTTGATTCTCTCTCAGTCAGTGAGCAAGAGAAAAGATTAAGAGAATTTGCCAAAAGCCAATATGGACTTGATATACCTGAAAACTTGATGACTCCGGACTTGGCCTACGATCACATCAGGGCGAATCCCAACGACTGGGCCACGACACTCAGAGGGCTCAAGAACAATATGTCCTTCGATCAAAAAGCCAAACTTGTTGCAAGATTTGGTGGGGCCTTTGGCGATAATTACAATTATGATCGTGCTGATGGGACAGGTGCCTACGCCGATGGAATTGTGACAATTGAAGAGTTGATTGAATCGACAAAAGGGAAACATCCTGGAGGTGTTTGTCGTGACGTTGCTTTAGCTCAGGCGCAGATGATGAAAGAGTTGGGTGTTCCGAACAGTTATATTGTTGCCTATAAAACACCTGGTGGGTTTCACGCCAACTTGATCACTCAGGATCCAAGTGATCCAAATAAAGTGATCAAGATGAATTACGGTTATATGACAGGCGAGGAAAACGTCACAGGCAATACCGTTCTCAGACAGGATACAACCATGCCAGATATGGGACTCCGTTATAGGATTTATAATTCCGAAGGAAAGCCGGTTGCAAAACTCCCAAGTGAGCTTGGGCAAATGTACAGTGAGATGACTGGTGGGAACCAGCTGGATCCTTTGATGTCGCGAAACTATAGTCTCTCACAGGTCGGAGTTCAGGGACAAAACTGGCGCGGAAGATTATTTGTCGGACAGACTTCAACAGGTGAGCAGGTCATAGGTGCGGCGACTGATTTCAACTATGAGTATGGAGACGATATATTGAATATTGACGGTGGTCTTGCCGTCTCTACCATGCAGGGACAGAGATCACTTGTTGAGATCGATCAGCAAAATCTTTTTGCAAGAGTAAGAGGAGAGTTGAACTCACCTTATCTGGAAGTTGGAAATTTTGGAATTAGAGCTCAAGGTACTGCAGAGGCAAAGTTCATGCTTTCCAATAATACAGTTGTCAAAAGAGCAACAGGCTCGACTCTCTATGATGAAAAAGCTGAGCTTTCTTTTGATACAGATTATACTGCAGCTATTCAATCACACTGGGACTCTGAAGATGGCAATACAAATGTCGATGCCGAAGTTCGTGCATTCTTTTATGACGATCATAAGAATGTCGCTGCTGGAACAAGTGGCGGACATGGATTACATCTGGACAAGACTCTCGTCAGGGTAGGAGTTCAGCATCAATTGGGTTCTGACTACGCTGTCCTTGCTGATACAGGAGTCGTTCTACGTGATGTTGGAGACTCTGCCTTTTTCAGGGCGGGGATGGTTATGAATCAGGGGCGAACAGTTGCTTCCATGACTTATGAAAAGCCACTCGATGCAGATATGCCACGTTTCTTGCCGGGGTCGACTGAGAAAGTGGGGGTAGGAGTTTCACACGAAACCGGACCATTCAATTTTTCACTGACTTATAATAGAGATTTGGATATCGACCAGGATCAGTTCATGCTGGGTGCGGGAATCAAATTTTAGTTACACGCACCCGATTTGAGTTCTTCTCTGTCTTTGAAACCTTTTGCAAGGCAAAGTAGACTTCCGTCAAACGCCTCTATTTCAACCAAGAGCTTTCTTGATCTTTTCCAATCAAAATCAACACCACATCCAGTGATGCCACAGCCGTATGACCAACGTGGAGTTGGGATACCTTTTCTGAATTTGATCAGTCTAGTTTTGAGTTTTGAAAGTGATTCGAATTTGATTCTTTGATCAGATGACAGGTCAATAACACTTCCATCGATCATTCCAAACTCTACTCTCTTATTTTCTCTTTTGAGGTAAAGAACAACCAAGTCTCCTTCAAGTTTGAAAGTGTAAAGGCCACTATAGTCTTCCAAAGTCTCTGAATCTAACTTCTTGTGAAGATCTCCCATTTGAACATAGATGTTCTGGGCAATTTCCGCTTTGTTTTGATAAATGTTGATGTAACCGATAAATGAAGATCTTGCGATCTCGTCAGCAGCGCCAGCGACAGAGGCCAGCAACAAAAGTGTGGTAAAAATTAATGATTTCATGCCCCTTATATAGCACAATCAATCCTTTTCGGGGGGAGAAGTGTAAATTATACAAGTTGAATATTGTCGTGATTACGACTATTTGGACTCTACTTTAATGACGCCACTCCACTGATGATAGTGTTCGCCTTCCTGGGTGTCTTTGATGAATTTTTCCATGCAATGAATGACTTTATCGTCTGGGGCCAAATCTTTGGCCTTACTTAGCTTTTCAAAGGCCGCTTGAGGATTTCCTTTTTCAAAGAACTCCACGGCCTCTTCAAGAAGTCTGTTCGCCTGAGTTTGTGGAAGTGTCATTTCTGCTTTCATACCTACCAGCTCGTAAATAACTTCGGGCTTACTTCTACCTTTGACTTCCACTTCGCCCATTTTTCTACACTCGAAATCATCGCCAATAAGTTTTTTAGTATCTTCTGAGATCAGGATTTGTGTTCCAAAGAACTTATTCACACCTTCAATACGACTAGCTAGGTTTACTCCGTCACCGATGACTGTATAGTTTAATCTTTCCATTGAACCGAAGTTCCCAACAACAACATTATCAGTGTGTATACCAATTCGGGTATGGAAGACTGGAATATGTGGATTCTCTTCATGGAACACTTCAAGCCTCTTTGTGATCTGAAGAGCTGCAGCACAAGCTTTTTGGGCTTGATTTTCTACTTCATTCGGAGCTCCCCAAAATGCCATCACAGCATCACCGATATACTTATCGACTGTCCCTTCTGAATCAAGAACTTCTCCTGCGACGATTGACAAATATTTTCCAAGATAGTTACCAAGTTCGGTGGGGGAGAGTTTTTCACTGATGGAAGTGAAATCCTGAATATCAGAAAAAAGAATGGTCAGTGTTTTTGGAACTCCGCCAAGAGTTGGTTCTGTTTTATTTGTGTTCAGTTTTCTTACCAAATTGACTGGTACATATTTCTTGAATGCGCGCAGACCAGTTTTCATACCCTCAAATGCCTGAAGGACTTCATGGATTTCTTTGAAATTGGAGTCAGCAGGACTATCATCAAGCTGCATGACTTTGACTTTCTGGCTTTCTTCGACAAGGTCTCTCAATCTCCCGACTATGCGATTTACGACATACATTCCGAGAAGAAGAGATATCAATGTGAAAATGATTCCGATGAAAAGATTTTGAGTTCGATCCTTTTTTGCAACACCGATAAAATCATCTTCTTTAGCAACTATGGCCGACAACCACCTTTTTCCTGAATCAAAATTCACAGTATTCAATCGGGCAATATATTGAACACCATCAACTTTGTAATACACTGTTTTCTGTCCCGGAGGAGTCATGTTTTGGTGAAAGACCATTCGATAATAGTCTATGAAGTCCTTGTTCTCTCGGAGAGTACTTATTTCTGGAGCATTGTTTTCTGATATTTTAAAGAGTCTACGATTCTTTTCTCCAGTAGGCTGTCCCGTCAAATTCTCAGGGGCATCAACGGCAACAATTCTTCTTTGCTCATCAATAATGAATGATCTACCGGTCTCTCCAACTTTGATATGGTCCTTAAGATAGTAACTTAAGTCCATCAGGTCGACGTCAACTGCCAATACACCTTTGATTCTTCCAAGAGAATCTTTCAATGGGACAGATGTAGTGACTCCAGGAGTTTTTGAAGTATAGAAAACATAGACATTGGTCCAAAAAAGCTTTCCAAATTTCATAGCACCATCGAACCAAGGACGAATCCTCGGGTCGTAGGGATCATCTTTCCAATCTTCTTTGTATTTTTCGAACTTTGATTTTGGCCCTCTTCGTTTCCAAAGAGCTTTATCTTTTTTAAATTTATCTCTCAGAATGAGTTTGGTATCAAGGCCACCTGATTCATTCCTTCTAACCATGACATAATCACCATTCAAATTTCCAAAGTTCAGCATGGTGACATTTTCATGAGTAGATAGAAAGTCGTAGAAGTATCTTTCAACTTCATCCAGATTTCTTGTGTTGATTAGTTCTGAGTTTGCCAGTTTGAGAATCAATTTGTTGGTGGTCTTGGCTTCACGGAAAAATGAATTCACTTGCTCAGCTACGACGCCTGACGTTTTTTCGATGACTTCAGTTGAGAACTGTCTAAGAGTTTTTGTTGATGAGTAATAATTCAAAAGGGTAAGCGAAGCCGTTGTGATAAAAATCACAGATGCGAGCAGAGCTGCCACAGTCAATTTCAATGTCGGTCGAAATTTCTTTTGTTGGTCCATTAAAACCCTCTGAATACATTTGCTTATCGGGATTTAACGGGCAGTGATTAATTTTATTTGGTCTTGGTGAAAACTTTTTTGTCTTCATTGATTAGTCGTCTGAGTTCGTCAAGCATACCTTGAAGGCCTTTCCTTAGTTTGTAATTGGTTGATTGTGCACGCTTCTCAACAGCTTTAAAAAACTTCACCGGAAATCCACGTTGATAAAAGTTGACCACCCAAGTCGGAATATTCCCTTTCGGGTCCGCAAAAATTGTCCATTCAACATATGTTCTTGTCGGGCTTATTGGCCTAAGCCCGATGTTTGAATAGGAGAGCCAGGCCCTGACTATTCCTTTTCTAGGAGGCGATCTTTGATCAATTATTGATTTAGTCATTACATAAAGTAACTTTCGTTCTTTATGCAAAAATAATTTATTGTGAGTGACAAAGTCTCTGTCGGAGACAGGCCATGTAAGATCATTTCTACTATAAGTAATTGCCTCGGCATCAGAGATCTCTTCAATAGTGGTTTTCTCTGCAAGATCGGGAGTCCACTCTGCGCTGGTCTCAACACTCCTCATATTCTCCATGATCTGTTCGATGGGAGCATCAATTACACCTTCAAGTTTGAAACCGAGGATTTTGGAGTTGGGCATCTTTCGAGTAAAAACATTGAGGCCGTCTTCAGAGAGGATCTTCTCCCATTTTCCGTCATCATATAATCCATCATAATCTTCAGCTAAGAGACCTATAGAACTAAAAATAAGTAGAAATGAGACCAGAATTTTCATTTTAATTATTATAAAGTTCAGTTTTAAAAGTTCCTATAAAGCAATTATTTCTGATGAGTCCCTCTTGGCAAAGGCCATTCAATTATCGAGATTTCAGATACTTAAGATTAGACTTCGGTTAGACGGTCCGATTACTATTGAAATCCAACAGATATTCACTTAATTTGATGGGGAGCAAAATACGACTTAAAAACCCGTATTTAACAAAACTTTAACAATGAAGGTTTCATCATGGAATATACCATCCAAGCAGCAGCAAGAATAAGCGGACTCAGCGCTCACACTCTTCGTGCCTGGGAACGTCGCCATAACGCCGTCACACCTTCTAGGGATGATGCTGGTAGACGTGTTTACGCTCAAGATCAAGTTGATCGACTGATCCAGCTGAGCCGTCTCTGTCAGCTCGGTTACAGTATTGGACAATTGGCAGACAAGCCGGAAGACGAGCTGAATATCATGCTTGAAAATTTAGGAGAAGACTCCAGCCAAAAAAGAGGAATGCTGGGATTGTCTCCTTCAGATATCGAAACAATCAAGGGGAGTTTGATTCTTGCCCTCAGATTCGGAAAACTCGATGTACTAAATCACGAGTTTGAAAAGCTTGCACAGACTGCAACCGTTTCAGATCTTGGAAAAGGTCTTTTCCCTGATTTCATCAGGGAGTTGAATCATCTTCAGGCCACCAATGAAATTTCTGATACACAGAGATATGCGATTTCATCGCTTATAACTTCAAGACTCTATCCGGTCATTGCCAAAGAGCAGAGCAAACTTGATGCCGATTCTCCTCTTTACTTGATTGTTCAGCCGGCAGGAGAGAGTAGAAGTATTGGAAACTTCGGATCTGACTTGATCTGTACCAATCATAAGATCAGAACATTGAACCTTGGACCAATTGGGAATATCGACTCTCTTGAGCAGATTATTTCAAGTGTGAACCCTGTTGGTGTGATTTTTGATTTTTGTCATCAGGTCAAAGACCACAATAGAGCTGAAGTTGTAAATGGTCTTGGAAAGATCATCCAGAGTGGCGACAGAAGAGAGTATCACTTTCTCAAGCCAAATTTTGAAATTCAAAACTCTTCTGGAATGTCGCTTTTTACCCACGATACGTTGGCCAGCCTCGATGCATCTCTGGCCGACTGGGAACAGAGGCATTAGACAAAGCTTGTACTTCCGTCTTCAAGTGATAAAATCTAACTGTTTTTATCGCTTGAGGCTTTTGTGATCGAATATGTAATTCCAGAAAATCCGGATGACCGCATCCTACAAAAAGCATCCGATTTCCTCAAAGAGGGAAAGCTGGTTGCCTTCCCAACTGACACTAATTGGATTGCTGTTTGTGACCCATTTGTTAAAAAAGGTGTCGAAAGGCTTTATTCACTGAAGAATGAAGGTAAGTTAAAGCACTATAGTATCCTATGTGACTCTCTTTCTAGAGCAAGTGATATCTCTGTTATTCACAATTCTGCATTTCGACTCTTGAAAAAAAAGATTCCAGGTCATTACACTTTTATTTTTGAAGCCAAAAAGAAAATCACCAAGGCCGTTCAGTCGACAAAGACGGATCATGAAGTAGGAATTAGATTTCCACCTAGTACTCTGGTGAGCAGATTGATTGAAATTCATGATAATTTGCTGATGGGAACGCAATTAGACAATAACTTCTTTAGTCTCGATGAAGGTCTTGAGATTTATGGCTATCAGATTGAAGAGATGTCACAAGGAAAAATCGATTTGATTCTTGACCCGGGAGAAACACACTTCGTCGGCTCGAGTACCATTATCGATCTCAAAACTGACGGACATCCGGAGCTCGTTAGAGAGGGAGTCGGCGAGTGGCCTTAAAACTCGAAGGCACTCCGTTTCTTTTTTTCATCACCAACGATGGAAATCAAGACTTGTTGAAAGAGGAAATGGCCCAGTATCATCCTCATCTCACTCCCAGCTTTTCTAAAGATGTATTTCAGACCTTCAAAAATCAAAATGAAGTGATTACTCCAGAAAATTTGAATAGGATGAACTTTGTTTATCAGAAGTTTTTCGGACTCAATATCGGGAAGACAAAAGCAGGCGAGGAAAATCAGGCCATTGAAGAATTCAAGAATTCAAAATATGGAAGTGAGGGTTATGTTGTCTTGGACTTTTCCCTTTCAAGAGATAATGAAAGACCTAGAGTCGATAAAGCGGCTCGATGGATACTGAGCTTTGTAGAAGTTTCGGCCAAAGAGACATGGGTTGGGTTGAGCTTAAACCGAAGAAGTGGCCATGCTGGAACTCTGTTCCTGGACAATGAATTGCCTGAAAGTTCACCATCTAGGGCCTACTTGAAGGTCAAGCAAGGATTTGAATATCTTAATTATTCACTCAATGGGGAGACTGTTATTGAAGCAGGATCTGCACCTGGTGGTGCGACTCAATTCTTATTGGAAAATGATTGCCAAGTTGTAGGTATTGATCCGGCAGAGATGGCACAATCAATTTTATCCAGTAAAAACTTTTTTCATCTTAAAAAACCTATTCAGGAAGTTGAATCTCTTGGAAACAAAAAAGTTGATTGGCTGGTTGTTGATTTGAACCTACCCCCTGCAATCTCCATCAAGGAATCATTGAGGTTGATCAGGCCTTTTTCCAGGAAGATCAAAGGTTGTCTTTTTAACATCAAAACAGGTGATCTTGCTCATGTCAAAGAAATCGAATGGCACCTTAAGAAGTTTAAAGAATTTGGTTTTAGAAAAGTTGAAGCAGTTCAGCTACCTTCACATCGAAGGGAATTCATGGTTATTGGATCGAATCTTTGATTGATTCGTACCATTTCTCAAATCTTTCATAAATTGGGGTAGGCGAAGGGTCGCTCTTTTTCATTTCTCTTATAGATAATGCGCCTTCGCTTTTGGAAAGTTTTCCGCCATTTTCATCTGAAAGCAGGGGATGATGCAGGAATGAGATATTTTTTTTATCCGGAGCTAATCTTGAGAGTAGATGTTTTTGGGCAATTGTCGAATCTTTCAGATCAAAACCTCTGACAACAAAGGTGATGTCCTTTTCAAGATCTTCGATCGAACTTACCAGTTGGTATGAAGGGAGATCATCCTTCCTCCAAATGACAAAATCTCGTAGTGGATTTTCTACATCGTAGGTATATCTTAAGGATGTTTCACCTTCGATGAATCGGAGCTGATCTTCGCGGCAGGTGCCAGGATAAATTCCTTCAGGAGAAAGTTTCTTGATATCTGAACGAGAGCAGGTACAGGTAAAAATCCCTTCTAGTTTGGAGAGGGCCTGTCGATAATGTTCTTTCTTTAAAGATTGGCTGTGATTTTTTTTGAAGTCATCAACACCTTGTGGACCTTCATGATAATTCAAACCAAGCCATTCAAGAGTTTCAAATATATCCTCCAGGTATTCATCTCTGGATCTGGCTGTATCAAGATCATCTATTCTAAGAAGAATATCGGCGTTTTTTTTCTTAGCTAGTTTATGAATAAGAAGAAAATTGAAGGCATTTCCTAGATGGAGAAAACCACTTGGAGTCGGTGCGAATCTTGTTCGTTCGTTTGTACTCATTAATTGGGTTCCTTCCTGATTCATCCTTAGATTCAAGTATAAATACCGTAGCTTTTTCAGTCCAGTGGTATTAATGAAGCTTTGAAAGGTTTGCCATTCAATGAGTAATCAATTTCTCCTGTTTTTTCAATGGTCCATTCTTGAGTTTCAAGCTCACTTCCATCGATGCCTTCGCAAACCAGAATCAACTGAAAATCGAAGTCTCGTTGGAACTTTATATAGCTTTTTGTTTTCGGTGGCTCAAGCCAGAGACAAAGATTATCCGATGTCGAAACCAGATCAGGAACTCCTCCCTGACAAACTTCTGAAAACTCTCTGAGCTCATGATCTGAAAGCAAATAACAAGCTATGAACTTCAGTACGGCCCGTTTCGTTGACTCTGAAGGGTGTTGGGCGAATCTCAGTTTGAGGCAATGAGCATCAGGATTGATGATTATTTTGTGGAGTTTTCCTTTGCTCATTAGAATGGAAAAGGAGAGGCGTCATCATAAATCTTCTCGAGCCAACCCTGCCATTTGATTCCTTTAAACTCGTAGTCGAAGAGATTGGATTTTTCAAACTCTTCTTTTCTGAGTTTGTAGGTGTTGCCTGACTTTGGAATCCATGCAGAAAGTCCCTTGAAGAATCCTAGCAGGTAATTCTTGTTCTGTGAGTCTTGTGGTGAATAGTACATGGTTCCATAGGCATAACTCATCGTTGCACGATTAATGGCATAGACGACATTGTTCGCTGCTTTATAGAGCAACTGTGCACCTTGAGACCACTTTCCATTTCTCTCAGCTTCTTCGTGAAGAAGCATTAGAACGGATCCCATGAAGATACCGATGTCACGACTTTCACCTTGAAAACTAGGAGTTTTATCCAGAATGAAGCCCAACTCAAGCTTTCTGATTGTTTTTTCATCGATGTAAGCGATCATGCTGTCAGAAAAGTCGGCCAAAGCAGGAAGGAGGAGTAACTCCATTTCTGCTAGATTTATTGATGAAACAGTAAAAGTTCTTTGGCCTTCTGGGTCTATTTCACCTTGGTATCCACCTTTGGAGAAGCTTTCTTCAACAAGTGTAGGGATTTCTTTGGCGAACTCATAAGGAGTCATCAACTTGTTGTTGATTTTGGACATCAACATCTTATAGGGCATCCCGAGATAATTTTGAATCTGATCGGACCCTACTAGAAACTCTACGGAGTCTTTCAGATCAAAGGCCACTTCCAAACTTTGCATCAAGCAAGCATCAAAGGCCAAGATATCAATTTTTTTCTCTTCTTCAAGAGTCAATATTCTGATCTCCTCCAAAGTGTCAGAGATCGCTGGAATATCCAGATACTCAAGATCTGAATAATCGAGGGCTACGCCACCAAAATTTTTAGGTGCAGGGAATGTACTTTCAAATTCATAATCAAAATTAAGAGAAAGATCGCTTTCATTCAAAAACATGCTGTTGTTTGCAGCCGGTGAAGGAAAGAGAGTCGCTGTCGTCTGTTGGTTTTCAGGAGAACCAATGTATCCTTCTCCATGTCCCCAAATGACAACCATATAGTTTTTGGCAGGATATTCTTTGATACCCCATTCAAGAAAATTCTTTAGTCTTTGTTTAATGGTGAAATCTCTTTCACCAAACTTTGCGACCACTGGTGATTTGATCATTGAAGGGTCGGCTTTCTTGAAGAAGTCCAGGTCAACAGATTGATCGTAGTTCTCTTCACTTTCACGTACGTGGATTCTTCGTATTCCATCATCCTTGTCATTATCCCATTCAACCACAACGTCACTTAGAAGTGAACTGGCTCCATGTGGATAACTCTTCATTTTTCTCTCCATCTCATAGAGATCCCAATAGGAATAGGGAGAGAGGTCATTGTCTGCACCCATGAATATTAATACGGTCCATGGTTTGTAGCAGTTTTGTCTTTCAGATTTTGTATTGGTTTCCAGATAGGCTTGTTCACAAGCTTTTTCAGGGAACCATGAAGGTCGCCCAGCTCCAAGGGCAACCTTCACAGTTAGGATTATAGGGACTAGAACGAGAGCTAATCTCATTCGAGTTCTACTTACGTGCTTTCTCGATCAAACCTTCTAGAACTTCAGCTAGTGGTTGACCGGATTTTGATGCATATGGGGCAACATATTTCAATTGCTCAGAAACAAGTCCGTCAGCATCGTAGTCATTAATATATTGTGGGTACTGAGTTTCAACCCATGACTTGGCCTTAGTTCCAACAGGTGGAGTCCATAGGAAGTCTGGGTGTTTGTTGGAGTACCATTCACCACCGATGATATTTCCCTCAGCATCTAGCTCAAGGTCGTATCTATAAGTTACTCTTGAAACATAGTCATAGCTGGCGTTATCGAAAGTTCTGTGGCTTGGTTGAGTTTCAGCAATATAGCCAACATTCATTTCAACACCAACAATGTACTTTGCATTGTTGCTTCTGTACTTCTTGAATTTGTCTTTCTTGAAGTCTTCAATTTTGATTTGAGCTTCTTTATAGTTTGAAGCGGTGTCAAAAGTTTCAACGTTGAAGTACTTGTATGAGTAGTCAAATACTGGTTGGTTCCAAACTTCGTAATCAAAAGTAGCATCCATTACGAATGATCTGTCAGATACACCAATCTGATTAACAACAGACTTGTGCCAAGTTCCTGGATTGGTATCAAAACATTTTTGTGAAGTGATTCTTCCACTTTCTTGGTCTCTTTCAGGATCTTTGTCGTTACATCTACCACCAACAAATTTAGATGGAGTAGAGGCCTTGGCCCAAAGAAGTGAACCTAGTGATTTGATATCTGATGGGAAGAAAGTAATTTCAGTTTCACCGTCAGCTGCCATTACTTTGATGGCTTTTTCAGGTCTGTCGAGCATGTAAGCAGCAGGTGCCCATCCGTGACAGATTCCCATCCAAGTTTCAACTTTTCCATACTGATCGTAATATGGTTTACCTTCGGCCCACATTGCTTTTGTTAGTGAGAATTCTTTGTCGCCAACAAGAAGGTCATACTTCTCAGAAGGAGATAGGTAATCTTGAAGTCCCTCAGCAAGATATGCTGAAACTGGGTTTTCAAGAACGTAATTTTCGTTTTGTTGCCAATCAAAAGTTTTCTTGTTGTTAGGATCTTCATACCTAGCACCAAGTACACCTTTGGCGATTGCCCAGTAGTCATCTGACCATGGACTTACAGAAAGCTTGGCAGATTGAAGTTCTTTTTCATCCATTTTTCCAAGATTTTTGATGTGTTTGTATCCAAGATCAACAAGGTTTTCAGTCAGATCAGAAGATCTGATACCTGCACGACCAGCAAGCTGGATCATCTGTTGTCTAGTTTCGTCTTTGGCCTGAACAGCGCTATCAGCATTTTGAAATGGCATATTCGCATTAGCAGGAATCACCTTGCTTGGAATTTGCTCCATAACCTCGGCCGGGTTTTGGTGAAAATTGTTAAGAAATTCAGCTAGGTCTGCATCTTGGTGAGTCTTCGATCCAGCGTTGGCGAGGCCGGATAGAAGTAAAGATGAAACGGCTACAGTTTTTACAGTACGCCATGCACACATAATTTACCCCTCTCTATTAGTAATCATAAGTTGGTTGGTTTATAGCCCCCTTAAAGACAGAGGTGAATGAGAGATGTCAGAACATGTAATATTTACTGTCCAGAATACTAGGCAAATCCTCGAAATAAGGTTTTGGCCAAGGGTCTGAAATCGAAGAGTTCTTGATTGTAGAGTGGCATGGGATAAAATAAACTTTATAGTGACGGAGTTTCCATGAGAATCAAGCTTTCCACCTTTATACTATTTCTGCTGCCCATCCTACTTGGGGGATGCTTCGGCTCTTCACCGTGTCAGGTGAAGCTGGATGATATGGGAAGTTATGTTGTTGTGGAGATAACCAATACCAGTGAAAAAAATCTGTTGCTGGATGCTCAGGGTGGGAAGCCTGCTCTGACTGTGGAGAAAAAACTGGACGGAGATTGGATTTATGATCTGGAGAATATGACTAGAAAGAGTGGAACCGTTAAAATAACACCCAAGGAAACCCTGATCATCAGGAAGTATATCAATAAAAGAGACAAGTCACTTAAGTACAGGTTTGAATTCAAATGTGATGGAGATAAAGTCACAACTGATGAATTCTAATTCTTGTATTTGACCCAAAGAACTGAACAATCAATTCCAATATCTTTCATGAAGCCAAGCCAGGCCCTTTGATTGGGGCGGAGCTGATCACCAGGACCTTTCACTTCAAAGAGTTTTGGGTGTCCTTTGGAATCGATTGAAAAAACATCAGGGAGTCCTGAACTATTTCTACGAAGTTCTGATAGTTGACGTCGAAGGATTGCTTCGAGATGAATAGGAGAAAACGTTTCAAGAGCACGTTCTAGAAATTCCATGTCCATTGCATTCCAGCTGACCAGATGATTGGCCGTCTTATACTTTTTTCTGGCAGTATTTAGAATCTGCTTAGAGTATCTTCCTGATGCAATTGATTTTAATCTTTTTTCAATCAACTCACGACGGGACTCATAAAAATCTTGAGGATGAAAGAGATCAACTGGACCTCTTTGGAAAGGATGATAAAAAACACCTGGAAGAGGTTTGAAAATGATGTCCCAGAAGGCCAATCCCAACAAGGAATTCCAAAACCAATTCTCAGTATGCAATGCTTTATGTTTTTTCTTTTTGAGTTCCTTGACCACCATTTCTTCAACATTGAGCTGATTGTGCTTTTTAATCTCCCATTTTTCTTCTGGGAAGTTCCAGTTCATGTCATATGAAAATTCTTTTCCAGTCATTTTGGAGAGTTTTTTACCAAACTTTCTTACAAAATCGATTTCGTCAAAATTTTGTGGATTCGTTGCCATTTTTTTGAAGAGTCTGGCAGCATTGTTCAATTCATTCGACTCAACCATCACCCGGATGGTGCGCTCTTTTGCAAAAGAAGATTTGCTCTTATCGTAACAGACAATGGCCTGTTCATAATCCCCAATTCTTTCAAAATGTCGGCCGAGTTGATCACTATAGTCTTTATACTTTCGATTAAGTGTTGCGATTGAACCTTTGTTTTTGCCCATTTCCTTCCAAAGCTCAAGCGCCTCATCAAATGATTCAAGTTCCATTGCTATGTAACAAGCTTCTCTGGCTTGGTGAAACCGAATGGATTGATTGATGGCCTTCCTTGAGTCGAAGAGTCTGGTCTCTTTATCTATTCTGTAGCGTTCATATTTCAAAGCTCCGACATCTTCGAGAATGAAATCAGAGAGGGTCTGATGAAAGTTTCCGAAAAAAAGATAAAAGAATAGTTGGAATTCCCCTGTATGATTCAACGTCAAAAGTGGAAAGGTGGAGAGAAGCTCAACTTTCAAACTTTCATCATTTGCAATGAGTTCGATGAGATCTGGCTTTTTTAGTTTGGAGAGTCCTGACTGTCCTGAACCTTTCAATATAATTTCAAGCTCATTTCTCGAGTAGCTTGAAAGATAATCCTCCACCTCAAAAAGCAACTCGAGATTAGTACTATCTTTATGAAGTTCTATAAATTTGGACTTTGTCAGTGAAGAGATCGCTTTATTTAAGTTGATTTCATCGTATGCAATTTTTTCGATGACAAAAAATGGTCCTTTTCTGCCAATTAGTCTTGTAAAAAGAAGTCTGGCATCTTTTTTAAGCTCAAAAAAAGATTTCATGATCTTCTTTTCTTTTTCCTTTAAGAGGTCGTCATAGTTGTCCTGCACAAACTTCAAAAGCTTTTCGAAATTGGTCAAGTAATAGGTCGGAGAAAGCTTTCGCTTTTGAAGTTCTGTGAAATCGTGCATGAGAGATTTATATCATGTCTGGCCCGAGAAGAAAGTCCTTCAGAAATCAAAAATATGCTGCGGGATGGCTGAAAAAGACGGGTTTACCGTACTATAATTGAGCATTGAATTTTCCAAGGATATCTATGCGCTTATCACTCATTTTGCTTTTATTGTCTTTCACTTTATCAGTCCATGCTCATACTGGCAGAAAAGTATCTTCTAAAAAGAATGCTTCTCCTGTCATCAGTAAGCAAAAAGTTTCTGGATGTGTACATATGATCAAAGGGATGGGGGGGAATATCGGAGTTTGCGCCACAAAAGCAAAATTGATTTTGATAGATACTCAATTTGAAAAAATTTCTAAAAAGATTCGTAGAGAACTGAAAAAAATTTCCAAAAGAAATGTGG
>JBFEVX010000115.1:0-12564 GCA_041546685.1 Bacteriovoracaceae bacterium | reverse complement strand
CGGCACGGTATTCATCTAGATCCATACATTTATTTTTATTCACATCAAGAATGGATAGTTGTGCTCTTAGATTTTTTGAAAGTTCTTTCCCACAAAGTTTGCCGTCGCGATTTTTATCAGCTTGATTAAAGAAGAAATCGTTTCTAAAGACATACTGATAATAAATGCTCTCATTTATTTTAGAGACACTAAATCCTGTCAGGATAGCACCTTTTACATCGGCTTCACTATCGGCAAGTTGAAGAGCAATATTCGCCCCTTGGCTCAAACCAAAAAGATAAATAGGTTGGTCCTTAAACTTTTTCCTGGCAAACTGAACAACCGCTTTTCCATCGCGAAGAAAGTACAAATAAAAGTCACGATTGTATTTCTTGAAGTCATCAGAATCTACATAGTTGCTTCCCTGGCTTTCAAGTTTGTTAACTTCTAGACTTCTCTTGTTATAGCGAAGAGTTGTAAAACCAACTTTATTAAGCTCCTTGGCAATTGATGAAAAAAGCTTTGTGTCTGTTCCTTCCACTCCTCCTGGTCCTGAGCCATGGATGAAGACAAAAACGCCACGACTTTCGCTTTTTGGAGAATCGATAATGTAAGGTAGTTCAAAACCATCAAAGCTCGAAAAACGCTCCAGATTCTCTTTTTCCATCGGCGAACCGGTAAAGAGACCGGAAACCTTGCCATCTTTATCGAATTTGACTTTGAAGGCATAGAAGGCCTTCTCGAACTCAACACGAACAAAGACAGTATTCTTCTGCTCATTTAAAAACCCATGACCTTTGTACTTTCCGTCTTTGGCAACAAGTCTTTCCCAAACATTCTTGATCATCTCTGGAGAAAGAGACTTCATCATTAAAATGTTAAAATTCGCTTTAGCTGCTTCATACTCTCCAGTTGTCATATGATCGACTAGATGGAGTGCCTTTCCTTTATTAGTACCAGGATTATGGTTGTTTTTCTTTGAAGAAGTAGAGCAAGAAACTAGTCCAAACAGGACTGCAAAGATAAGTAAATGTTTCATAAGAATACCTTTTAGAAATTCCAGACGAGACGAGGACCGATCTTATTCTTATAATGAATGACCCCTACTCTAGCCTCTCTTTCAAATATCCACTTATAAAAAGGGTGATTATTTTTATATTTGCCAGCAGCTCTTACGCCTTCTGAAGCAAAGGCCGAGAGCCAGAATGATGCCACGACATCAGAAAGCCAATGCTTTCCATCTTGTACCCTCTGTTGGGAAGACCATACTGAACCTAAGAGTGGTAGGAGTGACCAGTAGGGACCATAAAATTGCATGGTTTTGAAAAAGAGTGTGGTGTACGGAATGATGTGACCTGATGGCCAGGAACTATCTCCTCTGAATTGAGTTTCCCAAAAACTCAGTTCGTGTTTTTCAGGTCTTTCATGAACATCAAAAAATGAAAGCACTCCAGACTCAGAAAGGGCCAAATAGAGAGCTGCGAAATACTCCATCCCAAACTGTACTGCATGATGGCTGTCATAGGCCCTACCATAATAATAAAAAGCTGCAGGCAAAAATGGGAAGTTCAAGGCAACTCCCATATCGCCAACAATATCCACGTGCTTTTTAAGTTCACGGGATTTAGCATAGTGATAAATTCTCTTATCTTCTTCGAAGGCATACCAAGTTGTGGCAACCGCAGGTGGAAGATAATAGAGGTTGTTCACTTGAGTGAATTGAAGATACGCCCCTTTGAATAGCCAGGTAAAACTGATCAAAAGATCATTCCATGAGTCTCTTGGAATTAAAGAGTTGTCGAGTTCAAGTTTTTCAGAGGCAATCAAAAGTTTGTCAGTTTGATCATCTTTCTTGGGAATAAGTTCGCTCTTTTTTGAATCAAGAGGATTATCTTTCTTCTGAATAAAACTTTGCCCCAACGCTTGTGGGGCAATCAGTTGAAATGTAATGAGAGAGATTAGAAGCGTTTTTAGTGCCAAGGATTTTCTTCCTTGGGTCCGGTTACGGTTCCAAACACATAATCCCACAGAGGATTAGAGACACCAAACTTGGCATACTCATGAGCATGGTGGTGAACAAGGTGATACTTCTTGAGGTAACGCCCAACTTTGCTAGTCATCTTGAAGTGATGAGTGGCGTAGTGGATATAATCATAAAAAAGATAACCAATCATGAAAAAGGCCATGAATCCCTGGATGTATTGATCAGGAAAGAACAAAGCATAGAACTGATAGATAAAGAAGACATAGATCAGTGCAGGTACCGGAGGCATCACAAGTCTGGTTGGATCATTAGGATCATCATGGTGAATACCGTGGAAAAGATAGATTAGTCTTCGAGAGTATTTATTCTTCGCTGGGTAGTGAAAAGCAAAACGATGAAGAACGTATTCGGTCAATGTCCAAAGTAGTAGTCCAGCAAGAGCAAGAACACCAAACTCAGTGGCGCTCAAATTATATGTAGCACTTGAATCGTACAGCCAATAACCGATAATTGGTGCCCAAAGAAGAAGTGGGACGATTGGATGAACATGTGTACAGGCCTCAAGGATCGGGTTTTCAAACACCCTGACACTTTCGTATTTCTTCATAATTTTCTACCTCTGTATCGCGGCAAGTTATAACAATTGATTCAAGTTGTAAATTATTGTTGCCCATTACTAGGCCCATGTTTAACATGCAGGCATGAACCTAAAAATGATCTTAGTAAGTCTTTTTATAGTGATTTTGACCGGGCCTGCTATGGCCACTCTGGTAGCGCCAACACTGCCTCACACTTTGACTGAGGAAGAATGGAAAAGTGTGAATAGTGGCGATTATGTGGTCAAAAAGAAGAAAATGAAGGACTCGGCCTGGCCTGAGCTGACGATCTACACCACAATTGACGCAACTCCCCAAGAGTGTATGGCCATTTATGCGGCCTTTGATCACCAAAAAAACTACGTACCAAACCTTCTTAAAAGTGAAGTCATCAAAGTAGAAAGTGCGACGACCATTCATACGGCCTATGAGATGGATCTTCCTTGGCCACTATCTAATTCGAAATATATTCACGGGACAAAACTACTTCCTGTCACTAGTGGAATCTATTCCCTTTCCTGGTTTTTAGTGAAATCTGATGTATCAGAACGAGTACAGGGAACAAGTTACTTCTTTCCGGCCAACACATTAAATCAGAATCAGAGCAAGACCCTCTGGGTGTATCAGAGCTTCATTGACCCCAAGAGTTTCCTTGCAGGAATCTTCAAAAACACTATGGTTTCTGACGTTAAAAATTCTTTGAATGCTATTAAAAATGAGATTATCCGGGCCCGTGATAAGGACCCAAAACTGATGCAAAAATACATCAAAATTCTAGAAGACAGCCTAAAAAACATCCCTTCATATGTGACTCGCTAGTCAGTTGAATAAGACTTATTTTGTTCTTCGAGTAGACTTGTTTAGTGCTCTACGCAATTACAAATAGTTAAGTAATATCGGACATTTACGCTTGAAGATGTTATTTATTGTAAGAATAATTAACTTAGAGATACAGGCACTCTTACTTAGAATTGAATCATCGGGTCATTTGTTGAACACACTTTGTCGGCGTTTAAAAAATGGATTTTGAGGGCGTCGATTTTTTCTCTACACAGACTGGGAATTCTGGCATTTTTCAATAATTTTGTCGGCCCAGCTAGGTAGCACATACTGATCAATTTTTTCACCCAAAAAGGCCAATTCTCGAACCAGCGATGAGCTGATTGTGGCGAAGTGCGGCTTCGAAAACATGCAAATGGTTTCGACTTCTTTGTTAATCCCTCTATTCCCTGCAGCAAGCTCAAGTTCGTGTTGGAAGTCTGTGGTGTTTCTAAGCCCACGAAGAAGGAAGCCTGCGCCTTTTTCTTCTGCAAAACGAATGATCGTTCCGTGATGGGAAGCCACTTCAACATTCTTGAGCTTGTAGTAGTCCACATAGGCCTGCATCATGTCGAGACGAAATTGGTCTCCAAACAATGGATCAGGTTTGTGTGGATTGACTCCGGCTACCCAGTAAAGTTTGTCGAACTTTTCTGAGGCCCTCATCATGATGTCAGCATGTCCCCATGTTGGTGGGTTGGCCGAAATTGGATAAACAATAATTTTTCCGCTCATGTTTTTGTTCTACCCTACCTAAGCCCAAAAAGAAAAGGTAATATCCAATCATGGATAGATTTGAGTTTACCGGCAAGTACGCTGCTCTTTTGAGTGGAATTGAGATTGGACTGGGCAGTCTATTGCACAGCTTTAGACTGCCGTTTTCAGGCCAGTTTTTAAGCCTCAATCAGGGGTTGATACTCTCTCGTGCCTGTCACAAATCAAAGGGAGAAGCGTGGAGCGCTAAAACTCCTTCTGGCATCTCCAACGTTTCCGCAGTTCTTAAAAGTCTTTCTCCTGCTGGGAAAAAACTCACACCAATGCTGGCCATAGCTGCGCAGGGGAATCTCTTTGGACTGGGAGTATTGATTTTTGGAAACAACTTTTTAGGTCTGAGTATTGGAATGCTCCTGCTTTCTCTTTGGGCCTTCATCCAACCTTTGATGATTTATCTTCTCCTCTTTGGAAAAAATCTCATTTTCATGGCGGACTATTTCATCGACAAAATTTCAAAAGTCACACCTGTCCATGAAGAGACATTGATTGGAATTCTAGTTACGATCATCGCCATCAAAATCACTCTGGGACAAGTAGTAGTGATTGGGAGTTATTACCTATCAGATCAAAAATTTCGACTGTATGAGAAGAAACTTCTCTCTACAAAAGTCGAACAGAGAAAATCAAATCCTTCCCCTATAAGGGGAGCTTTCAAGGATATGTTAAACCCTCTTTTTCTAACAAGCCTTATCCTCCTAGGACTGTTCTTCTTCTTTTCCAACAGCTCGGCAACCACCACCATTTGGGGACTTCTTCGCCCGATAGCTGGTGGTTTCATTCTTTTCTACTTTGTAAGAGTTGTACCGATGGAAGGTCTCAGTCAGAAAATGAAGGAAGGCAAATTTAAGAACACGGGACGGGCCCTTGAGAAGGCCATCCTCTATCTTAAACAAATTTGATTATTTTGACCTTTTTGCCGTTTTGAAAACATCGTCTTTCACCTTCAAAAGTTGAGCTGCAATACTGAGGGCAATTTCGGCCGGACTATTGTCTCCGAATCTCTCACCAATAGGGCAGATAAAACTTTCAATCTTTTCCTTTGAGACATTGGCCTTTTCCATTTCGCTTTTCAGTAGTCTCGCCTTGGAGTCACTACCGATCACTCCAACGTATGGAAGCTCTTTTGTTTTCAAGATTTCTTCAAGGATAGGAGCATCTGTAGCGTGCCCCATGGTCATCAAAATTGCGAATGAGTTGTTATCAAGACTTGAAACGTATTCTTTAGGAGATTCAAGCTTTAGCGAATTGATACTTTTTGGTAGTTTATCAAGCCATTCTGAGCGGTGATCTATGCAAGTGACAGAACAATCAAGTCTCTCTAATACTCGACAAAGTTCCTGAGAAACATGTCCAGCTCCAAATATGGTAAGCTTCCAGTTTTTCTCATTGTCTCCTTCACATTCAAAAAAGAGTGAAACTTCACCACCACAAGTCATCCCTACATCTTTTTGAAGATTCCAAAGAACATGATGAGTACTATTGTCCTTATCATTAATCAATCGAGCAGCTTCTTCTATTGCTCGCGCCTCTACTTTTCCTCCACCGACAGTACCAAAGAGAACTTTTTTTCCGTCAGTGATCATTCGAGCTCCCTGATCTTGAGGAGCAGACCCACGGGAGTTGACCAGAGTCACAGTGACAAAAGGTTTTCCACTGAGTTTAATTTCTTTCCAGGCCTCAATGAAACTTTCAAAGTTCTTTTCCATCATTTCTCCGACAATGCCATCAGAATGACTTCATTAGTAGCAGGACTTGAAATCTGATTATTTGTAATTCGATATCCAATAGCATCTTTAATAGCACAAAAAACTGTTCCGCCTAAAAGGAAAGGCGGTTCTCCTACAGCTTTGGACCTATGGACAGCTTGCTTATTCTCATTGTTTTCAATGAAATCAATCACGAACTCTCTTGGAGTGTCCTGAATATTTGGGATTTTATAAGTTGTTGGAGAATGAGAAAGAAGAACTCCTTTATCCGAGTAAACCAGGCTTTCGTGAGTCACCCATCCCATCCCTTGAATGAACGCCCCTGTCACCTGTCCACGATCAATCCCTGGGTTTAAGGGGCGCCCGAGATCCATCAGGATTCTAGTCAACAAAACTTTCATCTCTCCAGTGTATTCGTCGATCTCCACCATAGAAACAGCAGCTCCATTGGTGAAATAATTGAAGGCGCGACCTTTACATTTCTTTTTATCGAAACCCAAATTTTCAGTTTTGAAGAATGCATAACCTCCAAGTGAAATCCTGTTAAGATACGCCATGGTTATAGCTTCTTTGAATGGCATATCTTTTTTAGATTTTGTATCAACAATCTTTTCATCAATAAATTCGATATGATTGAGATCCCCTTCAAAATCCAATTCAATCTCTTTGACATCATCAAAAGTCTCGCCGTTCCAAAACTTATGGAGAAGTATTTGCAAACGGCGTTTGATCTTGTCACAGGCCATGAGAGCTGCGGCTGAGTTAATATCAGAACCACTAGATGCAGCTGTTGGTGAAGTATTATGGTTTTTATCAGTTGAAGTCGGCATTAGTTGAACATCTTTAGGAGGGATACCAAAGGCGTGAGCGATCACCTGTTGAATCTTGGTGTTCACTCCTTGACCCATCTCTGTCGCTCCAGTAGAGGCCTGAACCGTTCCATCGAGATGAACATTCACCAAAGCATTCCCTTGATTTAGAAACTTGGCAGTGAAGGCGATTCCAAACTTTGTATAGGAAAGGGCCAGTCCTCTGACTTTCCCACACTTTTTGGCATTGAAAGACTCTACTTCACTTCGAAGTTTGGTGTATTCACTTTCAGAGAGAATTCTCTCTGTAATCTCAGGAAGAGGATTATGATCAATCTCCTGTCCGTAGGGAGTTCTATTTCTGGTTCCTTGCCCGTAAAGATTGAGCTTACGAACTTCAGCGGGATCTCTCCCAACAACTTTGGCGATATCTTCGATCAAGGCCTCCATCGTGATGGCGCCTTGGGGGCCTCCAAAACCTCTGAAGGCCGTATTAGAATGATGATTGGTCTTACAACAACGTCCAGTGATAAAGACATTTTCAATATAATAGGCACTGTCGATGTGAAACATCGCACGCTCCATGATGGAACTGGAGAGGTCTGCATAGGCTCCGGCATCTGAGTAAAGATCGGCCTTAAGAGCAGTTATCATTCCTTCTTTAGTAAAACCTACTTCGTAATAATTTTTGAAAGGGTGGCGCTTTCCAGTCATCTGCATGTCATCATCTTTTGAAAGAATTAGACGTGCCGGACGATTGAATTTGGCAGCGACGAGTGCTGCCATGGCTGCAAATGGAGCCGCTTGTGACTCCTTTCCTCCGAATCCTCCACCCATACGTTTCACAGTACAGGTGACGTAGTGATACGGAAGTCCAAGAGCATGTGCAACTACGTGTTGAGTCTCAGTTGGATGCTGGCTGGAAGAATGGATTTCCATCTGTCCATTTTCAAGCGGTATGGCAACTGTCGCCTGACTTTCAAGATAGAAATGTTCCTGACCGCCGCACTCAAAAGACTGTTTCAATGTGTGATCAGCTTCTTTCATGGCCTTTTCCACGTCTCCTTGGATAAATGGAGTGGCCTCATAAAGAAAATCTTCTTTGGCAATGGCCTCATCAATAGTGAAAACCGGCCTGGCCTCTTCACAATCAATTTCAATCACACGAAGGGCCTTAGTCAGTGCTTCTCTGGTTTCAGCTGCAACCACCACTGTTGGCTCATGCATATAACCGATCTGATCCTCAACCAATATAGGTTGGTGTTTGATGATAGTTCCCCATTGGTTATGATGCAGATCTTTTGCTGTAAAAACACCTATAACTCCAGGAAGAAGCTCTGCTCGTTTGCTGTTGATGCCTTTGAGCCTACCGGCAGCAACAGGGGCACCAACCACTCCGACTTGAATTTCTCCTTGAATGGCCGGACGGTCATCAATAAAAATTGAACGTCCTGTAACGTGACCTATAGAAGAATCGTGAGCAATATTCTTTCCGATACTCATAAGCTCACCTCCACTTCCGTCGAAAGTTTTTCATAAGACAACTCATCATGAAATTTCATCAGAAGGTTTTTGGCCACTTGAAAGCGAAATTCTCTTGAGCCTCGGATATCAGATATCGGAGTAATTTCAGATGCCAATATATCACGGGCATTGAAAAATTCGGCGCGTGTGAAGTCTTTTCCAACAAGAGCTGCTTCAGTTTTAGGGACTCTAAGGACAACAGGTCCAACACCACCGACAGCAAGATCAACTGAAACAATTTTACCGTTTTCAACCTTGATCATTCCGGCAAATGTCACGGCGGAAATGTCCATATCCCTTCTAAGACTTACTTTATAGAGTTTAGTCCAGACATTTGTAGAAGGAATAGGAAGAATAACTTTTTTTATGATCTCATCTTCTTTTAAATCAAGTTGTTTATAACCTAAAAAAAAGTCTTTGGTCTCTACTTCACGCTCACCATTTTTAGAGGCAAGAACCAGCCTAGAGCCATTCACCATAAGATAGGGAATACCGTCGGCTATAGGTGAAGCGTTGGCGATGTTCCCCACTAACGTTCCTTGATTCTTGATCTGTGGAGAAGCAAAAATCTTGATCATATCAGCATACTCAGGAAGATCTTTTTCAATCGCCTCTTCTAAAGTCGTCCAGGTTGCCTTTGCTCCTACATGATATTCATTTTTTATTTTTTCAACTTTGTAAAAGTCAGCAATGTTATTGAAGCAAGCAACTTTCTGTTGCTCGTGTTTGCCCTTATTAACAAGAACTCCCAGATCAGTTGCACCACTCGTGATACGAACTTCTCCACTTTTAATCTTGAGCGCGCCTTCCTCTGTTGCTGGAAGACGTAGCTCTCGAATCTGAGTTGATATACGAACGTCTTTTTTTGAGAGATCATTGAATGTCGCAATAAGATTGTCATCATGGTAACGCTCAAAAAGTGGAGTGATCTTTTTAAGATCTATACTCTCGCAGGCCTTGATGATTGGTTCATAGCCAGTACATCGACAGAGGTTTCCCGTTAGATAGTTCATTGAGCGTTTGGTTTCAAGTTTCTTGTTTTCTCTGATCATGGTATCGGTCATTCCGGCCATGGCACAGATGAACCCAGGTGTACAATAGCCACACTGAGCTCCATGATTTTCTCTCATAGATTCCTGAACTGGGTGAAGTTCTTCATCTTCGATCCCTTCAACAGTGATGATGGAATGTAGATCCAGTGTATAGAGGAATGAAATACATGAATTGATGGAGCGATATTTGAGTTTACCGTTTACTTGATCTCGTACTGAGGCCACAAGAACGGTACAGGCACCGCAATCCCCCTCAGCACAAACCACTTTGGTTCCAGGCATATTTTGATCATAGCGTAAGTAATCTGAAAGGGTCATAAAGACCGATTCACCTTTCACTTCATGTGTCTTTCCATTGATTGAAAAACAGATTGAATCCCGCATGAAAGTCCTTTTTGTTGATGAACAAAAAGTCTATCAGCACAATCAGAACTGGGAAAGTCCAGCGTCGAGGATGGTGGGGTGAAAGATGGAATTTACGTGTTTTTCCTTGATCTCATAAGGAAAATACTGGTCAGATATTGCTCTGAGTTGAATATCAGTAACCTTTTCAATCTTCGAGAGGTCAGATTTATCAAGATCAAAATGAAAAGGAAGATCTGAGTTTCGCATCACGACAAACGATTCGCCCCCTACTTTGAACGGGAGATACTTACGAAATCCTGAGTAATGAATGGTGCTCAGGATGACCGAATTGTTCTGAAGATCTTTGGAAGTGAAGATCGGTTTGTCGATCAATTGTCCGTAATACTTCTTCTTGTCGAAGGATTTCTTTTCAAAGACAGGAGTGTCTAGAACAGCGAAGCCATCAGGTTTGAGTCTGGCCTTGACGTATGTGTAAAACTCGATGGAATAAAGTCGCGCTAGATTATAGTTTTTTGGATATGGAAAATCGATGAAGATAGCATCAAACTTCTCTTCAGTGTTTCGAAGATAGAAGAAACCGTCACCAATAATTGTATTGACCTTCGGGTTATCCAAGCTGGCCTTGTTGATTTTTTTGAACTTATCTCTTCTGGCCAGTTTTAATATTTCAGGATCAAGCTCAATATGAGTAATGGTTTCAATCTCATCATATTTCAATAGTTCACGTAGGAGGAATCCGTCTCCAGCACCAAGGACCAAAACTTTCTTCGGCCTTTGTCCAACCAAATTCATCGCCACGTGTGAAAAACCTTCGTGATAAAACTTCTCTGTTAATGTCGAAAACTGAAAGTTGCTGTCCATTGTGACAATTGTTTCAATAGATCCATCTTTTTCATCAACTTCAAATACATCAATATATTGATAGAGAGATTTGATTCTCTCAACTGGCTTGATTCTATTAAGCTGCTCAAGGAATGTCCCAAACTGAGTCTTGTCAGCGGTGATGATTCTATGAGCGTGATAACGGATTTTCAAATAAGTCTCAACGACCTTGTCATTCTTGACACTCATGAAGATAAGAAACAAAAAAACGATAGCACTAGGAATAAGTACATCTGTCGAACGTTTGACTCTTCGTTGAAGAATGATGAAAACACAAATAGCTAGATTCAATCCGGCCACGATGATTGCAGTCCAGAAGACATCAAGCTTCGGTAGGAAGAAGAGAGCGAAAAACAATGTACCGATCAAAGTTCCAATATAATTGAACCCAAGGACCTTGTTTTCATGGTCTTTACCTGTAGACTCCTTGAGAATCTTCATTAAAAGCGGAATTTCGAATCCAGAAAGAAGTCCGATCAGAAAAGTAACAGACTGTGCCATCACAAAAAAGAATACCTTCATGTAGAAACTATTCTGAATATACGATGCAGTGTAGAACTCCCCTCCCATATAGGCCATGTAATCATAGCTATAGAAAACCAAGTAGAGGAAGTGAACATAGATCACACTGACCGAGCCTAATACAGAAAGGCCGATTTCAATCCAAAATAGTTCACGCCAGGAGTTAAGCTTTTTTCCTGCCTTCAGAGCACCAAAGCCGAGTCCAGCAATATAAAAACCGATGGTCCATGAATGCCACCAGATATAGTTCCCCGTCAGAATTGAAAGAGTGTTGGCAAGGGTCAGCTCATAAATAATACTGCAAAAGCTTAGAAGCAAAGTCACAATCAATGTCTGCTTTACCGATTTATCAAGCATTGCTCACCTTATAGGTTGAAATAGTACATCTTCTTCAAGATGAACTGATTGATGTCACTACCATTGATCAAGGCGATGAAATAGAACAGCGCGATGGCAATCAATGGAATCATGATTTTCATATTTTTTATGCCGTTGGAAAAATAAAGAACCAACGCCACACAAGCATTTAAAAAGGCCACGAGAAATCCGATGGAGAATAACTCAAAGTTGGGAAAGATAACCAAGGGGAAGGCCACAACTCCCGCCAAAGTACCTAGATAATCGACGGAAAGAACAACTGAACCATATCTTTCCTTGATTCTCTTACCAAGTTCCATCAAGAGAGGAAGTTCTAGACCAGTTAAAAAACCAATCAAAACAATGATTCCGTAGCAAAAGATAGAAAGATAGGATTGGATGAAAAAACCAAAATAATTGATTCCCATTTTCTTGGTCAACCAATGAGCAACCAAATCTCCAAAGAGTACAGCAATCGGAGCAAGACCACCCACGATAGAGATCACACCTTCGAGTTTGGCGAGGTTTTTAAGTTTATCCCCTTTCATGATACGCTCATAAAAAAGCGCACCAACGCCCATTGCTGCGATATAAAGACCAATAGTCATATTGTAGCGAAAAGTTGTATCCCCAAGTGTTGATGACAGTGTCTGTGCCATCAAGAGTTCATAGATGATCGAGCAAGCAGCGACAACAAAGGTGACAAGCAAAAGACTAGAGGCCCTTCTTTGAGTCGGACTAAGTTCAACATTCTTTTCGTCAAATTCTTCCCACTCTCCACGCGTAAGGAATTTCCTTTCGATATGAAGAAGTTTCAAATCCTTCACGATTTTTTCAAGGATTGCATGAAGGTCAACGTCCATATTGCAGATGTAAACATCCAAAGTGATATAGTTGTGCTCAGGATAGGTATGTAAGGAAAAATGTGACTCACCTAAAATGAAGACGATGGTCTGTCCATGTGGTTCAAATTCATGGCTTGATTTTTTGATGACTGTGAGTTCATTCTCAATGACTTGACAGATATGGTCGACATCGGAACTTTTCAGTTCTCCCTCAAACCATAAATCGACAAGCATGTGCTGTGAACGGATATCCATTCTATCTCACCACCAGTTTATGAAGCTGGGTCCTCTGAACAAACCAAGTCAATAGACAAACAATCAACGTACTTCCCCAACAAATATACCACGT
>JBFEVX010000153.1:0-7510 GCA_041546685.1 Bacteriovoracaceae bacterium | reverse complement strand
TCTTAATCCTCAGATCATTGAAGCTATTGTTAAGGATAATAGAAAGAATAAAGATTTCTTTGAAGAAGTTTTGGGAGAATCAAAAATTGATCCTACGCTATATCTGTGGGATGGATCCTCATGTTGCTTTCCAGGGGTTAGAAGAGGAACTGGAAAACATGAGCAAAAAGACAGTATTGTTAGTTTTGAATTTCGGGAAGAAAAGCAAGCTTTCTTTTTTGATCATAATCGATTCCCTAGGCATGTCTGGTCTTTTATTTTTCGTGGCAAGAAATTCACTACAGATGGCCCTTCTGGTTATTCGCTAGCACATTTAGCAGCTCATAAGGACTACAATAAAAAGCAAATAGAAGAAGAACTCGAGTTGAAAGGGGATTATGTCCAAGGAGGCTTGTCTGGGCTTTTTTCCTCTGCCTCCAATACTTGTTATTCTCCTTCCTCGGTAATGAAGCCTACAGACTATAACCTAAAAATAAGGAAAGCACTTCTGAGACATTCTTATGACCTTTATAAAGATGTTTGTACATTTCTCCCCGAGTGGATCTCTTTAAGAGATTTTTCTGAAGATGAGGAGTGGGATTGGAAATCATTTGATTGGGCAGAACCTGTTGGTACTGTTGAATATATAAATGAATTCTTAAAATTCAGGAAGGATCAAATCTTGGAACTTTCTAGGAAGTAAATTTAGATTGTCTCGTTTTTTGAGACAGCCGACATATACCCTGCAGACTCCTCAAGCCAAGGAGTCTGCGTGTATTCAAACTTTTATTCTCTTCTCGTCCACCTCGAATATCATGTCATCAAATTCAATCGTCGCCAATTTTATCATCCCTTCTACGAAGGCAAGGGCAGCCCATGGGCGGTCACTCGTTTTGTCATCAAGATTCAAGGTCGCTTCTATATGTGCGCAATTATGGCCAACACCACAATCGAGGCCACCAAAAAACTTATCACCTACATTCAATCTCGCTCTGGGTACTCAGAAACCTTCAATATCAAAAATCTCAAAAATAAACGCAAACTGATTCCCATTGGAAAACAAATTCCAGGGCTGCATCTACAAATCTTAAGATCGATTGTGACCCAACAACATCTACAGGAACAAATGATCACGGAAGGGAGGTATGTAGGTTGAAGAAGGAAACAATAGGTCTTTGAAATCACGAAAACAATACATTGATTAAATCAATGGTTCCGCCTGAAAATATGCATTTTTTTAAAATCTGAAATTCCCGTAGAGTAGGACGTGAGAAACGCTCAAGCAAGGAGTTGAAGATGAATGATGTTGTATTGATTTTGCTCGCGCATACACCCCTCGGAATTTATATCCTAATGAACTACAGAGAAGGCCGGTTGGTCAATAGTGGTTTTGATGAACAACGATGGAATGAAGCCGTAAGGAAAAGCAAGAGCTATGGAAATGAATCATATAGAGGCTCCCTGGAATGGCTGGAGAGAGCTCCGGCAAAGACCATGGGCGGTCAAGATTCAAAACAACGGAGGTCTTTTGAACAAACAGTACAGTAAGCACGAAGAACTTATCATTAAGAAACTTCGAAATCTTAAACGCAAGAAACCTGAGTTGACTGACGTGGAAGTCAGTTACCAGACCCAAAACCCGGGAGGTTACAAGGCGAAGATTACTGCAAGAATAAGAAAACACACTTTGTTTTTATCAGAGGAAGGAAAGAGTCTAACCGATACGATTTCCAAAATTTTTAATAAGTTCAATCGAGTTCTGGACAAGAAAAAGTACAAGAGAAAGAGTACTTTTCATCTCAAGGAGGCCATGTGAAAAGGCAGTCTTTGATTCGAAAATGCAAGGAAAAGCTTTTGCGCTTGAAAAAAGAGTATGAACATACTCTTCACCGTCCACACAACTTCAAAAATGGTGGTGATCTCCTCGAAATGGCGACGCAAGAAAGTCAAATTCACCACTCGAGTCATCTTAGGTCGAGAATGGGCCGGATTCTCCCCGAGATCAACCTCGCCTTGGATCGCATTAACAAGCGCACCTATGGCATTTGCGAAGTGACAGGACTTGAAATTGAACCGAAACGACTTCTCGCTGTTCCATGGACCCGTGTCTCTCTCGCGGCCA
Organism: Bacteriovoracaceae bacterium; assembly: GCA_041546685.1. Classification (GTDB taxonomy): domain Bacteria; phylum Bdellovibrionota; class Bacteriovoracia; order Bacteriovoracales; family Bacteriovoracaceae; genus M0603. The sequence goes on along the minus strand of JBFEVX010000153.1, from coordinate 5,409 downwards.
TAGAACCCGAGGCTTCATAAAATTCCCCCAAGGACAATCACCCTTGGTTTGATTTTTGTCCGACTTCTTTTCTTCCGCTCTTAAGACGCGAGGCTGGGTTATCGATTTGGCTTAATAACCCAGCCTCATCTTTTCAAAGTCCTGCTTAAGTACCAATTCTAATGCCGGGTTTTGAATAATCCGCTTCGAATAAATCAAATAATATTCACATGAAACTTTATCGAGTGAACCGATCTTGATGAATTTTTTGTCTTTAACCATCCCTTTGGTTGTGAAGTCGGGAAGAAAGACCAGACCATCTCCTCTCAATGAAAGAAGCTTTTGAAGAGAAGTGTCCTGAGTTTCTGCAACTCGCTTGGGATGAACTTTATTCAAGTGGAAGAAGTGGTCGATGTCCTGCCTGAGTTTTGAGTGAGTGGTTGGAAGAATAACCGGTTGCCCTTCAAGCGACTTTGGGAAATTCTTCTTGAGGTGAGCAAACTCAGGAGAAGCGTAGACTCCAATAGATTTTTTGAGGATTCGTTTCGAAAAAATATTTTTGTCTTTTTGCGTCGGAATATCGTGATCAGAAATAATGACTTCAATCTGATGTGAGGCCAGCATTCTAAAAAGAGAATCGACATCATCTTCATAGATGGAAAGAAAACATTCTGTTTTCTTATGAGCAAAATCGACGATATCACTGATGAGTGATTTGGGAATCGAGTCGAGAGCACCTACCGAGAGATGGATTTGTTTGGTATGGGCCTTATCTTCGATTACTTGAACCAACTCTTGACCAAGATCGCTGATCTTATTGGCATATTCCAGAGCAACTTTTCCTGGATCAGTAAGAAAGAGGCGACGGTTCTTTCTCTCAAAGAGTTTGACTCCAAGATATTCTTCCAGACTTTTGAGCTGCGAACTTAAGGCCGGTTGCCCAACCAGTAAAGTTTCAGAGGCCTTGGAGATAGAGCCGAGTCTGGCGATTTCTTTGAAGTAAATCAGGTGGTGATAGTTGATCCATTTCATGGTTTTCCCTTTATTGATTTGATCAATGGATAGTGGAATTCAGATTACTTCGATCAATATGGAACTTCGGCCGACATAAGTTAGACAGCTATGCTGAATAACCGAAGTTATAGAAGGGTAACTAGCTGAAATGTTGAGTAATTAGCCGATTTCACTTGGTTTTTGGGGGCAGTCTTCCGAAAAGTAGACATAAATTTGTTTACTCAAAACTCTGGAGATTCCATGAGAAACACCTTCATGTTGACCCTCTTTGTTGTGTGGTCATTGATCATTTCATCTTGTTCCTCACCACCAATTATTGTGCAAAAGCCAAAGTTCGATTCCCACGCTCAATACCAAGGGCGAAGCCTGGCAAGTGTTGGTTACACAACGTTGACGCCACCTGTGAAAAGAATTGTGGTTTTGAAAAAAGGTTCGGCCTCACCAAGGTTGAAGGCGAGACAAGTTGGAAGAAAATACGGAGCCAAAGTCGGCCACGTTTATAGCCACGCGATTCGCGGATTTTCGATGACACTTCCGGATGCAGCGGTTGCGGCCTTGTCTAAAGATGCTGACATCGCCTACATCGCAAACGACAAACCAAAAAAGATCAACGCACAAGAAACACCCAATGGGATTAAAAGAATTCTTGCTGATCAAAACCAAACGGCCGGGATTGGAAGCGGAAACATTGTTGATATCGATGTTGCCGTAATTGATACTGGAGTTGATGTTGATCACCCGGATATCAATGTCCATGCAGGTGCAAACTTTTCGAAAGGGAAGAGTTATAACGATGGGAATGGGCACGGAACTCACGTGGCCGGAACGATCGGAGCACTTGATAACGGAATCGGAGTTGTTGGTGTTGCCCCAGGTGCTCGTATTTGGGCAGTAAGAGTTCTCGATAACAGAGGTTCTGGTTGGACATCAGATATCATTGCCGGGATCGATTACGTAACAGCTAACGCTGACAAAATCGAAGTGGCCAATATGTCACTCGGTGGCTCTGGTTCAGATGATGGAAACTGTGGAAACACAACTAACGATCCTGAACACCAGGCGATCTGTGCCTCAGTTGCTGCCGGAGTTGTCTATGTAGTTGCTGCAGGTAACGACAATGAAGACTCAAAGAACTCGACCCCAGCTGCTTACGATGAAGTGATCACTGTTTCAGCTCTTGCTGACTCTGATGGACTTCCTGGTGGAAACGGTGGACCGACTTCTTATGGAGATGACGATACTCTCGCTTCATTTTCAAACTTTGGTGCTGACGTTGATATCGCAGCTCCAGGTGTGGATATCAATTCAACATGGCTCGATGGTGGATACAACTCTATCAGTGGGACATCGATGGCCTCGCCACATGTTGCCGGAGCTGCTGCTCTTTACATGGCGAAGTATGCTGCTGATAACGGTGGAGCCAGACCTGCTGTTGGTGATGTGAAGTCAGCGCTTCTTGGAGCCGGTTTTGCACAAGGTTCTGGAGATGGTTTCTCTGGAGATAAAGATAGTTTTTCTGAACCGCTTTTAAATGCTGGAGCACTCGATCCAGGTGTTCTTGCTCCAGCTGTTAAGGTGGCCTTGAATACAGACAAGTCAAAGTATAGAACTGATCTTGGAGATACAACTGTAGTTGTAACTGCAACAGTTACTGATGAAAGCGGTGCTGAGATTACTGGACTTGCTGGAAGCGCTTTTGTTTCAACTTTGAATGGAAGCTCTACTTCAGTGAACTATGTGGAGCAATCAGCCGGTGAGTATCAGGCCTCATACTTTTTGAGTGCGGATGGTGAGTTCACTCTTTCTACAAGTGTAACAGACGGACGTTCGCTGACAGGCTCTGCTTCAGCTTCTTATTCTGTTCAAAGCTCAGCTGATCCTTCGATGTTTGTTTCAGGTATCTCTTATGCGGGTTCTGGTGGAAAGAATAATGATCGTAACCTTTTAGTTACTATCGAGGTTTCTGACACCAACAACACTGCTGTTGAGGGTGCAACTGTTGGAATCAGCCTTTACCGTGATGGTTCTTTCGTTGGATCTGGAACTGCCCAAACTGGTCTTTCAGGATCAGTGACTTTCAACCTTAGAAATGCCAGCAGTGGATGTTACACTACAGATGTAACTGAAGTTTCAAAAACTGGTATGGTTTACGACTCAAATTTGAACGCTGCAGACTCAGGTTTCTGTAAGCCTTAATCCTTACACATTACGACTGCTCGGCTTTGTTTTCATCTGAATTCAAAGTCGTGTGGTCGTAATTTGAAATCCTCAATAATAACATATCGTTAAACATCTTAACTTTCGCTCGAAAGGACGGTGGTTTAAGTCTTTGAAATCATTCGACTTTGTCGAGCGCTGTGAAATGGGACTCTATAACAATTTCAATCAAGCACACCTAGGCGCCTTCCTTCATTATAATGGTGGGGTCAAGGAGTGCTCAAATGACAAATACAATGAATGCCAGACTAACGTTAATGAATGCAATTGCCGGAACCCATTTTGCCATCGGTGGAGTGACAATTTTGGCGACAGCGTATTTTGATCGTCTGGATTTTTTGGAGACTCACTTCTTTTCTTATGTTCACCAGGCCAAAGTTTTCAGAATAGGTGATTACTCATCATTTGGAATGTACTTTGTGGCCTTGGCCGTACTTGCTCTTGGATATCTGACTTTGGTTTCAAAGAGTATTGTCATCAACAAGAATCGTGCTGAAGAAGCGATCACTGAAGAGCAGGCCATCACCATTCTTGAAAGACTCAACTTCGTACTACTTGAAGGTCAAAAAGATATGACTGAACAGCCTAAAAGTGACCGAACTGTTCAAGTTCCTGTGGAACTAGTTCTTGATAGTGATCTTGAAAAATTAATGGATCAAAACATCGAAGAAAATCAAATCAGACAGTAATTTAAAGACATATTTCTAGCCGGGATATCCTCTGTGTAATATCATTTTTATTGATAACACAGAAAAGGATTTCCCGTGGATCAATTGAATCAAATCATTGAACGGCTCGATGCCATCGAGGCCCGTCTCTCCAAACTTGAAACTCCAACAACTCCGCTTCCGGTAATGAGTCGAAGCACTGAAGTCGAAGAGAAAGAACTTCCTCTTCGAGAGGTTATTAATCGTTCCATTCCATTTGAAGAGCGTGAAGACTTCAAGACGCCGAAAAAGAAAAGCAATCGAAACTTTCTTGGAATGGTGGGCGTGGCCTGTATTCTTCTTGCCTCTCTACTTTTGATTAAGTTTACGATCGATAGCGGATGGTTGACTCCAATTCGTCAGATGATACTGGCAGCACTCTTTGGTTCGTCATTGATTGCAATTCCTTTCTTTGCCAACTTCGAAGATAAGAAATATATCTCGCAAATGCCGGCCATGGGTGTGATTGTTTTAAACCTGGTCGTATATGGAGCCGTTTTTTATCATCAACTGATGGGGCCTTTTGTCGGACTGATTTGTTTGTCCGGTGTCGGCCTTTTGTCGTTATGGTTACTTTCAAAGCTTGAAGAAGATCTCTACGCGGCCTTGGCAATTGTCGGAACTTACCTTGGGGCCCTGTTGCTTTCGAGTGCATTTCAAAAACTCACTATGCTTGGTTCATTTCTTTTGGTCTGGGATGTGACGTTTGTTCTTTATGCTATCAACTTGCAGCGCAGGCAGATGATTGCAATCGCAGGTTACCTGGCTCTAGGTTTAGTGGGGATGATGGGGCTAGGGGCCAAGACAACGGAACTTTATGAAGTGATCGCCATTCAATTCTTTCAGTTTTTGGTTTTTGCCAAAGGGACTTCACTTTACTCCACAATCAACAAGCAGATTCTTACTAATAAAGAGGCTTGGCGTTTTTTTCCGATCGTGGTGTTCTTTTACGGTCAGATGTATTACTTTCTGGATCGAATCGAGCATATGTATGCCACGATTTTTGCGATCGGCTTTTCGGTGTTTCTCTTTGGTGTTTATAAATTCGCCCAGAGAAAACTTGATCAGGTACTTGAAAGTCGTGACATGGTCTACACATCCATCACGTTATTTTTTGCTCACGCCATTTATATTGCCGAGTTTAATGACACATTCAGAATGATTTTTGTTCTAGGGATTCTAGCCGCGGTTTCATCAGTACAGAAAAAAATAGAATCCGTAGTGATTCCGAAAGGGGTGAAAATTATCCTCGGAATACTAGTTTTGTTTGCCTACATTTCAATTCTTTTTGAAGAGCCTCGCTGGAGTGTGAATTCGCTCCTTTCTTATGGCTTTGTTTTTGGTGTGATCGGCCTGTCGATGAAGAGCAGTATGCAAGGGAGTCGAGCGGCCTTAGTGATGTATATGGCCCATGCCCAGATGGTCACTTGTATTTGGAGACTCAAAGAATACATACCTGAAGTATATGTTGCGCCGCTTTGGATTCTGTATG
>JBFEVX010000203.1:0-2666 GCA_041546685.1 Bacteriovoracaceae bacterium | reverse complement strand
TAACCCTTGATACGCGCCATCTGTCTTTTTCTGAGCTCTTGCTCCATATTCGAATTGGCCTGTTTGGAATAAACCTTTTCAACTTTAGAAACTTGTCCATCCGGATGATGTGTATCTTCCATCATGGCCAGAAGAGGTTCTTCTTCACTGACTTCACCTTGAACGCTGGTGGTATTGAGATCTTCTGGTTTAACGTGAACCAAATCATATCGTTCAAGATACTTCATGGCGAGATCCCTGAAGATATAATCCACAACTGAAGTCGACATCTTGATATTATCATGTCCTTGCACAACACCGTTAGGCTCAAAACGAGTAAAGGTAAAGGCCTCAACAAATTCATCCAATGGAACCCCATATTGTAGACCCAATGAAATAGCGATACTAAAGCAGTTCATAAGGGATCTGAATGCAGCTCCTTCTTTATGCATGTCTACAAAGATTTCACCAAGAGTTCCATCTTTGTACTCACCTGTTCGAAGGAAAACTTTGTGTCCTCCGATTACCGCCTTTTGGGTATATCCACCTCTTCTATTCGGCAAATTCTTTTTCGATCCTCTTTCACGATAAATAATTTTTTCAGCGATTTTTTCACTGGTTGCTGCAATTTTACTTGCGGTTTCTTCTTCATCATGAACATCTTCAATTTCATTGAACATGGCAGATGAGAGGGGTTGAGAAAGCTTGCTTCCATCCCTATAAATGGCATTCGCCTTCAGTCCCAGCTCCCAAGACAAGCGATAGGCTTTTCCGACATCATCTATTGTTGCATCAAATGGAAGATTCACAGTTTTACTGATCGCCCCACTTATGAACGGCTGAACAGCGGCCATCATTCTCACATGGCCTTCCCATGAAATACTTCTTTTTCCAATGAAACCACATCTGTTGGCACAATCGAAAACCGCGTAATGCTCAGGCTTCAAGTGTGGTGCGCCTTCCAATGTCATTGTCCCGCTTATGTGAAGATTGGCCTCTTTGATTTGCTCATCAGTGAAACCAAGTGCTGTCAAAAGATTAAACCCTGGATGATTTAGATCCTCTTGAGGAATTTTCAATTCATTGGTCAAAAACTTTTCTCCAACTATCATTGGAGAAAAAGCAAAATTTATATCAAAAGCCGACTCCAGATTTGACTCTACTTTAGAAATTTCAACCTCAGTCAAACCAGCTTTTTTGAGTGATGCCGGGTTGATATGAGGGCATCCCTCCAATGAAGCTGTACCAAGAGCATAAATAATGATTTCTTTTCTTTCCTTCTCAGAATATCCAAGATTCTCAAGAGCAAGTGGAACAGATCTGTTGATGATTTTGAAGTATCCCCCACCTGCGAGCTTCTTATATTTAACTAGTGCAAAATCTGGCTCAATACCTGTGGTATCACAATCCATATACAAACCAATCGTTCCAGTTGGAGCAACGACTGTCGTCTGCGCATTTCGATAGCCATGTTTTTCTCCTAGCTTCAAGGCTTCATTCCATAGCTTTTCAGAGGTTCTGACCATCTCCTCTTGCTCGATCAGCGTCCAGTCGATTGTAGGAGGAGTTATACTAAGTCCTTTGTAATTTTCTCCTATACCTGCGGCATGAGCATGATTGGAGATCACTTGTAACATTGGGGATTTATTCTTTTCAAATGCGTCAAAGGCACCTAATTCTTTTGCCATATTCGCTGATGTTTTCCATGTTGTTGCGGCCATGATTGATGAGATGGCCGATGCCCATGCCCTTCCCTCTTTTGAGTCATAAGGATGGCCCATCACCATCAACAATGCTCCAATATTTGCGAAACCAAGTCCAAGCGTTCTGTAGTGATAACTTTTTCTAGCAATTTCCTTGGATGGAAACTGCGCCATCAAAACAGAAATTTCAAGAACGATGGTCCACAGCTCACAGGCGTGGACGAACTCTTCTATCTTGAAAGTCTTGGTATCTTGATCCCAAAATTTAATGAGATTCAAACTAGCGAGGTTGCAAGCAGTATCATCAAGGAACATGTATTCAGAACATGGATTTGATGCTCTGATCGGTCCATCATTAGGACACGTATGCCATTCGTTGATGGTTGTATCAAATTGAAGACCAGGATCAGCACTATTCCATGCTGCTAATTCAATTGTTTTCCAAACTTCTGAAGCAGGAAGAGAACGAATAACTTTTCCATCTGTTCTATTGGTCAATTCCCAATTCTCTCCACGATCAAGTTTTTGAAAAAATGAATTTGGAACTCTCACAGAGTTGTTTGAGTTTTGACCACTCACAGTTTCATAAGCTTCACTATTCCAGTCTGTGTCATATTCCTCGAAGATGAAGTCCTTGAGTCCTTGTCTGGCCAGCTCTACTGAACGGCTGATGTAGCTATCAGGAACACCAGCTTTTCGTGCATCTTTGAGGGCCACTTTCAATTCATGATTTTTCTTGGGATCAAAATCGTCATCTTTTTCTTTACCTGCAAGCAAGCTGAATATATTTTCCAAATGCAATTTACATATTTTTGAACCGGCAACTAATGAGGCAACTTTTCTTTCTTCTTTTGCCTTCCACTCGATGAAGTCCATGATTTCAGGATGATCAAGATCAAGGGTCACCATCTTGGCCGCTCTTCTCGTTGTTCCCCCAGACTTGATAGCGCCTGCCGCACGATCACCAATCTTTAAAAAAGACAT
>JBFEVX010000089.1:0-15111 GCA_041546685.1 Bacteriovoracaceae bacterium | reverse complement strand
TAAACCGAAAACTGCCCATTCTTTAAGGTATTCAGTAGCTTAAGAACTCTTAAGATTAAATTTACAAGCCCCTGAATTTGGGGCTTTTTTTTATTATCCGATCAATAAATTCAGCTTTTTGACCGATACTAAGTCTATGAAATTGCTAATTCTTCTAGCAACATTCTTGATGATTTCTCCTACGGCCTATTCTGACGACTGGAAAGGTCTTGATCATGATCGTATGTGTAAGCAGTTTGGAATCCCATTACCAAAATTCCCTTCAGAATTCGTTAAATGGACAAGAAGAGATCGGGAAGGCTGTTTAGTTGAAGATAAAAACGGAATCATTGATCAGTTTTTAAATGCTGAAGAAAAAAAGAAAGAAAACGCCCATCAGATTGCCGCATGTAAATGCCTGGCCTCAAAAGGAAAGCTTCAACGATGGTTATACCATAATCGCAATAAGAAGCATAAGACTGACTGGGTTGATAAAGTTGTTTGGAAAAAAGTCGGCGATCACTTTAGAGGTCGAATGTATGAAAACTTCACTGATATGCTCCGTTGGGACAATATGCTTAAGCAAGGTGAGATCAATAAGAATTATCTCAAATATGCAGAAAAGTGTTACTTCAAAAAAATCACAACTACCGTTAATGATCTTTTAATAGGCAAGTATGACAAAGAATATAAAGCATGTCGCGGAAAAAGAACCCTGATCAAAAAACGTATCAAACTGATTTTTGGCAAAGATAAAATTGAAGACTTTGTTGAAGACTTTCAAGACGACCTTTCAGATGTAGTCAAGAACAAGATTAGTGAGAAAAATAAAGAAAAGAACTTTTGTCTTTCTTATAAGAACTATCTGGCGATGAAATCCCCCTCTCGAATACGCTATGAAATCATGGAAAAATTCAGAACAGAAGAATGTAAGTCAGATATGAAAAAATGTTATGAAGATTTCAAAGAAATGTTTGCTGTTAAAACTTCTCATGCTGGTCCTTATTATACAGACAAATATTTGAAAAATTCTTTGGGAGATGTTAGTGGCGACAACAAATCGTTTATGACAGACATCACGACTGAATTAAGAAATTCTAGAAAGAATGCGATTGTTAAAAATAGTGAACTTCGAGATGACCCCTTTCTTCAAGCACTACTCAACGAGAAAGAAGCAAAAAAAGGCATTCGGTCTACTGAAGGATACAATTTCTTCAAGAAGATGGTGAAGGCGAAAGATGCTGATCTTTTTTTCACCGACCCTCAAGTCATTAAAAGTGTATTCCAACAAAGAAATGAGCAATGCGGAGAACTTGCAGGCCCTGAGTTCCTCTCTAAAGTTTTATGTGAGGATGAAGTTCCTCCAGTCTCAATGGATATGATTCAAGAAGACATTGCTCCAGAACTTTCTAGAGATGGTGAGAATAATCAATTCGGTAATAAGGCCACTGAATACTTAACTGCCAAATACATGTGCACCACTGAAAAACAAAAAATTAAATGGGATGGAAAAAAAATAAAGATCCCTGCGTGGAGCCCCTTGCCTAAAAATAAAGCATATGAAGATCTCATGAGAAAGGTTTTAAAACCTCAAAAACGCATGATCTCAGACTTGGAGATTGAAGACTTAAGAGCAAAGGACCCTAGTTTAGAGGTTGAGTCTGATTATGAGAAATTTAATAAACAAGTATGTAATTTGCCTGGAGTAAAGAGAGCATGTGCCAAACAAAAAGGATGTTACTCTTTAAAGCATATCATTAATGGGGGAACAATTAATGATCTAATTGCTCAATATATTTCGGATCCAGAAAAGCAGAAAGCAATCAAAGATTTGCTGAAATCATATAAATCTCCCTATAGGACGACAGACCCTGAAAGTGGTGATTTATTGAACTTGCTTATGAGCTACCTATATAGAGGAATCGATTTTAAGAAAACAAAACACTCAGAAGTATATCATATTGCGAAAAATATTCTGGATATGCATCATCTCCGTTGGGGAACAAACAAGGCCAAAAACGCCAGGATTATTCATGCATTGAAAGATACTCCAGTACTTCAAAAGAAGCTCGATGAAATCAAAGGCGATCCTGAAAAATACAAGGCCTTAAGAGAGGCACTTGGTCTCTCTGGAGACCAAGAAATTGATTTTAATTCTATGTCGCAAGAAGATTTCCACGTTTTTGCACGCGAAGGTTTTGGAAGCTTTAAAAAAATGAAAGAAGCTGGAGCAGCAGAAGTAAAAGAAGGCTCAGCAGCGTCACGCGCCTTCGCAGAAGTCACAGGTGAAATGATCGGTACAGAAACTGGTGAGGAAGGTTCAAGTTATTTTTCTGACTATAATTTAGGAGGAGATCAGGCAAGAGAGGATGCAATCAACAATTATAATCCAACACCTGATCAATTATCTTCAAGCTGGGCCCCTTGTAATGGAAAGACCTGTACTGATGCAAATGGAGATATATCTACAACAGGAACAGACACTGGAATTCCATATAACAGAACTGTAAATGTTGACCCGACAAATCTACCTCAAACAACTGGTGATGATGGTGTAAACGGAACAGATGGATTTAACGGATACAACGGTGCTAATGGAATAAATGGAGGAAATGGCTCGGGGAACGGAACTGTCTTTACTCCAGATCAAAGAGTTTTTCCTTCTGAAAGAGTTGTAACGACAAGAAGAACTTCATTTGGAAATCCAAACTCAACTGTTGTCACCATTGGAGGCAAAAAGAGAGTCCTAGTTCCGAGTGAAGATGTTGGTGGTCAAGAAGAATCTAATACAAACACAAGTGTAGACTTTAAAACATCTCAAAATAGAAGAACTGATAACGTTTCAGATGATCCAATCAGAGATGAAAACATGGATCAAATTGAGCAAAATCTTCGCGACTATAAAGCACTTGATGATATCGCTAATATACGCCAACAATTAAACGAAGAGCAGTATAAAACCAGAAAAACTCTGAATGATATTTATTCAGACAGAGAGATGGCCAAATTCAACACTGGTAATACCAATACTCAAAGTGCCAACATCGTTCCTGGGAACAGATCTTTTGATTCAGGAAGCGACGATTCCAATTCGGGTGGATACACACCAACATACGGAGTTTCAACTGATTCTTCGAAGAAATCAGATTTCAACCATGTCATGACAACTGGTGAGTTACCAAACTCAGGAGGAGCTAATACAGCTCGTGGTCCGGCCGGAGCAGGAGCCTCAGGAGCAGCAGGACTCGGTGGTGTCGGACTTGGAGGCGGAATCAGTGGTTCAGCACTGGGGGGAATCGCTGGAAAACTTGATATGAAGGACCCGTCAGTTCTTATGGCCATTAAAAACGCCAAGACTCAACTTCAGGCCGAGAACATTTTCCCGTACCAACTGGTACAAGAAATGGGAATTTCTGAAGTGGTAGGAACTTTTGGCCTTGAAGGACAAAGTTTCTATGCTCTTGAAATCAAGGATTACCAATTCACTCTCCACAAAATCGATCTTAGTAAAAAAGTAATCGAAGAAGGTGGCCTCTCTGGAAAAAGAAAAGAACTCCTCGCCTCTTTAACCCTTCTAAGAGGTTCAGTCGGAGCAGAGTCAACTTTTAAACAGATTCAAAATTCATATGTCGTCGAATCTTCAAAAACTCTTTCCACCAATGAAGACAAAAAGAAGCTCTTTCTCAAGACAATGACATATGAGGAATTAGATCAACTTCTGGTCACAGCTGTCGAAAAAGAGCTTAAGATCAAAAAATAATTCACAATTTTTCACAACTTACCACATGGCAACTAAAAGGACTCGGGCTGAAGAGCATGCAGTCATTCAGAGCTTTTGATTTCGCATCAACTATGGAGTCCCTAATTGAAGAACCTCCTACTCCTGCTTGAGATATTGCCTTACACTGGTACAAATCATCCGTATCAGGCGGCTTCTCCATTTCAGCAAGAGACATAGAACTGAGCCACAACAGGACAGTCAAAAGAACTACTCGCATACTCTCCCCCGAGTATGAGAAACCTTAATTCAAGGTTTACTCATTTCTTTAAAAATGTGTTGTCACTGTTTCATTAGAACTTTGTATTCGCTTGTTGATAGCTCCCCCATCAACTCCATCTTTTTCTGCCAAAGCATTTAAAGACACACTCATACCGATCAAAATCATAAAAACAGCTACAATTCCGTTTTTCATTTACCCCTCCTTTGGATGGTTATTATTCGATGAAATATATATTCCAAAGATCGTGCCATCGGATCAGGGATGATAAATCCTGAATAATTTCAAAGATATAGATTAATGAATGGAAAATAATTGGGGGGAAGATTTCCACTATGGTGGAAATCCTCCTCAGCTAAGACAAAGACTTGGGATTTTCAGGAATAGAGTCATTTTGATCGAGATAATGGCGAACATTAGCGATCATTTCTTGGACTATCTGGGCCTCTTGCATGATCTTATCAAGTTGGTTCTGGATGAATTCTGGGTCGTCTTTCTTGCTTGGAATAAGCTTGGAAAGCATTGTGAGATTACTCATTGGCCTTTTGATGTCATGAGCAATAATTGAGAGAAGATTTTGAAGGTTCTCTTTATCTGTACTTTCCATTTGTTTACACCATTTACATTTTGCGTTAAGAAAAGAGCATGAAAATTATGCACAAAATGACAAGCTTTGTCGCCCTCATTTTAGTGATCGCCCTTTTAGGCTTGATGGTGAAAGGTGTGGATTTTGTCTCTACAACAGATCAACGAATTGCAGACGATCCCCTTGTTCACATAGTTGATCAAAGCCTTCTCCAATCAAAAATCAAATTCGGTGAATCTGAGAAATGTGGAATCACACCTTGCTGGTTGACGACTGATTACAAGGATGAAAACTGGAAAAGTGTTGAATTGCCTAAATACAACTTCAGACAAGACTCTGAGGTAAAACGCGCCAAAAGTGACAAAATTTATTATCGACTAAAACTTACTATTCCTAAAAATCTGTTGGAATCAAATGAGGAGATCGTTTTTTCTCCTCTCTATGTCGCTATTTCCAAGTTAAAGATTTATGTGAATGGTGTTCTGACTCAAAGTCTGGATCAACGTAGCAATCAAGCCGGCTTTGTTTATATCAATATACCTCGGGAATACATCAATGGAGATCAAGTAATCATAGGAATCGAGGGGAAACTCTCTGAAGGTGACAACGGAATCTTTCATTATTTAAAAATGTTGATTGGTCCTAATACAAATCTCGCTTCGCTTTCTCGTCATGCAGAAAGAGCAAACGTTTCGAATCATTTTCTATGGACACTGACAATCGGAACGCTATTTGTTCTCTTTGCACTTCTGTATGTGTTTACCAGAAATAAAGAAAGCTATCAGTACGTACTCATCTTCAGTTTTGGAATGCTTCTGATTCAACTGATGAAATCAGAACTCTTGGGTGAGATGATGGGTATCCCACTTCGGCTCTGGCTGATCGTTTTGGCCAGGACTGCAGCTTCTTTGGCGATTTTGAACTATTTCAACTATGCCTTTGATTTGAAATTCTCGAAGCTTTATCGTTACACTGCGGGAGTAGTACTTATCATTTTTGGAAGTTTACTTTCATTAGGCTTCAAGGTCGAGTTGACTTACATTACGATTCCGTTCATTTTCAAGTATCTCGACTTTACCTATTTCGCGGCTATCGTCCTTCCCATGCTTTACATGGCATTCAAAAAAGAAGTTCACCTTGGTCACAAGCTGTTTCTCTTTGGATTTTTCATCCTTCAAGTAGCATTGAATATAAGAGGCGATCTCTTCTATTTGAATCTACTTGATCTTTTTCTCTGCCTCTACATAGCCTTTCAAACAGTATTGAGTTTTGCTGAGCATGAGAAAAAAATCATCGATCAAAGTCTTCAATTACAAAAACAGGCCCGAGATGTCGCCATTGGAAAAACTGCCGCCATGATGGCCCATGATGTGAGAAAACCATTTACACAAGTGAAAATCTTACTCGACCAGTTTGATTTGTTCAAAAATAACCCTTCTGCCTTGGCGAAAGCACAAACTTTAATTAAAAAGTCTCTCGCAGGAGTTGATACCATGGTCAGCCAGGTCATGGATTTTTCTCGTGATGCAGTCATTGAAAGCGAGCCTGTTGGCCTTTCTCGAATTCTAGAAAAGTCGCTGGATCAGATCTTAATGGCATATGCAGGTGAACCTGTTGAAGTGGACTTTCACTATAAACTCGACCATAAACGCAAACCTCTCATACCAGAATGGGAAGTTATCCGTGCCGTTTCAAATATCATTGGCAATGGAATTGAAGCAATTTACATGATTGGTGGGAAATCATCTGGTAATCTTACAATCAGAAGTCAAAATCAATTTGAGGGGCAAAAAGCCTTTGTTAAAGTTGATATTATAAATGATGGTCCCTTGATTCCGGAATCAGCTCTAAACAACCTCTTCGAACCTTTTTTCACCAGTGGAAAATCAAATGGAACAGGTCTCGGTTTGGCCAGTGTTAAAAAGACGATGGAGAAAATTGGAGGAAAGGTTGAAGTTAACAATATTGAAAATGGAGTGTGCTTCTCTTTAACACTCCCTTCCAGTGATTTTGAGGATCCGGGGACACTAGATTTTCTTCCGAAACAACTCTCAAGTCAAAGAACAGTCACTTCTATCGAAGATTACAAACATATAAACACATATAAAGGCTCTTTTAATATTTTGATTCTTGAAGATCAAAAAATATATGTCACACACTTAAAAACAATCATCAAAGATCTCCCATTTGAAAGTGCTGTTGAGTGGGTTACCTCAAGTTACGATGCGCTAGAAAAAGTAAAAACTGGAACGTTTGACCTCATCATTTCAGATCTCGACTTAGAAGGAAATGATCAGGCCCTAAACTTTCTACGTTCTTTAAATCAAGAAACAGCGACTTTAATCATTCACTCCAATAGACCTCTGATCGATCAAGAAAAAAGTCTTCTCACCCATCTTAGTTTCTCAGAAGTTCCAAAACCAATGGAGGCCTCTGATTTCTTTACGGTGGTAGATGCAAACCTCGAAATAAGGAATACTTCCCAAACGACCAAAAGTGATAAGAAACTGATTTACTACTGTGATGACTCTGAAATTATGAGAAGCTATTTTGAAATGATTGTCGCTAACTGGAACCATGCGAATCCCACGAGACCTCTCGAACTTGAAGTCTTTGAAAAAGGTGAAGATCTCCTCAAGGCCTACCAAAATAAACCTTCTGACATGGTCTTCAGCGACTACTATATGGACGACACAGGGGGAAAATTGAATGGTCTAGACGTTTTAAGAGAGACAGACTCTACCAACTTCTATCTCATTTCTAACTTTGCCAGTCCTGAGATCAAAGACAAATTACTGAAATCAGGAGGAAAAATGCTACTCCAGGCCCCACTTGAAGAAAGTGAGTTAATAGAAATCTTTAACCAAATTTAATTTTCAACGCTCTGGACAAAATCCCTGAAAATTGGGATATATTTCCCGTTCAATAGGGGGAAATTTAATGAGCAGCCGACCACAAATTCTTGTGATCGAAGACGATGATATTGTCCTCGAATTCTTTAAAATCGAAATAGGAAGAAAGGCCACCATCCATTACTCACCCACCGGTGAAGATTTTATGGATTACGTAAAAAAATATCCTTTAGATGCAGTCTTTGTAGACTTAAACCTTCCCAATATTACAGGTCAGTACATCATTGAGAAGATCAAAGAATACGATGAAGAACTACCCATCGTAGTTATTTCTTCAACAACCTATATCAAGGATGCCATTCATTGCTTTAGAAGTGGCATAGTCGACTTTCTTTCCAAGCCTTTTGAAGAAAAAGACATCACTCGCGCATATGAACTGTGCATGAAACAAAAGGAACTGCTTTCCAAGGCCCGCCAATTTGAAGAAGTTGCAGGAAAAGCAGAGACCAAGCTAATGATTGGCGAAACAGAAGCGATGCTAGAACTCAAAGAGGCCATATCAGACCTTCAAGATTCTCTGATCGACGTTCTAGTCTTAGGAGAATCTGGAACAGGTAAAGAAGTTGTCGCTAAGTCACTCTATCTTCAAGAAGGCGACAAGAAGAGGCCTTACATTACTTTGAACTGTTCAGCAATTCCGAAAGAACTTATGGAATCTGTTCTCTTTGGGCATGAAAAAGGTTCTTTTACTGGAGCAGTGAAGAAGCAACTTGGGAAATTTGAATTGGCCCATGGTGGAGATATTTTTCTCGATGAAATCGGAACTCTCCCCATGGAGCTTCAGGCAAAACTTCTTCGAGTTCTTCAAGAACGTGAAATTGAACCAGTTGGTCTTGGAACGACAAAGAAACTTGAATTCAGATGTATTGCTGCGACTAATGAGAACTTGGTCGATATGGTAAAGAATCAGGAATTTAGGAAAGACCTCTACTATCGATTGAATAAAGTTATTCTTCGAATTCCACCTCTTAGAGAAAGAGTCTCGGACATTCCTCTTCTGGTTGAATTCTTTTTGAAAAAGCATTCCCGAAACAAGGCAGTAAAATCCATAGCGACTTCTGCAATGGACATGTTAATCGAACACACATGGCCCGGTAACGTTAGAGAACTTGAAAACGTGATCGAAAATCTAGTGGTCACGACCAAGGGATCAGAAATCACTGACAAACAAATCAAACGATTCAATTTTCTTGCCGATCCTTTTGACGATCTAGGTAAAACCGTTACTCCCTTATTCAATTCTAAAGACGGAATATTAATTCCAATCACCCCTCTTCCAACACTTTCCGATGCTTCAAAGCAACTTGAAAAAGGCTTATTGGAAAAGGCGCTTGAAGAATTGAATACTAAAAGTGAAGTGGCAAAAGTTCTTGGAATTGACCGAAAGACACTTGCGACAAAAATGAAAAATCTGGAGCTAGAGTGAAAATCATTTTTTTCGTAATATCGATACTGACGACAGCGCTTATCCATGCAGATTCTAATATCTGTAATCCAAATGAGCCACCAAAGAGCTATCACAAATTTTGCACAGCACCTTATGTCCAAAATGACAATGATCAACAAAATGGAACCGTCTATCAATGTAAACTTCATAATGAAATTGATGATGAGAATAGAGCAGATGTCGTTTCAAATCTTTCTGCAGATGACCAACAGAAGAAACCTTATCTTGTCTATTACGCTATTGACCCTGAAGAACCCTTCATGAAAACCGTCGTGGACTACGAGATCAAAAAACTACGTCAAGCTTGCCAAGCAGGTGATCATGTTAATTTTGCTATCTTTTTGAACTCTTGGGGTAATCACAAAATCACTGTTCCACCATGGGGAAATATACATACTTCACCATTTTTTGCTTATTGTGGAGATAAACACCCAGACTTAACAGATGTTTCAAATGACTTGGGTATCCAAGCGGAAGGGCGATTTAGAATTGTACAACCAACTGCTGAAGTCATGGAAGAAATGACTGACAGACAGTTTCTTCTTCAGTCTTATCGATTTGATTTCTGGGAACACCCTGTCTGTTCTCCAGAAATATCTCAGGATGATTGTGATGATTTTTTCAGTTGGAGAGATTATCAAAATGACCCCACTGAAATGTTATTCCAAGTCCTATTTGACTTTAGTCTTAGAGACGCTTTTGTAGATTACTATTTCTCTCATCCAGATCTGTTCTTCATCGTAACGGAGCTTTTGAAAAAAACGATCTTTCCAAAAGATAAATATCTACCTTTTTATCATATCAAATCACACGGTTCGATGAATAGTCTTATGACTGGACTGACGAATAACCAACTCACAAGTAAAGTTCAATGTCAGGAAAAGTTAATGGCGGCCAATGGGCTAATCATGACTGAAAGGTATGCAGCGATCAAAGATGGGCATACAGGACTAGGTTTTCTTCCAAAGAACAGATTTCTGGTTTCTCCGTTTACAACCAAAAAATACCTTCAAGATAACAATATCGAATTGGATGAATTCGGAACCATTATTTGTACAGCAAATTGTGATGACGATGTTTATGGAGATCATGGAGGAACTCTTGGAGATTTCGGAGGAAGACTCTCCTCTGAGAGACGCCGAATGGGTGGCGATCTCGGTGACGGTGGGGGTCGCCTCGGGACAGACTTTGGAAATCTTGGAGCAACAGACGCTCTCGGTTCATTTGAAGGCGCACTTGGAAAAGAAGACAACGGACTTGGAGTACTTGCAGCATTTGGAACACCATTTTTAAAAATGAATCAAATCCTGACTGATATGATATTGAATTCACCAAACTCAAGTACAATTCCCTTCATGATGTTCGAATCTTGTGAATCAAATGTTACTGGTAAGAAAACTATATTTGATTTTCAAAAGATGAATCTGCCACAACTTAAGGCCTTTTACTCTGCCAAAGGAAGTCTATGGTATCGTAACCTCAATTGGCACTATCTTCTAGATCGTGCCAAAGGTCACAGTGGAGACCTGCAAAAAGCAGTCATCAGTGCAACATTGGGAATAAGCAACAGGTGTGTAAAAGCTGAAGGAGAAGACAAATGCAAAGAGTAGTTCTTCTCATTCTACTTCTGAATTCTTCTCTCGCACTGGGCAGAGTCAAATCTGACGAAGTCAGACAGGAATTCATTGAAAGGTTTTGCGGTACTGATAAATCTCCAGAGATACAAAATACTGTCACTTATTTAATGCAATCAACTCTATGGTCTCCTCCCTATCAAAGCTGTGAACATCTTGCGACTGCAGTCAATACTTATGACACATCATGGTTCTTTAACAATATTCAATATGGAACTGATTCTACGACAATACCATTCCCAGACAAAGGTTATGATTACCGTTTGCTAGCCTACTTCCCACGTATAAGTAAGCTTATTTATTCCCTTAATGAAAGGACATCGAAAAGTGACCTGGATCAAATAGCAAACCTCACTCAGTTATCTTCTTTGGATATCAAAGGCGATGAATACGACCTGGCCACAATTAATGATCGTTTGAAAGACCTACGCTTTCTTTCCAAGTTGGTGAATCTTAAAGAATTGTATATTCGACCAGGTTTCTGGACAGCTACTGATATCGACAATACGAGAATTGAGATCAAAGACCTTTCCCCATTAAGAACTTTAACTAGATTAGAGACTTTAACACTCATAAATATGGATTTCTCAGACATTACACCTCTCATGTCACTTGGAAATCTAAGAGAAGTTAACTTCACTGGAAATGAGAAGCTCGAGAACCTTTATGGAATTCAATATCTTTTAAATCTCAAATCTTTCATTTTTCGTTGCAGAGCTGAGTGTGATGCATTTTCAAAGAACAACTGCAAACCTTGCAAAGATCCTAAATTTAAAGACCTATCCTATCTTAAAGACCTACTATGGTTAGAGGTTCTTGATGTAAGTAATAATATTATTGAAGATATCAGCTTTTTGAAAAACCTAAAGAAGCTTCATTCATTAGATCTTCAAGGAAATAGAATTTCTGATATCTCGGTTCTAAATGAACTCCCGAATATTCAAATTTTGAGTGTCAGCCAAAATGAAATAAGAAACTTTTCACCAATCTCTAATCTTAAAAATTTGGTTTACTTGGATATCACTCAAAATTTTGGAAGGAAGCTTGAAATTTCAAGTCCAAAAATTGAGCAATTAAAAGCGTCAAGATGTGGTCTTTATGAAGTCCCTAAGTTGGTCGATTCCTCAAACTTAATAAAATTGGACCTAAGCAAAAACAAAATTTCGACTTTTGATTTTGCTGACTTCCCCATGCTGACTGAAGTGAACTTAAAATTTAATAAATTGAAGAATATTCATAATATTTCTCTATTCAACAAGGATGAAGATGATAGAGAACTTCGTTTAGAAAATAATGAACTCGAGACTTTCCCTTGGAATGATGTCACTTCATTTAAGGCCCTTTATTTAAATAATAACAATATTACCAAGATCGACATTCAGGAGCCGATGCCAAATCTGACCAATTTGGAAATGGCCGGGAACGGTTTAACAGAGCTTCCAGACTTTGAAAATTTCCCCAAATTAACTCGAATGGATTTTTCAAACAATGAACTTACAGAGCTGCCTCTCATTAAGCATGATATTATTTATTTAGATGTTTCTAAAAATAAACTTTCAGAAATTAAGGGCTTGAGCTTCCCTTCCTTCAATTTCTTCCAAGTAACAATTCTAGATGCATCTTATAATCAACTTAAGAAGGTTGATATTATCTCTCCAGCAATGTTTGCTGTTGATCTCTCTTATAATCTTCTTGAAGACTACAGTGTTAATTATCCAGTTTATCAATCTTTAATTTTAAGAGGGAATAAACTAAAACGAGTTGCATTTAACTCACCAATTAGAAGTTTTTTTCTTACAGAAAATCCTGATCTGAAAGAATTTTTTATTGCTCGCCCAGAGCTAATTGCAAACTTTATTGTTGATAATGTATCTTGGTCACTATCAAGAGAGAAAATTCTGACTCATTCTTTGGAACTCGAAGGGGCAATGTTTGCAGATATCCCTAACGCGAAAGATTTTCTTCAACTTCTTCCAAATAAAGAAAACATTGAAACCATTTCTCTTGCAAATTCAGGATTGACGGTTTTCCCAGAGATTGAATTGCAAGGTTTTAATAAATTAAAGATTCTAGATCTGTCTTGGAATAATATCTCTAATTATGATGCTCTCGCAGGTTTTGAAAATCTCGAAGACCTCAACATCATGAATAATAATTTGGACTCAGTTTCAAAGCTTCCAATCCTCCCACAATTGAAAAGCTTAAATTTAGCAGACAATATAAATATTTCAGATATCAGTGAGCTTTCAACAAAATTTCCTACTTTAAAAAAGTTAAAGCTTGATAACTTGAAAAAGATTACCGATGTTTCCGTTTTTATAGGAATGGATCTATCTTACCTTGATATGATTGGAATTCCTGTTACTAACCTCTCTCCATTAAGATATCAAGGTCTAGAATTCATTCGCATTGATGGGAATGCTCCTGTCATACAAAATCCAGACATGAATACCTGTCCAGTCGACGGACAAGGCTTTGGTCTCGCTGCAATTTGCCAACGACTTTTCGACTGAGAACCTTCTCCCCTTCTTAAGGGGAGAGACTCCTCAAACACTTTTCTCAGGTTTTATAAACTACTGTAATTATTAATGCCAAATTTTGGCACTCTCCTCGCAATACAATTTGTAATACTAAAGAGGAGCATTTAATGAAATCAATTATTGTCTTTATATTTATTTTTTTGGGACTTAACGCAAAGGCCAATACCTATTCAGAACTTCGAAATGAAGTAATGAACTGTGGAGGTGATGAAACCTGTATGTCATTAGTCGTTGTAAAAGCTGTCGCACTTTATGGCAGTGCTAGAAACACCGTCAAAAGTCCTCATTTCTTTTACGTACAAGGCTGTGATTTAAAATATTCACTTGGAGAACCATCTTCCAGGACCTGTCCTTATCTCATTCAGGCGCATGGAAAATCTCTCAAAGTAAAAAGTGTAAAAATTGATCAAACTTGCCACAACGTAGGAGACTATACAGATCTTCAAAAGGCCTGCCTTATGTACGGACCTACCCGCTAATCCTTCCTTAATCAATTTTCAAATGTTGATTCGAATGAATCACTTCTATAACTCAGGACAGAGACCCCTGGCGAAAGCTGGGGTTTTTCATTTAAGAGATTTAACCATCAAAAGACAAGGATTGTTTTCATCCCAGAGAGTTGGAAAAACTTCGAGCTCCTTGAATCCCATGGATTTATAAAAGAGTCTTGTTTTACGATAGAATTGACATTCTCTTGATTCATCAACAGTTTTGACTTGATAAAACTCTATGCCCTTCTTTCTAAGAATATCCTCTGACTTAAGAACAAGTTCTTTGCCCAATCCTTTTCGATGATATTCAGGATCAACTCCCATCACATAGAGCTCTACTGAGTACGGACTATGTTCCCAATAACTCAAGAAGCCCACCGCTCGTTCACCATCTTTGGCCACAAGCATTGGCGTATCTTTAACCCCATCAATATAAGCAAGAGTTGACTCTTCTATTCCAAACCAATTGGGAAGTTTTCTCAAAATGAGTTCACAAATTTCAGAAGATCCATTTTCCAAATATTCGTATTTCATAATCAAAAAGGAAGAAAGTATTTACCAAAGAGAATCTTTCGTCCTGCTCTGGTTGCCGTTTTTAGGCTTGGTTGATTATTTTCTAGAATTGTCCCGGTTACATATTTCATGCCTCCAGAAGCGGCATATTTATGGAGACCTTTTTGGATTTCAACACCCAAACCTTTTCCGAGGTATTCTTTGAAGAGAATCTCATCATTGATGTAAAAAGACTTTTGACCTGCAAATTCATAACAAACGCCGGCCAATATCCCTACGTAGTCATCATCTTTGTACAGTTTGAAAAGATAACCACTATCCAAAGACTCTTTGAAATCTTGTCTATGGTTTTCAGGATCATTCAAAAGTTCTCTGAAACCTTCTCTAAGATCATAGTACTCGTAATAGGCCCTCTTATAATCTTCAAAAATTGTAAAATCAGTCTGTTTTTCAAAGCGAAGAATAGAAGTCATATTTGGATCAATTCGACCTGTAATATAATGCATATCTTTTTCAGTCAGTCCAGACTTCACTTCTTTCAAATCTTCGATATTGATATAAAGACAAATTCCTTTAGGATTAAAGATTCCGTACTCTCGCATGACAGTTGCTTTGATTTTTTCAAAATCATCTTTTGAAATTCCACGCCATGATTTTTGAACTTCAACAAAGGGGTAATCTTTGTTGAGGGCGAAGAAGCGGATGCCTAACCAAAGCTCTCGCCCATCTTCCATGGCCACGACTTTTTCAGCGAAATCTTCGATTTTGATTTCAGGATTTGAAAGCTCCATCATATCAAAGCGCTCTTTGCAGATTTCAAGATCGTCCAGTTCAGCCAGTTCTGAAATCATATTCAGGCAATAGGCACGAGTGTCTTCATCATCCATGACTTCTTTACACCATGGTTGAAGATCATTGTAGAGATACTGGGTAAATTTATCGACGTTTTCTTTTGAAATCAATCTGTACCGTCTCCACCACCAGAAACACCAGCTGTCTTGAAAATCTCTC
>JBFEVX010000132.1:0-9552 GCA_041546685.1 Bacteriovoracaceae bacterium | reverse complement strand
TTTCATCTCCCATAGATTTAAAATCTTCAGCAAGAAGTTCTTCAACTTCCATAAAGTAATCACTTTTTGAATTCATCAACGCTTGCTCTTTTTTGAGATTGTCTTTGATGAACTCAATGTAAGGTCTGATAGAAAAGCCAGCCGTCATGGATGCATCTCTAACCTCAACAAGTTTTCCTTCCTTTTTGATAAACTTGAATCGTTTTTGAAAAGCGTCCGGAAGTGCAAAAGCGGATGGTACAGCTAACAAGAAAGCCAGCACAATTGCGGTCAGATTCATTCTCATCATTTTCCTCCTTGAAAACAAATGGTGGTCATCGCAATCGTCTTCCCTGACTCATAAGCGTAACCTGTTTTTTTTGAATCCATTCTATTTTATGAAAGTCATGTTTTGAGGTCTATGGGCCGTAAGAAAAGAATAGAAAGACATAAAAAGTGTTTCAGTCAGAAATAGCTGACAATAAATGCAATTCCTATATAGCGAACAAGCTTTCCGAGAAAAATGGCCGTAAATACCCATTTGATGGGCGTTCGAAGGAATCCAAGAACCAATGCCAGAGCATCTCCGATGACAGGAAGAAAAACGAAAAATGAGACAATTGGGCCATATTTTGTACTCAACTCTTTGGCCCGGTTAATCGAATTGTCAGAAATTTTCAGATACTTTTGAGCTTTATCGAGCGGTAGAAGCTTTCCCATATAATAAGTCAATACACTTCCTAGAAAATTTCCAATAGTGGCGACAATAATTATCACAAAGCCTGGATGAGGTGATTTTTTGAGCATGTATACGACAAAGGGTTCTGAACCGAATGGAAGAAAAGTCGCAGCTAAAAAAGAAGTTGTGAAAAGACCTGCAAGTCCCCAGGTTATAGGAATTGTCATATTAATTGATACCTGAAATTACTCTTCTTTTTTATCATCAGTATTGATTGTAGCATCTGTGGCGCCAGCGTCTTCTTCCCCAACTTCAGGAGCTCCTGTTTTCGCCTCTGCTCCCTCTTGGGATTCCCCATCAGTAGCTGCTGCAGCTGCGGCTTCAGCTTCTGCTGCTGCAAGTTCTTCCATTTCCTGAATACGCTTCATTCTTTCTGACTCATTCAAGTCTTTGAATGCTGCAAGCTCAGCTGCTCTTTCTTCAGTAATCCCGGCAAAGAAAATTTCATTCACAAACTGGCGGACTTTTTTCTTATCTTCTTCACCTACAGAATGTATTAACGCCTTATAAATATTTCCGTCAGGAGTTGACTCAAAGGGTTTCCCCTCTAGAGGAACTATTCGTAGTGACATATTTACTGGAAAATCCATCCTGTAAGTACCAATGTCCAGCTCTTCCTTAGTCATAAACGTACATTCAGACTCAGTCATTGTCTTCAAATCTATAGGAATCGCAACTGAGGCCATACTCATTCTGTCTTTAGCAGAAACATAATACTTTTTCTCGACAAAATCACTGATTGAAAGATTTCTGTATTTTGTTGGATCAGACTGTTTAAGTTGTTGAACTTTAGCTGTCATGTGATCTTCAAACTTCTTGTCATTTTTTTGCTCAAGCATAATGGCCATATTCATGATCATGTCGAGATCAATAGACAATTTATTAACTATAACAAATGGGTACTTGAAACTCTCTTGAATTGATTGACTCGTATAACTATGGCAGTTGAAAAGGATAATGAAAGGCTTATATCCATCAAGACCTTTAACTGTCTTGATAATAAGAGAAAGCTGATCCAAAGCTGCAGATTCTTCGACGTCAATCAACTCTTTTTTATATTCAGCTTTTTTTTCAGCAAGTTCTTCATCACTCATTGGGGTACCATCTTCGCGAAGTCCCCCTTCGAAGTTAGTTTCGACAAGGTCATTCAAAATATCGCTATCGAAAAACTGAAATGAAATAATCGATGGTCTTGAAACTTTAATATCTTTTAGATCATCAGAAAGACATGTCTGTGTTCTGATTGTGAACTTGTATTTTTCGAGAAGATTATCTTCTTTTCTGAGAAATGAAAGTTTTTTGTCTATGATCAGAATCTTCGTTTTCTTAGGTTTCAGTCTGTCCATATTGTCGACAACCCAAGACTCAAGATCCTTCTTAGTCTTTTTCAATCTCGCTTTATAGTCATTGATTTCTTGCTGACGTTTCGCTTTTGTATTCTTGATGAGAAGTACCCTTTGGTTCTCATCCAAGCCTTCCAACTTCTCTTCCAGTTCAGCATCATCAAATTCAGGTTCGTCTACATAAACAAACTGAAGATCGTATCCATATTTATAGTCATAGTAGAGATCAAAATCCCTAATATCTTTTACGACGAATTTTTTACTTGGAACAAGCTTTTCTGGAATCTCATTATTCAAAGTAATGACATCGTCCTTGGCCAGCTTGATATTACCTTCAAGGTGAAGGTATGTAGGTGTGATATAAGAAACCCTGAAATCTGAGAAAAACTTTGCATCTCGTGTAAACTTGGCCTCCGCAAAATCAGGTTTCCCTGCTTCTTTGGGTAATGCCAAAAGGAAAGGATCATAAATCACATCATGATATTCTCCACATTTGACGTGGATAAACTCCACTCCAGCAAAGATACCATCCTTGACTCTCTCCTTCTTTTCCACCAACCCCACAACGGGACATGTCTTCATAGCATTTTCACGTTTGATCATGTGACCAAGCTTTAGCCCTTCCGCTAATGAGGTTGAAAAATCGAGGTAAATAATATGTGGCTGAAGATTTAAAATCTCTATAAATAGATACTGATAGTTTGGATACTTACTGACGACGAACTTGGAAAATTCAAACTCTTTGGTTTGAAACCTATTTTTAATACGACTCTGAACAGTTGACCAGTAACTATTGTCATCCCCTATATAGACAACTTTGAGAGCGTCTTTCTTTTTGTCGTTTTTATTATCCGCCATTTTTGTAGAACTTTTCTTTCAAAGTAAATTTCATTTAATCTTATCATTATTTGACGAATTACAACATGTTGAAGTCGCTAAAACAACGTAAAGAATTAAATACCTGAGCTTTTGAGTTCTACTTAAGAATCAAACTTCGAAATCATCGTAAGTTTGAGAGAATTCCTCATCGAATTCTTTAAGAAAATACTTTCTGACAAAGTACTGCCCGGATCTCACAGTTGTAATAAAGCCAAACTCTTCCAACTTCCTTAAGGAGTTGTAAACATCGTCCAATTCGACATTGAGGGCCTGGGCCATTTCAGTCAACGACATCATCTGTGAGATTCCGTAGGTTTTGTATATGTTTGGACGACACCAAACTTTTCGATAGAGGTACATGGTGACCATGATTTCAATTCTAGTCAGTTTGTAATTTGTCAAAATGGTATCGAAAAACAAATCTGGTATTTCAGAATACGTAGGTTCATTCGGACTGTTGGATTTTTTAGAATCCACTCCCCCAAGTCCGGGTCGCTTTCCCCTGTGTCCTTGAATGATTGTATGGATATCCATAGATCCTCACCTATTAGGTCATTAATCTCTGTCATTATCTCATAAATCTGCGTAGTTCACACACAAAGTTTTATTTAGGGCAATTTTTGCCTAGACATCAAGCTTCTGCTTGAAAAGACAGGACGCGCGAAGCGACGGGGCGAGAGAGTTATAGTCAGGTTTTTTCATTCCCTGCTCAAAGCCAATTGGCCAAATCTTGAAAAATTCTCCAAGTAATGCTTTGTAATTCTGATCATCGATCAAGCTTAACTTTGAAGGATATTTAGATTCAAATTGATGAAGACTTTTAATTAACTTGAATTCGATAGAGTTAGAAAAATCTTCAGAGTTTAATGATTTTAATTTATGAACATCAAGAGTTTGTATTTCTTGTAACATTCTTCCAATTTCCCAAAGTGAAGAAATGAACTGATGAGGTATTGTCAATATTGTTCCAATTGTAGTGAACAACTCTTTGGAGATTTCTTTATCAACTTGAAGCAAGCCGATCAACAAGCAATCTTCGCCCCCATCCCAGTTGTTTCCTTTCAGTTTTTTCAATGGCTCCAAGGATGTAATTTTTTCGTTTATCACGATCGTGTTTTCTTCAATCAAATCAAAAAACCTTGCGAAGAATTCCTGCTTGCCAGACTTCTTTGCCTCAGTCAAAAGCCAATGAACAGTCAATAATGAAAGATCGAATCTGGAAAAATCAACTGACTTGTAGCTGTATCCATACTTAAGATGAAAACGTAAGGTTCGAAGCATTCGAACTGGATCTTTATAAAATTCATTTCCTGCCGGAATCAACTCTTTGTTGTTAAGAGCGGTTAAACCATCAGAGGGATCTACTAATTCATACTCTTCATTAGTTCCCGGCGCACCAAAATGAATACCAATTGAATTCAAAGTAAAGTCACGTCTCTGGATAGATTCAAGTATATTCAACGATGGGTCGAGAACAACCTCAAAATCAGAATGAGCAAATGGCCCTTCCCCTACATAAGTTTCTTTTCTCGCGCTGGAAAACTCCAACTCATACTCTCCAATGGTTACACGAAGAATTTTGAACGCAAGCTCTTCACATTTCCATTGTTTTTGAATCTCTTTTTTCAAAAGGTTGAGTCTTGATTTCCATTCCTCTGAACTGAATTCCATGGAATGTTTTAGTTCAAAATCCAGATCCTTGCCGACCATTCCAGTCGACAAGAAATCTCTGACAGCCCCACCAATCAAAGTAAGAGAGAATCCCTTACGCATTACCAGTAGAATGAGTTCTTCAACTTCTTTTGGAAATTTCTCAGAAAATGATTTTGGATCAAAAACCAACATGTTCTCTACTTATCGAAATGGGTTTTCAACATTTGTCAGTTCTTCAAGCGTCTTTTGAATTCTTAGCAATTGCTCGGAGTTTTTATGGTAGACGAGATAAAACTTCCCATTGCTTACTTGAAAACCTTCATCTAGAGTCAACACCTTATCTTTATAATAAGACCTTCTAAGAACATGCTTGGGTACGACTGCCACTCCTAACCCTCTTTGAACGGCCTGCAACATGTTTCCATGAGAATTGATGACATACTTGGCATTGATCTTCTTTGGAGTTTTTCCATATTTTTCTTTACACCATTTCAGATACAAGTGATCACCTTCTTCTTCAAACAAGATCGTAGGGTAACTCGTAAGTTCATCAAGAGTCATTTCAGAATGAAGTTTAAAGTCTTCTGAATCAGGATATACAAGAACTGATTGCTCTTCACCTATAAGAATTTTTTCACCAATTGAAGGCATACTATCTTCAGGAAGGATTAAAAAATCCAGTCTATAATTTTCAAAGTCCCTAACGAGGTCCTCACCAAATCCAAGGTTCAAAGAAATTGTAAGGTCTTTAAACTCCTGTGCAAACTCAAGGCAAATTGGCGCAAGCCAACTCTTTCCAATACCCGTCAATGTTCCAATACGAACTTTGCCAGACATTGTATCTCTATCAAATTGAATTTCATCTAGAGTGTCATCAAGTTGCATGATGAAGTTTGCGCCAAGTCCGTAAAGCTTTTCACCTTCTGGCGTAAGGACAACTTTTTTACCAGAACGTTTAAAGAGTTTAACCCCAACTTTATTTTCAAGGTTTTTGATACTTTGACTGATTGCCGATTGAGTTACATGAAGTTCCTCAGCCGCCTTTGAAAAGCTTTTGGCCTTTGCCACAGCAACAAGTGTTTGAAGTTGACTGGTTTCAATCATGATTCTGGACCCTGATGAGGTTAAATATTAGTTATGACTAATATATAAGACCAATCTAATAGTCCAGCATTTTTTTTAGTTCAGACTTGCACCAAACATCATAAAGTACTGAAATCCTATTCCGGTATGAAGTTTAAATAGACATCTTCCATGGCATCGATTTCACTCATCGAGCCACATTTGCCACATTTGAGCTCTGGAGCTTCTCTTCCATCAAGCTCATTTGAGACCAAAAGGACTTTCTCCTCGTGCTCACAGTCATCGCAAAAATATGGTGCGTAGAAAGTCACAACTGAACCACCTTCAGGAACAAAACCGGTCACCATGTTGACCTGCTGAACAACAATTTGCGGACAATTATAATATTCAACCTTACTTCCTTGGTTGGCCAGGGCCTCCATCAACTTGATCCATTCTCTGACGCCACAGGAGTTGATCATTTTTACATTTTCAAAATCAACTTTGACAACACCAGCTTTAAAGCCGACTAACTCATCAACGATCAAGTCTTCATTGATCTCACCACTAAGTTTGAATTCGTTTCCACCATCACAAGGTGAGATCTCAATTTCAAGACTTTTTTGTTTTACCGAAGGCATAACGGTTTACTCCTTAATGAAGAAGTGGAAACTTCTTACATGTTTCATATTTTGTTTGAATCTTTTGTACTTGTTAATGACACTGATCACTTCAGTCTGAACCCCTGGTTCGACAACGAAAAGCAGCTCATGTGAATTATTATAAATCAAATTGAGTCCAATACCAGCACCGCCGGCCTTGTCTGAGACCTCATTCTTTGAAATATGGGCGTCAATGACTTCTTTAGTTATTGAACCATAATGATCAAGAACTGAAGTAAAAACCCTGTCTTCGGAATTGTATATCTTCAATGTCGCTGCTTTTCCTTCATCCAGGGAAACATGATCTTTTCTATCTTGCTCCAAGAATTGCTGTTCGCCTGCATCATCAGTTGGTGCATTAAACAAAGCATTATAAAGAAGTTCGTTGATCAGCTGACTCAAGTTGTCCTTGATTTGCGAAAAGCAATTATCAAATTCGATCTGCCCCAAAGTATCTCTTATGGTCTCACTGATTTTTGATGAGTCTTGAATTTTGACTTCTACATTATCTTTATAGGCACCAATCATATCTGAAAGATTTAAAGGACTTTTTGAAAGAATTGAATTCACCAGTTCAGCAACTTTATCCAGACACACTTCACTATTCAATCCAACAATATGATATGGAGGTGCACTTTTGGAAAGAATATCAAAAGCATATTTGATGTTGTAATCATTGGACGTAGAGACGAAGACAAGATTTTTAGCATGCTTTTTAAATAACTCGAAATGCTCTTTCAGTTCCTCTAGTAGGGAGATGTCAACGATCAGAATATCCTCTGAGCCAATTGAATTGAAATCAGTTGCAACCTCATGATCGCTTAATACGGAGCCGAGCCTCTCGGAGGTGAAGTCTTCACTTTTAGTTAAAAAATTTATTTTCATGAATTTCTCTCATGCGGCCAAAGGAATCTTGAAAATGAATTCGGTTCCTTTGTCCTTTTCTGTCTTGATATCAAGTTTACCATCAAGATTTTCCACTGCAACTTTTAAAGCATGCATTCCTACACCTCTACCAGAGATTTTATTAACCGATTCGCTTGTCGATATGTCTGCTTCAAATATTTTCATGGCAAGTTCATCAGGCTTCATCTTTTCGACATCCGGCATTCCGAGGAATGATAGTTTTTCTCTCAGTTTATCTATATTGACTCCAGCACCATCATCTTTTACTGAAAGAGTTAGAGTTTTCTCATCTTCATCAAATTCAATTTTGATATCGATATGTCCTTCTTCATTTTTATGCTTTGACATTCTTACATCTGGTTTTTCAATTCCATGATAGACACAATTTCTGAATAAATGGGGTAAAGCATTAAAAAATTCATCCAGTTTTCTGGTGTCAAGTCTGATTTCACCGCCTACGACTCTGACAGGGGCCATCTTTTTATCAAGTTCAAGGGCCAGGTTTTCAACAATTTCATTTACTCCATCAAAGTAAGATGAAAGAGGTTCCTTTATGAATTGATCGTAAAAAGAATCAGCTAGTTTTTCGGCCTGACAAGTATGAAGGAAGCTCCAGAAGTTTTCCAACTCGTCGACACTGATAACTCTCATATCCTGGTCACATCCTTCTGATTTAATACCAAGGAGGCTACAGGCTAGCTTAAATGAATTTTCATAAATCTCTCCAAGCTCTCCGAACAAACGTATCATATCTTTAGGCTCTCGAATGGAAGTATTGGAAAGATAGTCTTCTATCTCATGCAATTTATCACCAAGTTCTTTCATGCTGAAAGACAAAGCACTCCCTTTAAGGGAATGAAGAGTGATCTTTAGTTTCGCTTCATCAAATTCATGACAGTTCGTACTGACTAAATCCTGTATATAGTTCATGCCGATTTTGAATTCACTTTTGAAGATACTGAACTGTTTTCTTCTATGAAGAATAGAGGTCACCATTTCAACAAATGACTTTTTTACTTCCAGTTCTTCTTTGGCGAGTTTTTCTTCAGTTTTGTCTGTGGCAACAACCATTACTCCATTGGTCTTCCCATCTTCTTTTAATGGGTGATATTCAAGCACAACATAACGTCCGTCTTTTTCTATAAATTTTGGACCAAGCTTGGCAGCATCATAGAATGGAATCATTTCCTTAAATAAAACATCTGTCCATTTCCTGAAGGAGTCTTTGTTCTTTATATTCAAAACATCATCGATACTGGCCGAGTCGGGAGATTGAAAGAATAGATCATTACAGATTTTAGTATGATTCTTATTACATTTCAGATCGGAATCAAAAACTACCAGACCTTGTCCTAAACCATCCATCATCGCAGCTAGAAAGTCATTGGCCTTTTTTAAGTCTGCTGTTCGTGCTTCGACCATTATTTCGAGGTTTTTGTTATAGGCCTCTAGTTTTTTATTGGCCTCTTCCATTTCCCTGAGTTTTTCGTGGTACTTCGAGTGAAGATTTACCTCAAGAGTGATATCTCTCACCTGACAAATCCACATGTTGTCTTCTACAAGCTTTTTGATAGAAACAAGAGCAATGCCTTCCTTCCCTTTAAACGTCTTGAATGGGATTTCAGATAACTTCATTTCAACATCTTTACCCTTCTTACCATCAGGCATGAAAAAGACATCGAGATCTTCAAAACTCAAATAATCATGAACCTTCTTTCCAACTTTGATTCGTTTTGGACTTACATCCAAAAGAGATGCCGTTGCCCCATTGAAGTAAATCAGCTCCAATTTATTATTAAAGACCCATACTGAATCGAGAATTTGATCATATAGTTCGAAGTTCATCGGCACCTATTATTTGTATAGGTACTTTTCGACAAAAACAGCGCTTTACTTGAGCAATTAGATCAGGATTCTAAGGAGTGATTTCAAGTAGTTATCAATTAAATTTTGCTGCAACCAAAGTCACATCATCATCTGGTGGGACACCTTCATAATACCTATAAGCATCGTTAAGTATGTTCTCGACAATCTTCTTAGGTGTTTTATGGGCCATTGAGTAGAAAGATTTCATAAATTTCCTCTCACCCCAAATTTCACCTTCTGGATTTACAGCTTCAATGACGCCATCAGAGAACAACAAAAGGACATCATTCTCTTGAATTTCTATGGTTTCAGATTCATATACTGAATCAGTCTTGTCTCCGAGTCTCCGTCCCTGTGCCTTAGCAAGAGCTTTAACGTCTTTCTTTGTAGGCTTCTTATCTTTGTATTTATAAATCAAAGGAAAGTTATGAGAAGCATTACTATACTCAAGCATTCTTGTTTC
>JBFEVX010000052.1:0-24447 GCA_041546685.1 Bacteriovoracaceae bacterium | reverse complement strand
CTTTCTCCCCAGCTTCAACCACCTATGACGACCAATTGGGGTAATAATCCAGTACTGGAACACACACGCCCGCATCTTTGGAGATTTCATCATAAACAATATATGTAAGCGTGAAGGTGTCCTGGTGGAACTGAGCTTCAATTTTCATGGGTTTATTCCGGTTTCAATTTAGATTCTACGCTATCAATTTTATCCTGAAGGGTCTGTTCTCTGTCAATCCTAGTTCCCATTCGAAGGGACGAGGTGATTCTTGGAACTCCCTCTGCATGGAGTCTTTCGTGACAGACCTTGATAGCGGCCATCACTTGATCCCACTCTCCCTCGAGATTAGTGCCATAGCCGTGCATCTTATAGCTCAGCCCAAATTCCTCGAAGATCCGCTGGCATTCTGCTACTTGATTCGAAACAGAGACACCAACTCCGATTGGAACCAAACAAATATCAACTATCACCTTCACGCTTCACCCCTTCATTTTTTAGAAATAGAAGACAACACAAAAAAACGATTGACAAGACACAGCAAGTTAGTGTAATTATTCTGTAATTCTTCACTATTGGCGGGTAGTTGAGTGGCAAAAAAATCAAGTTTTCAATGGGCAGATCTAACAGACGAACAGCTTCTCGAAATGAGAATTTGTGACCTAGGACTGACGCTTAAAAATTCATGGATTGAAAAACTTGTTTCAAAACTTCATAAAGAACTCGAAAGAAAAAATCTAAAATTCAAACCACACGTATGGGTCTCCGATGATTGGTATTCACCAGATGGTGTTCCAGGTTTTGCAGTTCCTTTCTATTTATTGCATCCAAGATTGATTCAACTTGAAAAGAAAATCATTGGTGAGGCAGAAGGAGAAGGAAAAGACTGGTGCATGAAACTGATGAGACACGAAACAGGACATGCGATTGATAACGCTTACGGTTTGAGAAAAAGAAAATCGAGACAAAAACTTTTTGGTCTCACTTCGATTGAATATCCTGAAAGCTATACTCCTAGTCAGCACAATAAAAATTTTGTTGCACATCTTGGTTTTGATTATGCACAAGCTCACCCTGATGAAGATTGGGCCGAAACATTTGCAGTTTGGCTTACTCCAGGATCAAAATGGAAAAGTGTTTACTCAGAATGGGCGTGTTTTGAAAAACTTGAGTTACTTGATGAAATCATGTTGGACATTAAAGGCAAAAAGCCTTTGAAAACAAACAAAGACAAAACCGACAACATTTCAACATTGACCATGACCTTGGGTGAATACTACAAGCAAAAAACTGAAAGGCTTGGAATTCTCACACCTGATAGAATTTTTGAAGAGCTTCGAACAGTTTTTGTTCCAGGATTTCATGTAGAAAAATCTGAAGCTAGTAAGTTCTTAAAGAAAGGTAGAAAAGAGCTTTGTCGTGAAATTGCCAAGAGATCGAAGTCACAACAAACCAAGATTAATAGCGTAATTGGAAAACTTGTCCATTACTGTCAGGAAAAAAACCTCAAACTGGCCACTTCAGAAAGAGTTGCTCACAAAAGAATACTTGCCGTTTTGACGAAAAATTCGAGAAAATATTTTCGTAACGACAACAAGGTATTTATGTGAAGAAAAAGCGCATCCTTGTGATCATGCACAAGGATCTCGTCCCACCTGAGGATGTAGACCCAAAAAAGTTGGATGAATTCAACACTCCATATCTGACTGAAGCAGATGTCGTTTACACATTGAAAACTCTTGGCCATGAAGTCAAACCCATCGGAATAATCAGTGATCTTCTCCCACTTAGAGAAGCTATTGAATCCTTTAAACCTCATATCGTTTTCAATCTACTAGAAGAATTTGATGGAGAAGCTGTCTTCGACCAGAACGTTGTCAGTTACCTCGAGTTATTGAGAGTCCCCTACACTGGAAATAATCCAAGAGGATTGATTTTCGCAAGAGACAAGGCCTTAACCAAGAAAATTCTCACATATCACAGGATAAGAACTCCAAAGTTTCATGTTTTTCCAAAAAACAAAAAAACAAAACGCCCTAGCAATTTGAAGTTTCCACTAATCGTAAAATGTCTTGATGAAGAGGCCTCTCTGGGGATCAGTCAAGCGTCCATTGTGAACTCTGATGAAAAATTGCTGGAGAGAGTAAAATTCATTCACTCCAAATGGGGAGTTGATGCCATTGCCGAACAGTTTGTTGAAGGCCGTGAGTTCTATGTAGGAGTCCTTGGAAACTACCAGGTAAAAGTTCTTCCTGTCTGGGAACTGGAGTTTAACAAATCAGATGAACCAGGAAAGGAATTCTACTCTCAGCGAGCGAAATTCAATGAAAAATACAGACTCAAAAAAGGGATTACTACGAAAAAGGCCCAGATAGATCCTGAACTTGAAAAGAAAATCATCGATGTTTGCAAGAGAACCTATAAAGTTTTAAACCTAAACGGATATGCCCGTATAGATCTTAGGGTCGATGCTAGAGATCGAATCTATGTCATTGAGGCCAACCCAAACCCTAATATCGCCAGCTCTGATGAGTTTGCATCAAGCGCCGACTATATTGATCTGAAATATCCAGAACTTCTCGAGAAGATAATCAGTCTCGGTATTGCCTGGAGCAAGACCGATTAAGTTTCTCTACTTAATTCACTCTTAAGCTAAAATTAAAAATCTTTTCTGTGATTTTAACGACTCAAAACTAAAAATTTTATTGAATATACCGACTTTAAAGAAGTACCCTACAGGTCTATAATGTCACAAATGTAGTAAAGGAGACTCATTCGTGAATATGATGGCGAAACGACGCAAATCAGTTCTAGTTGTCGATGACGACAGGGTGATTCTTAATCTTGTCAAAGATCTCATTGAAGATAATTTCCCTAATATTACTGTCGTTCAGGCCAACGATGGGCACATTGGATACAACAAGGTCTGTGTACAAAAATTTGATCTGCTCATAACCGACTATAAAATGCCCAAGCTCTCAGGTGCTAAACTTATCGCCAACCTCGACATGATTCCAGCGAGATCAAGACCGGATAACATTGTCATTATCACGGGTAATCAGAAAGAAATAGAGAAGGAAAATATAGACTCTTCCATCACATTAGTGGCCAAGCCATGGGAAGAAGAAGAGTTTCTAGAACTCCTCAAAAAGCTTTTGATCGACAAAGAAGAAGTTAAAGGACAAAAGAAACAAGGGACAATGGATACAAAGGCCATTAACCCTTTTATTGATGCTACCCTTAGAGTTCTGAAGACAACCTGTTTTACTGAAGCTGAAAAAGATGAAGTTTATATCAGAAGGCCAAACGAACCCGCTGGGGATATATCAGCAGTGGTCGCCATGAATAGTACCAAATTCACAGGCTCAATGGCAGTATGCTTTCAAAAAGAATGCTACCTCAATATTGTTGGAAGAATGCTTGGTGAAACATATGAAGAACTTGATGAAGAGATCGAAGATGCTATTGGGGAACTTTGTAATCAGATTTTCGGACTGACCAAGCTGGAATTGAATAAGCAGGGTAATGATATACAACCAGCAATTCCATCTGTTGTCGTCGGAGAGAATCACACCTTGAAACATATGATCCCAGGTGTCTGTTTGGCCGTCAGGTTCAAGACTGATGTAGGAACTTTTGTCGTTGAGGCCATCCTGGCACCCAATCGCAACTAGAAAGAGATTTTAAAAACAACTTTTCCAGGCTTGTTCACAATGAGCTCCAGCTCTCCTCCATGAACATTTGCAACTTTCCAAGCCGTAGAAAGTCCGAGACCATAATTATGGCTTTTCCTTCCTCTGAAAGGATCAAACAATTTTGCGTCTTCTTCGATGTCATGCCCTGGCCCATTGTCTTCAACGTAAACTACTGTTTCATCCTCTTTCTTCTCCAGGTCTATTTTAATTTTGAGATCATCCTTCATATTAGCATCTGACATGGCCTGATAAGCTTCAAGGAAAAGTTCAAGAAAGAGTTGTTTCATCATCTCTCTATTTCCCTCAAACTCCACATCATCACCACTGATCTCCATTTCTATGAACAATCTGTCCGCAATGTCGAATGCTCCCCAAGTCTCTTCAATCATTTCTTTGAGGTTGAAAGTTTGAATTTCTTCAGGAGTAAAATTATTCTCAATTTTAGCGAACCAAGATACCTTCTCCAAAATTTCTTTGATCTTTTCTGTTCCTTTACTCAGGAAATCGACTGCCTGGTCGACAACTTTTCTAAAGTCATCATCCATTTCACATTTCTCAGATTTTTTCCTTAGTCTTTGCTGACTACTACTTATATAAGTAAGAGGATTATTAATATCATGAGAAACTCCACGGCCAAAAACTCTAAACCCTTCTAGTCTTTGTAGAATCAACTCTTTTTTAGAATTTGTTATATCGTTACTTGATGAGAGTTCTTGTTTAAGTGACATCAATCTCACCAGGTATAGATCATCATGTGGAATACCTCTGGCTTGAAACCGAAAAGAATCTGTCGAGTTGGACAAAGTAATTGAGTCCTCTCCAGTATCTGAAAAGCTTTCTAAAGCTGGAGAGATAAAGACCCCCAAGGGCTTTAATATTTTTAAGTTTTGAATTTCAGCAAGTGAATGACCTTTCAAAAGATCAATATTACCTAACTTTACAGGCCAGTCCTTCCCTTGCAAAACATCTTGAAATTTTCCTTCTTTATCCAGCAAGAGGTAAGTATCAGCAGAAGCACTCAAATTCATTAAGATGCCGAGTCCTTGTAATTGATTTCCATGAAAAAGTTACCAAGCTCACATTCCATTGGAATAACAATCGTAACGGTTCCTTTCTCACTTTCAACGGCATGATCTTTACCAACAACACAATTGGGAACGCTCATTTCAATTTTATAACCGAGAGGATTAACAATTTTTTTTGCATTTCCCATGGTTATATTGGCAATCTCCATTCCAACATCATGAATTTCATCATTGAATTCGGTATACTCTTCCATCAACATTTTCGATGCAGTGTTGATGTAAGTATCCATTGGCCATGAGATAACCAGTGAACCTTTGAAGTCGATTGGATCATGCCCCTCTTCTTCGAATTTACCATTGATTCCCATTACAGAACTATAGTCTGATAATTGAGAAGTATTTTGCTTGAGCATGGGTGTCCCATGATGAACTTCAGTAAAAACCATTGTTGAGTAAACATTCTTAAGCCCATCAACAAATGGCTTACAAAACTCAAGATATCTTTCCTGAAAACTTTTCAAACCGGGCTCCTTTGTTAACGAATATTATATCTATTTTTATTGAGTCACAAAAAAACATTTTTTGCTGCTCCGACCAGTAAACTCAGTTTATCTCAAGGAAATCTCAATATTCTTTTCACCGTCTTCCAATGTGAAAAGGACTCCGGGATAGCCTCCCTCTGAGATAGCATTCCTAATGACAGAATCCACGTCTACACCTCTTTTTTGGAGATCACCAATGAGTTCAGGGTCCATCAAATCCTTGAGGTTCATAAGGGCCGCAGCAGGAAGACTTAGATTGACCTTATCGCTCCCCTTTTCTTTAACTTGAATGATTATGCTCTTCGCCAAAGAAGTAAATGTATAATTCGCTGATAGAGGGGCGTGCTCAAGAAACAACTCTGACTTCAACGCTTGAGTATAGCTGAGAAAGATATGTCTCCAATTGAAATTCACATCCAGTCTCTGAAGCATTCCAAAGAGACCTTTTATACTTTTCATCAATTGAAAAAACTCAACTCCACCGGAGCTTCTAAACCACCATTTATGTTCTCCAAGAATCAAATCGACGTCTCTGGAAAGCTTCCATCGTTTAAGGTCGAATGGTATTTGGGAAACAAAAGGTGCAAAAAGTTTCTGCACTAAAAGTGGTAATGATTTATGAAAATGACGAAGTTTTTCTTCTTCAAAACCCATTCCCGAGAAATAAGCGAAAGGATCGATTTCTCTCCCATCAATTAAGGATTGCATGAGTGAAAAAAGATTTTTTCTGAATTCCATCGATAGTTGAAAATAATTTCCGTAGTCAATCAAAGTTATCTCAGGTCCTGAAGGAGAAGAGCGAAATAAGAAATTTCCTTTATTTGTATCTCCCTGAAGAAAACCTGTCTTGAAAATTTGGTGTAAGAAAATTTTGATAAAACTTTCACCCATGGCCTTTTGCTCGTCTGAACTGGCCTGTTCAAGAAATGCTTCAAACTCCAAACCAGAATCAAATTCCTGAACTAAAATATTTGAAGAGCAATATTCCTCCAACACTTCAGGAATGTTCACCCATGGACAATCTTTCATTGACTCTTGGAGAAGCTCTTTAGCCTTGACTTCATTTCTCAGGTCACATTCCTTCTCAAGAATCTGTTTTAGCTTTTCAAGATAATCATCCATCTGAAGTTTATATTTCCTGGACATCAAAGCACTCGGAATGAATGAAGCTAGCTCTAGTCCTCTGATTTGATTGACGATTGTTTCTCTAATCTCAGGATAAAGTACCTTGATGATTACATCTTTATCCTGTTTGTTTAGACGGGCGAGATGAACTTGTCCCATGGAAGCTGATTTGACGAATTCCCAATTGATATCAAACTCAGCCAGAACTTCACTTCCCCACTCTTTAGTTAGTATACCAACGACCTCATCCATTGGAATCATGGCATAGTCTCGAAGTGCTAAACCATCTATTGAATTACCTAGGTCAAAGTACTGGGCGATTTTGAACTGAACACCATTCTTATCTGCAAAGCTTTCCAATAAATGCTTTCTGGCCTCAGACTCAGATTCTTTAGAGTTTTGCTTATACTCTTTCAAAGAACGCATCAATTTCAATGTCTTCCAGCTTTCAGTCAAGGCCTTCACAGATTGATTTCCCTGTTTAATTTATTAATTACAAAGTATAAAGAGAGATCATGATTAATGAAAGAGAACAGCAGGGAAAGACTCTTGCTCAACTAGCCGATTTTCCATTTTGTCTTGCGCCAATGGTTGGTCTCAGCCACGTAGTATTGCGAGATTTGGTACAGAGTTACATGCCAAAAGGCCATAAAACGATTTGGCCGACCGAAATGCTAAGTAGTAGAAGACTATCTGCTCAAGTACTCGGAGAAACTCCAGAAACCGTCACTTCAGTAATAGACAACAATTTAGTTCCACAAATTCTTGTCAATGAAGATCGATTTCTACAAGCAAGTTTACCCAAGCTGGAAGAGTGGGGAGCAGTTGGTGTCGATATCAATATGGGTTGTCCTCAAAGTAAGGCCCTACGCCATAACTACGGAGTGGCCTTGATGGGAGATCCAGAATACGCCCACAACGTTGTTAGAATGGCCCGTAGACATACAGAACTTCCGCTGTCAGTAAAGCTCCGTGCAGGAACCAATAACGATAAAGACTTTCTCAAAAGGTTCTGTGAAGGACTTTATACTTCAGGAGCAGACTGGCTGACACTACATCCAAGAACTCCGGAACAAAAGAGAAAAGGGAGTGCCGACTGGTCACAAATAAAAATGATCAAAGATGAGTTTAAAAAGACTTTGATTGGCAACGGTGACATTCAGACTTGGCAAGATGCCATTCAGATGAAAGAAGAAACAGGTTGTGACTCTGTCATGATCGGTCGCGCACTTACGGCTAGACCATGGATTTTCTGGCAACTTGGAAATCATATGGGTCTTCCTTCTCCTATCGGACGAGAAGGTCAATCACCACCGACTTCGCCTGAAGAAGAAGCTCAAGAATACGGCAAGGCCATTGAGTTTTTCATCAAAAGATCTTATGAAGTTTTCAATGAGAGAGATGCAAGAAAAAGAATTCTTTTTTATTTGAAGGTCAGCCACCCTTGGCTAAATTTTGGCCATAGTGTTTCTTCAAAGATCAGTAATGCCAAAACCAAAGATCAAATGATTGAAGTCACTCAAAAAGCATTTGAATCTTCTGCCTTGAGTTTATCAAGTCGAACAGAACTGAGGTATTAAGTTTCGAACTTATAGCCAACTGAACGGACAGTTTTAATACAGCTTCCGTAATCCCCTAGTTTCTTTCTGAGCGTACTCACATGCATATCGAGTGTTCTTTGTAAGCTATCACTTTCTTTTTCCCAAATCGATTCATAAAGCTTCTCTCTCGACATGACATTGCCTTTATTTCTGACAAGACTGACAAGAATTTTGAATTCTTTTCCAGTAAGATCAACTTCATTTTCATTAATGTCTTTTCCAAGAGTAACCTTAAGTGATGAGAGACTGATATTCAGTTCCCCCACTTTCAAAACGTCATCAGATTGTTTCGTCAATTTCACCACATTTTTTTCAGTAATCGCACGAAATACCTGAGGATTGATTGGCTTTCTTATATATTCGTCAACTCCAATTCTGTGACCTTCAATTTCCTGTTCAATGGCCTTTTCAGAAGTGAGAATAAAGATTTTCTTATTTTCAAGAAGACCTTGCCCCTTGAACTCTTTAATCAAAGTGATTCCATATTCGCTTTCCAAATAAAGATCCACAATGACTACAGAGTAATTATTTTGACTCATTAGATTTCTGGCCGACGTACTTGTTGGCGCGTAGTCCACTTGAAACAACCCTTCTAAAGATTTTTCGACGAGCTTGAAGATGTCCACATCATCGTCAATCAATAAAACTCTTTGCATGCTAACCACTTGATCCTCCAAGTTAGAGTATACTGGAAAACGAAGGTATTCTTTCCAGTCTATTCTTTAATTGCTCAAAGCCTTCAAAAGGCTTTTTAATAAAATCTTTGATTCCATACTTCAGACACTCAATGACAAGTTCCTGTTCACTGTGAGCTGAGATGACCACAACCGGGATCTTTTTGAGATGTTCCAGATCACGTCGGAACTTTAAAAACTCAACTCCCATTTCGTACTCAAGTCTTAGATCCAGGAGAATGAGAGAAATATCTTCCTTTTCAAGAACATCAACGGCAGAGACTAATGTTTCTGCTTCAAAAAGCTTGATATTTGAATCCAATACCCTGAAGAACTTTGCAAAGTAAGCCCGGATATCCGAATCGTCGTCAATGATGAGAATCTTCTTACCAGTACTCATCTAAAAAACTCCTTAGTCCTTGAACACCACTTCAATCTCTTGAAGATATTGCGTAAATTTGTCCAAAAGAACTTTCAATTCCTCATTGTTACCAGCAATAGCTGCCAACTCTATATCTTTTCCCAACGTTGAGATCTCAGGAAGTCCGTAGCTTCCCCCACTGCCTGCAATTTTATGAGCAAGCTTTTGAATGTGATCAATGTTTCCTTGATCAAAACAACTTTGAAGTAACACCAGCTCCTCTTTTCTCTTATTCAAATAAGGAGGTGTTAATTCTTCGTAAAACTTAGGCAGTTCTATGGTTTTCGACATAATACTTCCAAATATCTTCAATGCTTTGTGTAAGTGTCACAGGATCAAAAGGTTTTCCCAACACACCCACGGCACCTAGATTATAAAGTTCTTGAGGGTCATCTAAATAACCCACCTTCGCCGTTAAGAAGACAACAGGTACATCTTTCAAAGATTCAATCTCTCTGAGTTTTGCATACAATGCCCTTCCATCCATTCCCGGTAACATGATATCCAAAAGAATGAGGTCTGGAGCAGAAGGTTCCATTCCTTTTAAGGCCTCATCGGCACTTGAAAAGATGTCCACCTCGTAGCCGCCGTATTTTTCAAGGCAGATTCTTGCAATCTTTTGGATATCTACCTCGTCTTCTACGTAGCAAATTTTTTTAAGTTCACTCATAGTGTTCCCCTTGTCTTAAGTTATTCTAATTTTACATTGTAAAGAAAACTTCAAGCTTTGGTCATCATTTCTTTACACTTGAATAAATACCTGAATTAAAAGGACTTTTTTGTAAAAAAAAAATGTCGAACTTTACGATTGCAAGGAAGAGTCTGCAAAAATCTTTACAAAAGATTTCAAAGGCTTAAATGAGGTTGCCTAAAATTAGAGCTACTTTACTATGATCAGGTAGTCAGCAATAGGTCCATAGACTGGGTGTGGTTTCTTCATCTGTTCAAGCTCATCAGCACTTAACTCTGAAGCGTTAAGAAACTTCAATGAAATTACAGGCCTTGAGGTCAAGCTTTCTAGTCTGATCACAGTTCCATCGCGATAGTCATTATGAAATGAACCTACAACTAAAAAACTCAAATTGTTTTTTGAAAAGTTATTCAGGTAATGGGCCATGACACTGTCTGTATAACACTGGGCCAGAAAATAAGATTGCAAGACATCATCACCTACATGTCCACCCATTGCAGCTCTAAACCTTTCCAAGTAATTATCTCCACCAACGTCAACACGAGGTGGAAGCCACTTGGGATCAACAGAATTTAGGCCACCTTTGATTATCTGTGATTTGACAGTACGAGGAGCATTCACGCCGTAATAGTCTGCTTTAAGGTCTCTGGCCACTTCGAAAATTGGTTCGTAAGCGGTGGCATTAGTTTGACCAAAT
Source organism: Bacteriovoracaceae bacterium (assembly GCA_041546685.1). Lineage (GTDB taxonomy): Bacteria > Bdellovibrionota > Bacteriovoracia > Bacteriovoracales > Bacteriovoracaceae > M0603. The sequence continues at coordinate 13,997 of JBFEVX010000052.1, read as the reverse complement.
TTTTCTAGAAAAGATTTAATAGATAGTTTTCCAGTAAGGACTTGCTCCCATAAATTGGCCTGTTCGTTTCTATCGTTGAAGTTCATGAATTCCCAAGCAAGATCAAAACTCTTTTGCGCCTGATTTGATTCAACAATACTCTTCATCACATCAGCTTGGGCCTTTTGAATGACATCGTTATAGTGATACTCACCAAGAATATAAAAAGCACTTGAAGAACTTTGGTCAGCAAAATCTTCTAAAGTTTCCGAAACTCCTGTCGCAGGATCGTAAACTTCAATTTCAGCTAATGCAGAAAAAGTGAAAAGAAAAAGACCAATCAACAACGCGTGCAACTTCATAATAATCCTTTTAAATTGATGCTAGATATTATCAGGACTGAATCGATAGATAAAACTCCATAATTTCGATACCTTACCACTCGACTCATAGAAAAAAACTATCACACCATAGATTTAATCGAATTTATTTATAAACCATTCAGGGCGATACTGTATTCAACAAATCAACGGAGGTATTGATTATGACAACTAAGAAAGAATTTAAATCACTAAAGAATGCTGAAGCTGCTCTTGCCGGAGAAAGCATGGCCTATCAAAAGTATATGTACTTTGCGAAAGTTGCGAGAAAAAACGGTGACGAAGAAATTGCAAAACTTTTTGAAGAAACTGCGAAGCACGAGACAAGACATGCTGAAGGTTATCTAAGACAGATGTTCCCGATGGCCTCAACTTCAACAGAAGATCTTTTAAGAGTTGCTGCTGAAGGAGAAAAGTACGAGTACACCGAGATGTATCCAAAGTTCGCCCAAATCGCCAAAGAGGAAGGTGCTGACGAGTGGATGATCAAGGAATTCGAAGAAGGTATTGAAGACACCAAAGAACACATGGAAATGTTCCAGGCCAGACTAAGAAAACTCCAAAAGGTATTCGAAGGTTTGACCAAAGTCGAAGAAGAACATTACAAGAACTATGCTCGAGCTCTCGAGAATCACAAAAACCCTACTCCTGAATTCAAGGAGTCCGATCAATACCTTGAAAGCGAATCATAATCCGCTTTAAGACTCCCCCCGCTCTTTCGAGGGCGGGGACTTAATTTTCAAATAATGGTCCATCAGGAGTTGGGAGGTGAGCAGCTTGTATAACCAACCCGTGGCTCTCTCCCCTTTTCACGATAATCGCTCTAGGATAGTCCAAGTTACGAACTCTCTCTAGAGTCCATTTATACATGGTATCGGGATCCCAAAAGAATATTCGTCTATGCTCTTCATCTTCTGTTGCCCAACGATTTTTCGAGTTTTTAAGAAAATATAATTTCAAAAAATTTACTTTGTTCTCACCATCTGGGTGAAACTCTCCTCCAATAAATTCGGCCGGGACTCGCAAATCATAAGACCAATTTTCAAGGAACTCGTCTCTCATCAATCCTGCGTTTGTGAGAAAACTCACACCAAATGCTGAACAACCTGCACCTTCACGCATCAATGGTCGTAAAGGTAACCCATAAAATTTTCCATAACCTTTGCTTCTATACTCATCTAAATAGGACTTGAGTCTGTAACATGTTTTAGGATTAATCAGATGCTTTATGAACGTGATTCTATTTCTTCTCTTCTTGTTATATTTTTTCTCCAGCTCATCTAAAAGGTTAGCCTTCTCTTCCATGGCCCCAGCATAGGTATCAAATATCACACCGAATCCCATTTTCTTGAAGAGAATCTGTTTGCTGTAGACCGAAGATTTGGCATTTGTCGTACCTGTTACTTCATGAACCGAAGATTTGTCGGCTCCGCCTTCACACTTGAGTTCGATGGCCACATGCCCAATCATCCTATTCTTAGGGCTCAAAGCATTAAGCACCACTGTTCTGGCCAATTCCTTAGGAGTACTCCAATCGAGTCCATTCGGGGACTTGATAATGTGCAAAGTAAGGGAGTTTTCCGCATGGGCGGTAGATAGTGTTAAAAGTAAGAGTAGAATCATTCTCATCGGTGTTCCTCCTGAATCCACATCATGGTGCGAAAGAGAGCGAAAGACAAATTGACTCATAATGCCAAAAAAGGTAAATACTCGGAATCATCAGATTTTGAAAAACATTTTCAGGAGTGCCGTGAACAGCATCTACGCTTTGAACAGAACAGAGCTCAATCAATTCTTCCAAGGTCATGGGCACTCTCCCCTATTCACTGATTTTGTCTTTGATGAGATTTATAAAAATCTTCATCAAAATGGTATCGATCTTCAACTACTCTCAAATAAGGCGAGAGAAAGAATTCAAGAATCATTCGACTTCAGTCTTCCAAATATAAAAACAGCTAAAGAATCCAGTGATGGTACTGTGAAATTTCTGATTGAATTTGAAGATGGGGCAAGTGTTGAAACAGTACTAATTCCATTTTTCAAGAAGTACACTGTCTGTCTTTCCACACAGGTCGGTTGTGCCATGAACTGCCAGTTCTGTTTCACAGCGACTCAAGGTCTTCAACGAAACCTGAAATCTTACGAGATTATAGGTCAGTACATCAGGGCCTGGCAGTACCTCAAAGAAAAGCGACCAGGACAAGCGATCAAACCAAATGTAGTTTTCATGGGGCAAGGAGAGCCTCTTCACAATTTTGATGAGCTGAAAAAAGCTCTCACTATTATGACTGATACCAAGGCATTGGAACTAGGTCCTCGACAGATTACACTTTCAACAGTCGGCTTTCTTCCAGGCCTTGAAAGATGGAATGAACTTCCTCCAATAAACCTGGCCCTCTCTCTTCACTCTCCTTTTGAGGAAGAAAGAAAAAAATTGATTCCGATCAATGCCAAGTATCCACTAAAAGAAGTTCTGACCAAATTAAATTCACTGCCACTGAAGAAAAGGCAGTACATTACGCTTGAATACCTTCTTTTGAAAGATTTCAATGATAGCGAAGAACACGCTGAAGAACTTTCAAAAGTTCTTCCCAAGGGTAAGGTCATCTTCAACATCATTCCTTTTAATCCATGGCCGGGAAGTTCTTTCAAGAGACCCGACATCGATACAGTAGACCGCTTCAAAAAATATCTCGTCGATAGAAAAATGAGGACGATGGTTAGAACCACTAAAGGAGATGACATCCTTGCAGCTTGTGGGCAACTGAAGAGTAAAGAAAATGAGTAACGAGATCAATATTCTCTTCAAAGATGATTACGTTGTGGCAGTTGAAAAACCGTCAGGACTTCTGGTTCACCCCTACTGGAAAGAGACCAATGAAAAAGATAGCTTGATGTCCCGAGTCCGCGATCAAATCGGACAACGAGTCTATCCTCTTCACAGATTAGATCGTCCAGTTTCAGGTATTGTTCTGTTTGGACTCTCTGGCGAAGTCGTCAAAGACCTACAACTCCATTGGCATTTTGCGAATACCAGAAAAGAGTACATCACTCTTTGTCGAAACCATCTAACAGAGCCTGGAGAATGGACTTTTCCATTAAAGAATGAAAAAGGTGTTGAGCAAAAAGCTAAAACTCTCTATTGGCCTTTGGCCCAATTTGAAGACACTACTCTATGCCGAGTACAGATCAAAACTGGACGCAAACATCAGATCAGACGACATTTTGCCAGACGTATGTTCAATATTATTGGAGATACAAATAAGGGTAATGGCCCTATGAATAGAAAATTTCGAGAAGAGTATGATCTTCATCGAATTTTTCTCCATGCATGGAAACTGGAAATAGAGCATCCAGAAACTGAAGAACTGCTAAAGCTTAGATGTCCACTTCCTCCAGAGCTGGCCTCAGTCGTTGAGAAACTTGGCCTAAGTATGGATGAACTCCAGAGGAAGCTTGAGGAATCCTAGAGAAAGATGCTCTCTTCCTTACTTTCCAAATCCAATGGAAAAGTATCACTGAAAATCTCGACCAATGCATTCAAGGCATCAGTAGTGGTAAAGATACCATAAAGAGCTCCTCTATCATCAAAGACGAGCACTGATCCCAATTTTCTATTCGACATTTCATACGCCACTCTTCCCAATGGAGAATGCATAGACACTGCGATTGGATCTGGAGTCATGATTTCCTTGGCAGTCAGATAAGCAGCACCGTCCATATGTGAGCAGAACCTGACATCACGATCACTGATGATACCGACGGCCTTGTCTCCATCAACTACAGGGAGGTGTCTGATTCCTCTCTCTTTCATCAATTTGTAAACCTCAACAATTGAAGTGTTTACATCAACTAATTCTAATTCTTCAGAAGTGAATTCGGATACTGGAACTTGTACTGGTTTCATATTTGCCTCCTATATATCAATTGTAGAGGTCTATGAAATTCGTGTAGCTGATTTAGATCATGATTTGGAATGAGAATGACGTGGACATGGTCTATTTAACCACGTCCACATATAGAATTACTGAAGGCCGAGTAAAAAGCTTGGTGCTTTGTACTCAAATCGTTTGTAGTCTGTATAACAGACTTTTCTTTTGATTCCGTCTTTAAGCATCTTCACACACTTTTTGTAAGGCTGCATGTAGAAGTTCTCATCAATGGTGCTTCTCTCTTCGTCTTTTACAAAGCCAAGATCGTTAGCGAGATCATCTTCTGTTTTATAAAGAACAGAACGGTCTTCTTGCCCCTTGATGTAATATTGAAGATCCATTGGAGCATTGGCATAAAGAATCAATGAAGCCACGTTATCAGGAGAAATCGTCACACGCCCTAAGTACTTTTCAGTTGGCCATGCAATGTCACCGAAAGATTGATAAAGCAACTCTGAACAAACAAGCTTATCTGTAGTTTCAACATCAAAATTGAAGTCATAGGTCTTACCAAGCTGGGCGATCGCGACATTATAAACTTGTTCATAGTATTCTTTATTTTCCGTAACGCCTTCTAATCTCATGATGGCAAAATCATCGACATTCATAAACTTGGCGATATTCTTAAGATGTGTCCCTGACCTATCTGTTTCAATAATGCTGTAACCGATTTCAATCATCGGCTGTAACTTCTTGATCGAAGGATGATCCCACATTCCCATGGCGATCAATTGCTCTTTTGTTCCAAGCCAGATGGCGTTGTGACCAAAGTTTCCAGGAATAAATTTGTCAGTAAGAATAAATGGAGTCTTTTCTGTGATCATATCAAGAGGTTTCAACTCTGAAAGAATCTCACTGTTAAGTTGGTCATTTTTATCCAAGTATCCTCTTCTGAATTTGATCGCTCCTGCGGCATTACCGAAAAGTCCTGAAGCATGATGAAGAAGGAAGCGTCCAGTTTTGTACCATCTGTCTTTACGATAGTTCTTTCTTAAGTCCTTTCTTGTAGATTTAAGAATTTTGTCTTTAATTTGCATGGTGATCGTTCGAGAAAGAATCTGATGAGCAGGTGCTGCCAAGTCTCCTCTGAAGTCTTCAATTCTATCGAAAGACTTCAATAGATTCTTTTCTGTTCCTCGCGAAACGAGAAGCGAAGTGAAGTCCTTCAGCTGATTAGCCTTAATTTGATAACTCTTATCTTCTGAATTCATAAGAATTCTTAGTTTTTTGTTTTTAAAAAACTTTCTATATGTGCCGAGAAAGTTTTCTATATTGTCCAACTGCAATCCCATCCAAGACATCGCCAGACGATTCTTATGTTGGTCGTCAGACTTCAGATACTTTTTGAGTACTTTGTCGGATGTAATTCCTGTTTGAGAAGCGAGTGTTTGGATTTTTGCTGAGAGAGATAAGTAAGTTTTAACAGATCGATGCATTACCGTAAGTTGGAGTCCTCTAAGAACCTCATCTCGATCAACCTGGCTCATCAACTCTTCAGAAAATTCATTATTGAATTTATTGAAACGATCAAAAAGAAGTTTGATATCAGCTCTTGTTCTTTCAATCTTGACCACGTTGTCGCCAACGTTCATATCAAGCTGAACCATTCCTTCTTCGATATCTCTAAACAGCACATAAGGGTTTTCCCCAGACCATGCGCCGGAAACCAGCAAGAAAAAGCTCAAGATAAAAATCTTCAAGGTACTCATGTGTCTCTCCTCTCTCTAAGGTACCTATCTTTGTGGCATGTTTGCGCCATTCGTTACAGACACGACGCATCATTCCTGAACATAATTCAGAGACATAGAGGACAAATGACAAAAAATGTTTTATACAACGCAGCGTGAAAGAAGAAATTACATACCGCTTTGGCGGTATAGAGCGACTCATTGGCAGGAATCCACTGGAAAAACTGCAAAAGGCCCACATTCTAATTATCGGAATTGGTGGCGTTGGCTCGTGGTCAGCCGAGGCCTTAGTGCGTTCAGGAGTTGGAGAAATCACACTAATGGATGCTGATGATATTTGCATCACCAATACCAACAGACAACTTCACACATTGGCCTCAACCATCGGAAAACCAAAAGTAGAAGTCATGAAAGAGCGACTTCTCGGTATCAATCCCGATGTCAAAATTAATGTGCTTAATGATTTTCTCACCGAAAGAAACATTAATGAGATTATTGATGAAAAGTTCGATTTCATTTTTGATGCTATTGATAACGTCAAACTTAAATGTTTGATGTTGATTATCTGTCGCAAAAAGAAAATCCCCCTGTTGATGGCCGGAGGAGCTGCGGGAAAGATCGATCCTACAAAAATCACCATTGCGAATCTTGAAAAAAGTATAAATGACATGCTCTTAATGAGAGTCAAAAAGAAACTTCGAAGAGATTACGGCTTCCCAAAAGACAAAACCAGATTCAGAACCAAATGTATATTCTCGTCAGAGCTAGCAAAGTACCCAGATGGTCAAGGTGGTGTTTGCGAATCGAAACCTGAAGGTAATTTGAAGCTTGATTGCCATACAGGCATGGGTACCGCGACTTTTATTACAGGAACGTTTGGCTTTATGGCCGCATCCCATATCGTCAAAGCTTTAAGTGAAGAAGCATGAAAATATTTGATTTTCACACTCATACTCCAGGAAAACCAGACTCACTCTTCAATGTTGTCTACAATAATAAAGAACGAGCTCCAAAAGAGGGTCTCTATTCAGTTGGTTTGCACCCATGGTTTGAATTAAAAAATGAAGACCTCTCTTCAATTGAAGAACTTTTAAAAGATGTACGGTGTAAGGCGATAGGAGAAACTGGACTTGATAGAGTTCGAGATGAAAATTTCTCTCAGCAAAAAGATTTTTTCAATCATCATATTGATCTGGCGATAAAATATGACAAGCCAATAATCCTTCATTGTGTGAAGGCCTATCAGGATATAATTGAAATTCTCCTCAAAAATAATTTCAAAAATGCAGTTATCTTTCATGACTACAATGGAAATGATCAAATTACAGAACGTCTCTTGAAAGAGAAAAACCTTTTCTTTTCTTATGGTGATAAACTCTTCAAGGAAAACTCCAAGGGATTCAACTCCCTAAACTTGATTCCAAATGAGCGCCTTTTGATCGAGACAGATGAGAGCAAGTATTCAATTCAAGAATTCGCCCAGCAATTGGCCACGTTGCGACAACTATCGATTCAAGAAATCTCAACGATTTGCTTTAACAACTCTAAAGCCATTCTTAAGTTTTAATTCCATTATAGGGAAAAAGCGCCTCGCGTCGTGTATTTCTGCCGTAAGTGATTATTGTTTAAGGTACGAATTTTATGGGAGTTAAAATGTATAAAATCATGATCGTTGAAGATGAGGAATTGATTGCTAACCTTCTAGGTGAATCAGTTGTTCAGTGCGGATACGAGGTATCTGGAGTCTTTGCCGACGGAGACAGTGCCATCAAACACATATTCTCCGAAGAAGTCGACGTTCTCCTTATGGATATTAATCTTCAAGGCGACCTTGATGGAATTCAAACTGCAGAAAAGATTAAAAGCATCTATGATCTTCCTCTTATATACATTACAGGAAGTACTGACAGAACAATTCTGGATAGAGCAAAAGTCACTCAACCAGACGCCTTTCTGATCAAGCCTTTTAAAATTGAAGATGTTCAATCCAATATTGAAATGGCCGTTTACAGACATGAAATGGATATGAGCCGTAAACTACAATCAATTTACAATAAAGAAGTTGACTACGGTGTGTTTCTCAAATCGCTTGGGAAAATTTTCAAAGACCTCAGAAAGCAGAGAGGAATGTCACAGGCAGAATTTGCAAAAGAAATGCAAATTAATTATCGACACTATCAGGACCTTGAAGGCGGCAAGTCCAACCTCAAGCTAGAAACGCTTTTCAATCTTGCGAAGTTTCATGAACTCAGTATCCCTGAGTTGTTTGAACAGACCACCTAAGCAGCATCTTTTTTGGTCAGTTCAACTTTCAGGTCAGCAAGTTTTTGATCTAACTCTTCCATTGCCGGAATCATTTCTTCCCTCATGACCGTGGCTATCGCTCGCATCAAAAATGTCATTCTCAGAAGAGGATCGTCACCCAACTCCTCAAGATGCTTGTTCAACTCCTTTTGAAACTCTCTCAAGTGGGGATGCTCTTCGAGAAACTCCGAGAGCTCTTCCTGGGCCCTCTTCAAAGCATCATCATTCATAAGACAATTATCCTAGGAATATCCGAATTTATGTAAAATCAAGAACTTGAAAGTTTAGAAATTTGCCAAGCTGAGAACTTTTCGACCATTATTTATGGCTCAGGAGCAAAACATGAAAAATCTTTTCAAACTTCCCAGTGATCAGATCAATATGAACTCAGGCACTCAAAACTCTTACCCTTTAAGTGTTCGCGACTTTATTTTTGAACATAAGGAAAAATACCGGGCCAATCCAACTCTTGGGCACTTTGAATTTGTTCCGGCGATCTGGAATGTTCAAGAAAGAATGGGTGAGTTTTTCAATCTAGACCCCAATGACTTTTTCTTCTGTCACAATGTCACCGAGGCCCTCAATCATTTCATACTTGGTCTCGAAAAAAAGTCATTGAATAGAATCATCACGACCGATCTTGAGTACGGTGCAACAGTCAATATCTGCCAGTATCGTTGTGAAAGTGAAAATATCCCATTGATAGAAACGTCATTTGAAAAACATTTGAAAGATGGATTTGTTGATTATGATTCTTATTTCACAGAACTTGAAAGTGAACTTCAACAAAATGACCTCTATGTTGTAAGTCATATCATGACATCAAATGGTGATATACTTCCTTTGGATAAAATAGGTGAAATCTGTAAAAGAAAAGGAGCCCGCGTAGCTGTCGATGGAGCTCATGCACCAGGTGCTATGAAGTTGGATTTTTCGACTTATAAAAATATCGATTTTTATGGAGGCAATCTTCACAAGTGGATGATGGGTCCAGCAGGAACAGGATTCGGTTGGATCAATCCAAAATCAAAAGATCTTCTCAGCTGCTTGACTGCTGGCTGGCCGACTTATGACAATGCTTTTCACCTGGACGCATTTAAGGGAAAAGGTACTGCTAAAAAGTTTTATCTCAAAGGAACTTTTGATTTTGCCAATTTTATGGGCCTTGGCGAGCTTTTAAACTTCTGGAGCGAAATCGGAGAAGAAAAAATTTACTCCACTCGATTAGAACTTCGAAAACAACTTCAAGAACAAATGAACAACCAATTGGGTTGGAATGTTTTAAGTAAAGATTGGGAAGTTTCTCCCCTCATTACATTCGAAACTCCAGAAAAAATTTCTAAAAAAGGTTGGGACTTCATGGTCAATCTCTGGCATGAACACGGTATTATTGTGTCCACACCAAAACATTTTGGTAAACATGTACTAAGATTGTCACCGAACATCTATAACGATGAGTCTGATATAAAAAGAACTGTTGCTGCTTTAAAGTCTGCTGATAATTGAACTGGCCAGTTTCCGAACCTCAACATCATTTGTGTTGTTTTGAATTTTCACAAAGGCCAATCTGGCCAAGCCAGGATTGACTCTGGCCATATGTGAAAGTACTTCGATTTTTCGAAGGAGAAAATCTTTATCGTTTCCATAAGTTTTTAACGTTCTATCGAGTTGAGTGATCTCACTTCGAAGGCTTTGGCCAATACTCTTTTCCATAACCGCTCTGTCAGAGTAGGCACGACTTGGATGTAGCTTAGCTCTTTCTAGTAGACTCAATCCTGAAAACAAGATCACCCCACTTAAGACAAAATAGATAGCGGGATTGTTTTTCATCAACTCCAGAGTATGAGTAAATTTTCTTTTTTGAACTCGAGTTTCTTTAGGAACAAGAAGGTATCTGTTCCTATTAATTTTGAGTTCCTGCCCAGGCGTATATAGTAAAGAGTTAATCACAGGTCTGCCATCAACAAGAACATCTGCCAGACACTCATCAGTAGTTTCGATGAGACATAGTCCGTCTTTTCTCTTGAATGTAATTCTCAAACCCGGTTCAATCCACAAACTTTCATTCAGTCTCAAGTGAAGTTCATCTCTTTCTTCCTGAAGCGACACAATCAAAAGACTGACGTTGGATTTTTCCGGCGTTTGCTTACTTATGCCAATCAAGCTCTCCTCCTTGAGATTTTGTTAACTCCGCAAGCATAATAATCCAGATATCTTCTCACTTTTGTCTGAGATTGATGAAGAGTCCGGACGTGGCAATTTTACCTTTGCTTTGCAACAGAAACCATATAAAAATGAATTTACCGGTTTTAAAGAGGACAAAATGGATCAAAAACAAACTGATCAGGTAAATTGGAAACTACTGATCACTGCTTACTTTAGTCTTCTTTGCCATGCACTTTTCGAGAACGGTCGCGGTCCTGCTTATCCTAGAATTCTTGAGTTTTATGATATCAATTCAGATCAAGGTTCCTTAATTTTTGCTCTTGGAACACTTGCAGGTTTATTGATCAACTTGACTAGCAAGTGGTGGCTACCAAAATTTGGTGCTGTCAAGGCCCTCAGATACGCCTCAGTGTTTCTATTCTCAGGATGCTTTTTCTATTATCTGCTTCCGGCCAATGGTTACAATTTCACTTTTTTAATCATCGCTTCTTGCCTTGCTGGATTGGGTGCTTCAGGTTCGGCAATACCAATGAATATATTGACAGCGAAATCAACGACTCCACAATATCGAAGAAGGGCACTTGCTGGTCTTCACGGTATCTACGGTCTCTCAAGTCTTTCAGTACCACTTGTCTTCTCTTTTTGGATGAATTCAGGAAAAATCTGGTACACTTTCTTTTTTCTTATCAGTCTCTTTCCGCTGACATTATTTTTGATGACATGGCAGAATTTTGATTTTCAAAAACAGGATTATTCAACTAGAAGTATGAACTTTCCAGTATCCTGGACAACAAGATTCATCATTGGACTTTGCTTCGCTCTTTATGTTTCTGGAGAAATTCTCATCTCAAGTAGATTAGTCTACTACCTACAAGAGACAACAAGCTTGGAAAGAGAAGTCACGGAATGGGCCCTTGGACTCTTTTTTCTAAGCTTGACGACAGGACGACTGGCTTTTGCCTTTTTCAACCTCCCCATATCAAGTATCAAGGCCATGTTACTAAGCACCTTACTCGCGAGTTTATGCCTAATTGCTGGTATGAAAATCAGTATCTGGTTCTTGCCACTTACTGGGCTTTTCGTCTCCTGTTTTTTTCCGATTGGGATTGAGTGGCTGGCAGAAAAATTTGATTCCGGTTTGGATGCAATGACCGCTTCTATGTTTACTTGGGTCAATTTCTTTTTGATATTCATGCATTCCGGTTTTGGAATCATTGCAGACAAGTATGGCATTCAAAGTGCTTTCAAATTACCACTCTGGTTTTTCCTTGGAACTTTTGTCCTCTTGTTGGTCTTGAATAATATCATCCTGAAACAAAAGGATTAGATCTTTTCTCTTCAAATATTCTTGTCATCGGTCCGTGACCGGTAACAACTTTCGTTTCATCAGGAAGAGTGTATAGCCTGTCTTTGATGGATTTTTTGATTTCATCAAAGCTTCCTCCAGGGAGATCTGTCCGTCCGATAGAATTATTAAACAATGTATCACCACTGAAAAGGATTGGTTCGCCTTGAACTTCTGTATAAAAACAACATGAACCTTCAGTATGCCCTGGAGTGTAGAGCGACTTCATAAAATTCTGAAGTCCTGTATCTTCGAGAGAATACTCTTCTTCATCTTCAATCCAACTATCAACTTTTCCAGCAGTAACAGGTCTTTGTCCAAACATCATCGCCTGAGCAGGCAAGGCCTTATAAAGCAGGTCATCTTTTTTATGGAGGTGTATTGTCGCCGCAGTCTCTTCTTTGATGTTTTTACTGCATCCTATATGGTCGAAATGTGCATGAGTATGAAGGAGTTTTTTGACTTTGAGTTGCCTATCTTGAATCAACTTCAGCAAACTCTGGGCATCGTTTCCAGGATCAACGATGATCGCCTCTCTAGTGGACTCTGAATAAATCAAAGTACAGTTACAGCCAAAGCTTCCCATCGGAAAAGTTTCAATCTTGATATCCATAACAACTCCTTCGCCCATCCTAGCAAAAAAAGAGGGAGTGGAAAACCACTCCCTCAACGGGAATCCAGGGATGAGAGGAGAGCAATTAGTGGAGGTTCTCCCCCCAAGTTGAATCAGTTATGGGATAGGACTGTTTTCTTGTGCAGTAAGTTGTCTTGAGGCTTCCTCCTGCTTCAGGAGCATCAACGGATTTTTGATATCTTGAACGGCATACCGATATGGTGACCGACGTTCCCTTTAGTTGATCCAGTTTATGTGGTTCGAGATAATAAGATCCCTCGGCACTGCTGGCATAAGGATAAATCGTGATGTCTTTACCCATTTCATCTTCAATGAGAAACTCCAAATGTTCTGCTTTTCCTGAGTAATGTCTGAGTTTCCACTTTAATGTAGCTCCAGATGTTCGACTCAAACGATCGACCAACCAGAAATCAACTCCTGCTGGCATATCAACAATATTTTCATAAACGAGCCCATCCTCATTTTGATAGCGAATACGAAAGACATCAGGGAAATCATTGGAGTCTCTTGAAGTCCTATATTTATATTGAATAAGATTAAAAATATCATCATCTGCATCCATCGGTTTTCCATCAACAGAGAGTGAACTCTCATCTGTAAGCCAGATTTGTGAACCGAACTGACCTCCAACAGTTAGCGATGCTGTGACCTTCATATCTCCGGAAGTTTCGTTGTAAGTTCCGATATAAGAAGTGTAGATTTCGCTTTGATCAACCTGATCAGAATCGATCTGACCACAACCTGTCATCAACCAGGCCTGAAGAATCAAAAATGTAATGAGAATAAGTTGGTTTTTCATTTGTTACCCCTTTTCTAAAGCTCACTGAGCTTGTCTTCTGGTAACAATTTACGAAAATATGGAATAACATTCCACGAATCTGGAACATAGTGATCCAAAAAATGGAATCTTAATAATTACAAACCGTTATACAACGTAGTGATCCATTTTTCCTTACTAATAAACCCATCCCCCCAAGATTTGTATTCATCGAGAAAGGACATTTTTAAAGCTTCCTCCAAAGACTTTTCAAGCCTCTTGAAGTCGCGGACCCTATCAACACTTTGAACCAACATTTTTGAGAAGTTTTTCAAATCTTCGTATGTCGCAAGATCTCCATGTCCAGGAATGATTTTATAATCCTCAGGAATTAATTGAAGAAGAGACTGAATATTTTGAACATAACCTTGAACTGTTCCTCCCGAGACAAGGTCAATAAAAGGAAACTTATCTTTAAAAAAATGATCTCCCACATGCGCGACTTTTGAGTTCTTGAAAAGAACAATGGCATCACCATCTGTGTGCCCTTTTGGAAGATGCCTGACTTCAATTTCCTCATCGTCAGCATGAAAAGTCAGAGAGTCTTTGAATGTAATCACTGGAAGCGCCTTAGCAGGAAGAGCTTTCGTCGTTTTATCGAGAAATTTATTGAACTGATCTTCATTCAATCTTTTACGAACATTTTCATGAGCAACGATATGGGAATTTTTAGAAAAGTACTTGTTTCCGTCAGTATGATCTGAGTGCCAATGAGTATTAATGACAAAGTCCACATTTCTTTTGGAAATTTT
>JBFEVX010000118.1:0-12203 GCA_041546685.1 Bacteriovoracaceae bacterium | reverse complement strand
TGTCGCACGGGCCTTCTTTCTATAGCAAATTTTTATTCAAATTACCAAGTGATCTTAGTTGAGGCGGTGATACCGTAAACCTCTTCCCCAAATCCTTTGTTCAATTGAACAGTAAGGATCTTCCAAACAGGAACTCCCAGTTGGAAACCAACAAATGCTCTTGGCAAAATGGCAGATGGACCGTCTTTCTGACCAAGATCAAGGTTAGCGACAAGACTTGCTGTTTGACCTGAAGTTACAGAGATTGGAGCGTTTACATTGGCAATTGATTCAGCTGAACCAAAAGAAATGTCAGCACCAAGACCGCCATAAAGTGAAAAGACATATCCAAGAGAAACTGCAGTTGAAGCTTCTACAGGGATTGACATGGTCGTAACCTTTGCACCCGCTTTAATTGTACCGTTAATGTTCGCTGTGAAAGCACCTTCAGTATAAGTAGTCGTTTCAGTATTTGTATAAGCAAGTTCAAGTGAGCTGTATTCAAAACCAGTTAAAATGTTTACACCATGCCAGTGAAGAAGTTTTCCTGGAAGAAGTGCTTTGTCTTCAACAATCTTATATCTTCCGTGAACACCGAAGTTTGTAATTTTGGCATTGAAATCTGTGTCATCTTTACTAAAAGTAAAGAAGTTCACCATTAGCTTAATTTTGTTTGGATCAAAATACTCCCACTCTGGAAGATCAAACATACCTAGGTTGATCCCAAGCATAAGTGATGGAGCAAGACCGATACCACGAAGTTGCTCACCATCTACATCTCCTCCAACCAAGTCAGAGAAAGTATTGTTCCCCACGTGAGCACCAATACCAATACCAACACCAGCAACAAAGACGTCAATATCGTTTACGTGATCGACACCAACACCTTTTTGAGAAGCGACAGCTGCATCGGCCATACCTGAAAGGTAGGAAGACTGATCTGCGTCTGGAAGGTCAGCGTTGAGATCGTTTTGCATTTTAGTTATCAGAGGTTGAATAGTGTTACAGTCAACACCAGTACAAGAAATCGTTAGTAGATTTGCGTAGGACTCTGAAGCCAAAAGCAGAGTGAGAAGTAAGACTAGCTTTTTCATGAATACATTCCTTTGCGTTTTGAAATTTGCTCCCCTACGAGTTTAAGGACTACAGGAAATTTGTAAACCAAAAGTTTGGACGCGAGATGCGTTAATTACGACGAAGTGTGTGAATTTGTTGCGTTTGGACACAGCTTGGGAGAGAATAATCAAGTACCTGCATTCAAGGATGAAACAGACGTGGAAACTCCACAGTACACGGGCCAAAAGGTCGTCTATTTTCTCGATATCAGTATTCCCGATAGTGATGGACATCGCGTTGCTATTTTCGACAGTGTCTCCATTGGTTCAAGCGACGAAGTAGAAGTCTCGGTTGAGGAATTTGGGCTGGCCCCAAGACACGGTATCTTCAAAGTTCATAACGATATTCTCTCTCTTCACAATCTTGGTGGTAATGGAAAAACTTCTCTTGAGGGACATCAACTGCAGCATGGGAAGATGTACATCGTCGATAAGGGCGACAAACTATCCATGGGTGAACTCGATATAACAATTGAATCAGAAAACATTTCTTCGAAGCAAGATTTCTATAATCTGGTCGGTCAGGAAAGTGATGAAGAACTCGATGTAGACGAACTCATTGCCAATGATGATTTTGAAGAAGATGAGGAGAAAGGTCCTGGCCTCTTTGCGAGAATTAAGGAGTTTTTCTCTAAGAAAAAAGAATCATTAAAAAATGCTCTCCCAAAGAAACCCGAAAAAGGTTCAAGTGGAGAAAAGACACTGACGGCCGCTCACCAGGCACCGGCCATCAAGGCCAAGAAGCAAAAAGGATTTCTCAAAGGTTCGAATGCTTCAGCCGCGGGTTTTATAGGAAGACTTTTGGCATTGGTTCTGAATCTTTTGATCACAATGAATGCCAAGGAATTTTTGATTCCGCTCTCCGGACAAGAAAAGAAAATCAGTGAGCTTCTGAGCAAAGTCAGTGAAATGCTGGCACCTCTCATTTTAAAAGTAACAGCTCTACTTCCTGCCAGCCTTGCGGAATACGCCAAGTGGCTGGACTATGTCGCTGACGTGAATATTCTTACTTTCGTTGCACTTTTTCTTGTTCTCAACCTTGTTGGGATCATTCTCTTCGGAGTTACAACAGGTCATTCGCTTTTGATGATCGGGGGAAGTGGAAGTCTGATCGCCAATAGAATCACAGGTGTTGTCCGTTGGATTATTGGATTGATAACCACTCCTCTACTCCTTCTAGACCTTCCTTGTTTGATTGGAAAAAGAACGGTAAAGGAAATCGCTAGTGGTAGCACTATGACTTACCGCTTTGGGGTTGCCAAATTTGTGGGTCCACTTTTGATGTTCCCATTCTTTGCCGCTCTTCTTCTTTTGACCCCGGCACTGACTGATATGGATCGGTTGATGAGTGACTCTCCTGAAGTCGTCAAGATCATTCCAAAGAAAGCAAAAGGTGAACTACCATTTTCAGGTGCTTCCTCTCTATTAGGGCTTCATCTAGAGGCAAGAAAGTTTGAAAGTCGTGAACTGATTCCTGTCCTTAGAAAAAGTGAAAAATCTCATCACGTCCAACTCCAACTACTGGACATCTCTTCAAGCAATAAGGCCCAATTAGAAGTCAAAGATGACTTTTTCAAAAAGATGGAACTGATTAAAATTGGGCTAAGTGGAAACCCACTTGCTTTTCATTTCTATAAAAATATCAAGGCCGCAGTTGAATCTGAAAACATTACCCCAGTCGCGGCACAGGAATTCCAGGTCCTGATAAAAAATGCTCTTTCTCTTCAACCTGAAAAAATGTTGGATGTGATTCTCTCCAACGGTCCTTTCATTGGAGGTCTCATAAATCTTAGAAAGACCATATTGGACAAACTAGCGATTGCAGGATCACCGGTAACAGTTTTCAGAGATCTTGGAGCTGTTCAACTTATTGAGCTTTCAGATAAAAATCCAAAGGCCAATATCTCAATCAATATCCTTCCCTTAAACGCCAAAAACAATCAATCTGTTTGGCAGATCAGTTATAAAAAAGCCGTCAAAGAAGCCGGAGCTGATTTGAAACAAATGGTACTGATCAAACCACGCCCACTAGGGAGAGATAATCTTGATCTCACCGCCAGACTTCTGAAAGAAAGCGAGTGGGGGCCATTAGAGATACTCGATTTTTACAGCTTTCTTGAGAGTGCAGAGGCACTGGCACCTGGAATGGATAGAAAGGTCATCACTTACTACAGGCATCGCTGCCATCTCGCTTTGTCTATCGGATCTGATTATCTCTTCACACAGTTTGAAGGGCGCTTTAGAAGTAATATTGAATCACTTGAGGCCCTCTCCAACGAAAAGTCTGGACTAGGTCTGGAAACAGTCATTAAGTCCCTGAAACAACAGCTCAATGCACTTTCTGCAAAAAATATAAAGTACTTTGAAGCTCCACAAAAATCTGCTAAAAGGTCATTCAGAAAGACATCCAAGCCAGCGAAGTCAAAGAAGAAAGCGCGTTCGAAACGTCGACGCAGATAAAAGAGATAGTAATGACTGACAGAATTCAAGACCAAGTGAAAGAACACTTCAATTTCGAAGTGGTCCATGTAGACAAAAACTCCAAGGCCAGAGCAGGACTAATCAAGACTCCACATGGAGATATTCCTACTCCTGTATTTATGCCGGTTGGTACTCACGGTGCAGTCAAGGCCTTACAACCCTCTGTGCTTGAAGACATGGATACCAAAATCATTCTTTCCAATACATATCATTTGCATTTGAGTCCAGGTTCTGACCTGGTCAAAAAAGCAGGTGGCCTACATAAATTCATGAACTGGGACAGACCAATCCTCACCGACTCGGGAGGCTTTCAAGTTTTCTCACTTCAAAAACATTCCATCACTGAAGAAGGTGCCGAGTTCAAAGGTCCCAAAGGAAAGCCGATCATGCTCTCTCCGGAGACGTCCATCGGGATCCAAGAAAACCTAGGCAGTGATATCATGATGGCCTTCGACGAATGTATTCCTTATCCTGCAACACGTGAGTACACCAAGAACTCAATGGACAGAACTCACCGCTGGCTTGATCGTTGTATCAGATCATGGACCAACCCCAAGCAAGCATTGTTTGGAATCATCCAGGGTTCGACTTATGATGACCTGAGAGCAGAATGTGTCGAAGAAGTAACCAGTCGAGATCTTCCTGGTTACGCGATTGGTGGAGTCTCAGTGGGAGAAGGTCCAGAGCTTATGGAGAAAATTGTTTCTCATACAGCTCCTTTAATGCCTGTAGATAAGCCTCGTTACGTGATGGGCGTTGGGAATCCTGAAGATCTGTTTATGATCTGGGATTACGGAATTGATATGAGTGACTGTATTATTCCAACCAAGTTTGCCCGTGGTGGAACGCTTTTCACCAACAGAGGAAAAATCCGAATTCGTCATAGAAATTACAGACGTGATTTCTTCCCGGTTGAGCCAAACTGCAGCTGCTATACCTGTCAGAATTTTACTCGCGCCTATCTCAAGCATTTGTTCGATGCCAATGAGATCTTGGGACAAATTCTGGCCACGGCCCATAACATTGCTTTCTACAAGTCACTGGCGGAAAGAGCGAGAGAAGCGATTCTTGAAGACCGTTATACTGAGTTCAAAAATGAATTTCTAGAAGGATACAATAAAGATTAATGCTCCCAAAACAGATGTTCCGGGAGCTTATTAGGATCAAAGTTCTGATTCAATAGCGTTTGAAAGTAGCTTGGTAAGCTTTTCAAGATCTTCAAGCGTGATATTGTGAAACAATCCGATTCTGAATTGGTTTCTACCGAGCTTTCTATAGGCATCAATCCCATAAACAATCTTGTCATTTTCCAGTTTGTTCAAAAGAGCAGTGACGTCTACTTTGTCATCAACATCAATAGTAGCAACTGCTACAGAACGATACTGAGGCTCTTGAATATAACATGAGAGATATGGCTTCTCTTCGGCCCAACCATAAACCAGGTCTGCTTTCTTTTGAGCAAGTTCCTGAACTCCAGCGTAACCAACTTTATTCATCAGTTTCACCTGTTCATTCAAGAAGTATAAAGTTGCGATAGCAGGAGTGTTGTAAGTTTGATTCTTGTCTGAGTTATCAAGACATGTTGTCCAATCCATAATCGGTGGGATGTATCTTGATTTGTCTTCAGCAATTCTCAATGCTCTTTCTCGGGCCTTTGGAGACATGATGCAAACAAAGAGTCCACCTTCAGAAGCAAAAACTTTTTGAGGTGAGAAAAAGTACATATCAACTTTGGAAACGTCGATTGGACATTGTCCCCCACCACTGGTGGCATCGACTGCCAAAATGGTATTGGCATCAACTTCAGGAATAGAATCAAGTTGAACACCAGTTGAAGTTTCATTCAACGTACAAGCAATCAAGTCACTGCCTGGAACTTTGGTTGGTGTGATACCTTTTCCAAATTCTACGGCCACTTCTTCAGCTTCAATCCACGGAACAAGTTTGCTCGACTTGTACCACTTCTGAGAAAATTCACCACAGGTGAAATGGGTGGCCTTTTTTTCAACAATCCCAAGGGCGATCATATCGAAAAGAAATGTCGCTCCTCCGTTACCAACTGCAATTGTGTAATCGGAAGGAATATTGAAATATGTTCTCAGACCCTCTTGCATTTCTTTAACAAGATTTTTGACTGGTTGCTTTCGATGGGAAGTTCCAAGTAGATGAACTCCAGTATCGGCCAGACTTTGGACGAACTCGACAGGAATCAAGCTCGGGCCACAGCCAAAACGTGGGTCGCTAGGGATCAAATCACTTGGAGCACTGTAGTTTTCAAACATAAACATCCTTTGATGATAGACGTGAGACAGTTTAACTCCACTTGGACTTTTTGGAAATTGGTCATTTCCTTATTGATAAACTTTTGACAAAATTTGAAGCATGAAACTCATTATCAAACTAATTTGCTCGGCCATCATTCTCTGTTGCACCACAGCTCACGGTATGGGTCTAAAAGACACTTATCTGGGGATCGGGAGCTATACTTCACTTCCGGGAAAGGTTCAAACAGATGATAGCGGTGATACGAATGGGATTTTTGACCTTGAGCCCTATATCCTTGCCGGCATAGAGTACCAACTTTACCAAGACTGGTCAGCATTTGCTGAAGCCGGATTAGTGAAACCAGGTTCAGGACGGGACCCGAGGATCACCAAGATGAATTACTTTCTGCTCTTTTCTGGAGCCTATAACTATATGGACTGGGTCTTCAAATTAGGGGCAGGTCTGTTTTACACCCGCATCAGTAGTGAAGGTGGTACTCAATCTTTGAACAACGGAACGACCACCACAGACTTCCCAATGCCTGATGCTGCAGTGGTCAGTCAAAACATCATCACGACTCTTGGAATCGAATATTATTTTCACAAAGAAATGAGTGCCAAACTTGAAGGTCATTATTTCAACCTGGAATCTTCCGAAGGCAATGCTCTAAGCTATACACTTTCAGTAAGCTATCACTTTGGAAATATTTTTGATTCAAGCTCAAGGAAGAACAGAAAATGAAAACATTCCTCACTTTACTAGCGTTAGCTCTCTCCATGAAGTCCTATGCCTTCTCACTGAACAACACTGTCAGTGCTTCTTACGCTCAAAGTGAAGTAACAGTGAACGTTGCAGATAACTGTACCAACCTTGGAGTCAGTTCGAGTGAGATACTTTCCATGGTGAACGATGGTGCTGCTCAATTCTGGAATACAGTTCCCACATCCAGATTACGTCTTCGGGCCGGAAGCGTCGTCAGCGTGGATTCAAAGTTCTATACAGAAAAAATTTGCAACAGCAATTCTGGAAGTTGTGAACCTAATACCAATCTTACAGTAGGAAGTAATGTTCTGATTACTTGTAACGGTAATACTACTGATAATTTCCCGGCTTCTCAAAGAACCGTTCTTGCTATCACAATTCCAAATAATATCAGTGGAACAACAATTGTAGGGGCCTTGGTTGCCATCAACGATAGGTCCGACAATGTTTTTCAGGATAAGTCTCGCGCTCAAATGGTTTCCATCATCGCTCATGAATTAGGACATGCTGTAGGCCTTGGTCATTCACCTGTAACAGATTCTCTTATGTATTACACACTGGTTCCAGTCAGAGACAGTCTTGGTTGGGATGATATTGATGGGGTTACTTATCTCTATCCTAAAGAACAACCAATTGGTTGCGGGACAATCTCACAAGTCGACACAAAGTCAGCAGGACTCGCCTTTTTACTCATCCTGCTTTCTCCATTGGTCTGGTTTCAACTACGAAAGCTTGTCGCTCGCTTCTTGCATTCAGCTTCGTAAACCTCGAGCCATTCTTTTTCTTGTTCAGTCATCAAGTCCTCATCAATGAGGTTAGGCATGAAACCAAGATAAATAAGAGTTCTTACGCGACACATCCCTTCAAACTCAGGATGTTTTTCAACAACGACTACATTTTCAAGTCTGACCCCACCAAAATTTGGAATATAAATTCCAGGCTCAATCGAACCAACACGGCCCGGAATAAGGGGAGTCTGAGAAAATGGAGTCAACCTGTAGCCTGACTCATGAACATTGATACCAATGCCGTGCCCAGTACCGTGAGCATAATCATAACCGTGAGCTCGAATTGGCTCTCTCGACAAAGCATCCAGATAGCACCCCGGACTGCCTTCTGGAAATACTCCATTTAATGCACGAAGGAGACCTTTCAACACCAAAGTGTAAATCTTCTTCTGTTCGCTGCTGGCCTCTCCTATTGGAAGAAAGGCACGAGTACAGTCTGTTGCGAGACCGGATTCATAGAATGCCCCAGAATCGAGGAGCGCTAAGTCCCCTTTTTTAATTTTGACATCGTTTGATGGAGAACCGAAATGGATGATGGATGAATTCGGCCCAATACCAGAAATCGTTTTGAATGAGAGACCCAAGGCCCCTTCTTCCTGATAAAACTTATTCGCCGTATTATAAAAATCAAGTTCACTCATGCCTTTCTCTGCTTCAGATGAAACATGATCAATAATTTTTTTAATCACTTTAGCAGATCGAGCAAAAGCTTTTTCCATCTCATCAATTTCAACGTCATTCTTTGTGGCATGATATTCTGAAATACCTTTTTCTTTTTCCTTCAATTTATCGTGACCGAAGGCCTTGGCCAAAATTCGAAAGTCAGCAGCTGTTGTTGTCGCCGGATCGAAATAGAGCCTCTCAATATTGATTTTATGCGACAGCTCTTCTAGTTTTTCACCCAAACGATCCCATCCTACTTTGACAATGGTGAAGTTTTCATCATTTTCAACACTCTTTTCGAAAACAACTTCACTTGGACAAAAAATCATCACTCTATCATCAAGTACAATGGCCTTGGCAATATAAGTCGATTGAAAGGGATGATGATAACCTCGAAGGTTGGTCACCCATGAGATTGAATCAAGAGAAGAGAGGAAAAAGGCCTCTCCAGTTCCTACAACCTTTTTGATTTTGGATTTAACAGCTTCGCCAGTCAAACTATCTGACACCGCTTTAACTTCATTATCAGGTACAAAACCTGGAGCATCGATAAGCTTAGCAATTTCTCCTAGATCAAAGGCCACGACTGAAAAATCCTTTCCTAGTTCCTTTTCAAAACCAAGCGGAGTTCGATCTCCTTCAAGACCCAAAACCTTGATGCCAAGAGTGTTTGCTTTCTCTATTAACGCCTTGGCAAGATCGACACCATAAGGGACCTTGACCACTTCGACAATCGACTGATCGACTTCTTTATCGGCCTGTTCGTGATAGCGACCATCCACAAACAACATCGCTCTTCCAGTCTTTGGAACCAGCACTTCCGCAACAGATCCTGAGAACCCTGAAACGTAATACCGATGGTTGTCCCCTAGAGGAACATATTCAGAAAGAAAAATATCGAAACTTGAAATATAGAGGGCATCGAGGTCTTTTCCCTCGATAAATTTTTGAAGTGACTTGATTTTTTCTCCGACTTCTTTGGCCTTCATTACTCACCTTTAGAAAAATTTATTAAATTTACTTTAGTTTTTTTACGACCTTTCCGATACTTACAGTAACTGTGAAATTTTGTCACCTTTTGTATAAGTTCACTCTATAAATACAGGTAGTTACATGCGCTTCGGAGTCAAACAGATTGTTTTTATTATTCTCTCGGTCTTTCTGATCAAGATAAGTATCGCCGATCCTATGAGAGAAAATAAGCGCAAAGTTCAAAAGCGTAAGCCTGCTAGTATCAGCTATAGTAATCAACAATTTCGTTGAACCAGAGCTTTAAAGCTCTCCCCTCTATCCTCAAAGTTATTATACTGATCGAATGACGGGAACCCTGGAGAAAAGACCAGATTGGCCTCTTTGGCCTCCACAAGTGCCTTGGGAACCAATTCGTCCAGAGTCTCAAACTTTTCATGCTGAATTTGTTTGAAGTCTCTTTCAAGTAGTTCTGCAGCTTCTCCAAAGAGCCATAGCTTTTCTACTTTTTCAAAAATCGCCTCAACCACTGGCTTGATGAGACCGGTAGAATCCTTCATGCGAAGCTGGCCGCCAAGAATGAGATGTATCGGTCTATCAACCGCCTTGAGAGCAGTCAATGTCGCCACCCAATTGGTGCTTTTAGAGTCATTAAAAACAGATTGCTCGACATCAACTCTTTCCAAGCGATGAGAAACACCTTTAAATTCCTGAACGCCTTTTCTCATCTGCTCAACTTCAAGCCCAAATTCAAAGGCCATCTTTTCGGCGAACAATAAGTTTAAAGCATTGTGATGTCCAGGAAGTTGCAGATCGCACAAGAGTTCGGATTCAACCAATTCATCAGATACAGGTACCAACTTGAAATTTCTATCAGGAAGTTGATCCACAAGACTCAAATCACAAATCAAAACATCATCACTTTTCATATTGTCCAACAGATGAAACTTGGCTTCTCGATAGGGTTCGATTGAAGGATAACGTTCACCATGGCTCATTGATATGTTCAATATTGCAGCGATATCGGGATGAAATTTGTCCATGCTTTCCAATTGAAAACTGGAAAGTTCAAGAAGTGCGACGTCGTAAATCGAACCTTGGAGTTGATTCAAGACTCCATCACAAAAAGGAATACCAATATTTCCGCCAGTAAAAACATTAACCCCCGCATGACGAAGGATGGAATCCAATAGAGAAACCGTGGTGGTCTTTCCATTAGTTCCGGTCAGGGCCATGACTTTCCCCTTCCAGTTTCGATAACCCAGCTCAATCTCAGAAATGACTTCACCACCACTGGCCAATATCTTCTGAACAACTGGGTGAGTTCTAGGAATTCCTGGAGAAAGTACAAGTGACGAAAAGTCATGAGCATCAAATGATAAAAAATCTTTCTCAGTCATTTGTGAAGATGAGAGTGCTTTAATTTCAGGAGTAACCCATGTCTCCAGTGCTGGTCCATTGACCGCCAGAGTTTCCACCCCTAAATGGTTTAGGAGTTTGAGCGCTGATATACCTGAGCGCCCCATCCCAAAAACAATAGTATTCTTCGTTTCCATTGCCTTCCCTATTGATGCCAAGCAAGGTATAGAATACCTTTAAGCGGGGGCTGTGGCCATTGGATTACCATAAACGTTTTGATGAAATTGTCGATTTTCTGGGACCTCTTTCAGACATTTGGCTGAAGGAAGTTCTATATGAATACCCTGACCTCTCGGCCTATCCTAAAGAATGGATTGACTGGTTATCCGCACTCTCTGAGAACGATGCATGGTTGATTGATTGCCGAAAACATGATGCCTTTATGGCCAATTCACCCCTGGCCGATCTTAATGCCAGAATCAAGGAGCTCATTGAGCTCCCAAGAGAAGAAGTACACCCTGACGAACTGCCTTCATGGGCCTGGAATTTTGTCAAAGAGAAGAAACGACACGAGATCAATCAGATTCGGGGTGTTCTCGCCAAGCTTCATGACATGAAAGAAATTAAAGTCATCGACATTGGTGGTGGAACTGGCCAACTTGGAAGAATACTTTCACTTTATCACGGAATACCTGTCACTTCGATTGATATGAATGGTGAGTTTCAAGAACTTGGAAAAAAAAGACTCGCGAAATACCCAAAACCTGAAGGGCATGCAGATCTTGAATTCATTAATACTTTCTTTGATGAAACTATATTTCAAAGGCAACCTGAACTGGAAACTCAGTGTGGAGAAAATTCGCTGATAGTAGGTCTTCACACCTGTGGTCCCTTGGCAATTGAACAAATGAGAGCTGGTCTCAAAACTAAAAGTCGCTCATTATTCAACTTTGCTTGCTGTTATAACAAACTTGATGAAGCCAAAGACGTCAATCTTTCAATGTATTCAAAATCGAAAGGTCTACCTCTCAATCAGTATGCTTTGACATTGGCGACTCGAGGACATGCCAACATGACAATAACTGAATACCAATTCAAAAAACGGGTCAAAACTTTCCGCTATACTCTCCAACTTCTATGCCTTAAAAATGGAATTTCAAATCGTCTTGAATCTGTAGGCTCAGCCGTTCCTTCTGTTTATCGTGGAGAATTTGAAGACTACGCTGCTTCGAAATTGAGTTATGCGGGTGTTGATCATGCCTTCACTAAAGAAGAAATGCGAAAATTCTATCAAGACCAAAGCATCCAGAATGAAGTGGAGAGAATGTTCTATGCTAATCTCATCCGTTGGCAGCTTGGTCGAGTTCTTGAAATGTATATTTTGACTGATAGAGTATTATGGCTGAAAGAAGAAGGACTTGAACCAACTCTCAAACAGTACTTTGATGAAGACCTCTCTCCTAGAAATATCGGCCTGTTAATAAGCAAATAGTATAACTATTACTTATAACAACTATCGACACTATTAATTATATTTATTTTATCTTTCATCGTATTTTCGCTCTCGCCATTAACGAGGAGGAAATAATGAATAAAACACTAATGGCCACAGTACTCGGACTAGCTCTCAGTACTCAAGCTCAAGCGGCCCCGAGCGCCGACATCGCAATTCTCCTTGATACTTCAGGAAGTATGCAAGGTCTTATCAATCAAGTGAGAGATGGTCTTTGGCAGACTCTAAACAATCTCGGAGAACTCAAAAAGAACGGCGAAAAAGCAGACCTTAGACTCGCTCTTTATGAATATGGATCTGGAAGTGTTT
>JBFEVX010000214.1:0-1724 GCA_041546685.1 Bacteriovoracaceae bacterium | reverse complement strand
GTGTCCAGAATTCCGATTTTTCAATATATCAAGCTGGGATTGTATTTTATCCTTATCATTAAGTTCATTAACCATATCAGGATAGTTCATCATGGCCTCCTGACTTATTCCAAAAATCCAGTTGTTCTTTATCTACTTTAGACAAAGCGACTCCTGTATGAACAACCACCCAGTCACCAACGGCCGGGGCTTCTAAAAAAGAAACATAAACATCAAACTCGATTCCATTGAGATCAACACGGGCAATGTCCCCATTCAATGAAATGATTTTTGCTGGAGTTGCCAAACACATATCACTTCTCCTCTATCCATCTAGCGAGTTCTTTTAGTCCATCTAAACTCTTGCTGCTAGTGAAAATCACTGGCATTGAGGCATTGATTTTTTTGATATTTGCTTTCAAAAGACCAAGGTCATAATCAAGATGGGGCAACAAATCAACTTTTGTCACTACACAAAGGTCTGCATCTTTGAAAAGAAGTGGATACTTCAATGGTTTTTCCTCTCCTTCCGCTATCGAGATTACAGCTACACGGTGACTCTCGCCCAAATCAAAAGATGCTGGACAAACGAGATTCCCAATATTTTCGATAAAAAGCACCCCTTTATGATTGCCAAAATTCAATGATGTCAAATGAGTTGCATCGAGATGACAACTCGAAACAGTATTAATCTGTTCTACATTTTTATAATGTTTCTTTAATCTTTCAGCATCAATTGAAGTTTCAAGATCTCCAACGACAACACTTGCATCATCACGTTTATCAAGGAACTCATGAAGAGCGCATAACAAGGTTGTTTTCCCGGAGCCTGGACTACTCATAAAGTTGAATACCTTGAGGCCAAGACCTTTAAATTTATTACGATTCAGTAATGCCTGAGTATCATTTTTATGAAGAATGTCTTTTCCGACTTGAATTTTTTCGACAAGAGGTTTCAGTTGTGTAAAGTCCAATGAGTCCATTTTGGAAAGAGTTGAATTGGATTTCAATATATTTGCATTTTCGCACCCACAATCAAGACACATCTTCCACCTCCAATGAAAGTACCTTAAACTCACGACCTTTTATAATACCTAGGTCAAAATTTTCACAACGAGGACACAAGGTGATCAAATCGAACGAATCAAATTCATGATTACAACCATGGCAAACAAGGCGTCCTATTTCTTCAACCAGTTCTAATTTAGCAGCTGACATTGATGTATTTTTGATGGCCTCTGGCCAAGCAAAATAAAATGCATGTGTGTCAACCCCACAGAATGCGCCTTTTTCGATAGTCACCTGAGTTACTTTTTTATCACCGGCACTTTCAAGGCACAGCTCCACAGCACTAACGGCCAATGAGAGTTCATGCATGATAACCTCTCTTTTCTTTTGTATAAGCAAGAATTTGTCCAAAAGATATTTGATGATCACCACAATTTTTTGTGAAATAGTAACGATACTTATTGTTTAAACGTTTTTTCAGACAAGAAATCAAGATCTCATTATGAAAAACTCCTCCAGTAAAAACCACAGGATTTTTTTCATTTAAGTACGTAACTGATTGAGCGATAAGTTCTGCCAGTCCGTCGTGAACGAGCCAAGCCTTGGCTTCAGGTACTATTTCAATTGATAAAAGAATGTCAGTCAGTTGTCTTAATGGAAGAATTAACTTTTCATGTGTAATAAAATCAAAAGCAGGCCACTCAAAATCAACTTCTTCAGCTTTTGATTCGAGGAGT
>JBFEVX010000062.1:0-22205 GCA_041546685.1 Bacteriovoracaceae bacterium | reverse complement strand
TTTGTCTTCAAACATTTTGCCGACAACCACTTCATTTTAGTAACAATTGGCTTCTCGCTAATTGATGTTGTTGTTTCGTTTAGGCCCGATTTGTTGGAGTCCATAACCAATGAAATTTTGACGTTCTTCTTTTTATCTTCACAGTTCATTGAACCTTTGAGAACTTTTTTGCTGGACTCACTGACTTTGAACTTACAGCCATCCTTGATTATGTCTTTTTTCAACTTTTCCTGCATATTCTGAATATCATCTTTGGTAAGACATTTTTGAGTCACAGTACCTTTATCATTCAAATTCACTGTACCGCCCATTTTTTGCTCGATCATTTGTTTGACCATGTCCCTTTGAGCAGCAGGCATGTTCTTCAATTGCTCCATCATCATTTTCATTTTTGGATTCACATTTAACTCTGTTTGATATTCCCAAAGTCCGGGACTCATATCGAGAGCGAACGCAAAAGTAGGAACGAACAAAAACATTAAAAATGACTTCATGACTATCCTTGGAATGAGATGACGTTAATTATAGATACTTGGAAAGAACCTTGTCGAGTTTTTCAAAGAGTGTTGGCAGGTCTTCTTTTTTGAACAAGGGAGAGAAACTAAAACGAATTCCTTCTCCTGCTTCTTTGTCTGAAAAGCCCATTCCCATCAAAATACGAGAAGGTTTGAGAATTCCGGAACTGCAAGCTGAGCCTGCTGAAACTTCAATTCCTGCGAGATCGAGTGCGGTCATCATAATATCTGAGCGGTTACCAGGTAGAACAAGATAAGTCGTTGTCGCATTTCTTGAAACATTGCCGTGTCCTGCGATTCTTCCTTTCTCTCCAATTTTATCAATCAACCAGTTTTCAAACTCATCATGAACCGCTTCGGTTTCATCAAAATTCTGTTTGGAAACAAGTTCTTCAAGGGCCAGTTTGATTGAATAAATCCCCATAACATTTTCTGTTCCACTCCTAAGGGCAGCTTGTTGACCGCCTCCTCTGATGAAACATTCATATGGGTAATTCTTTTTCATGAAAGAAAAGCCAATCCCCTTCATGCCACCAAATTTATGAGCGGAAAAAGTATAAGCATCGAGATCCGGATCGAGCTTGTTCCACTCTCTGATTTTCCCTACTGATTGGACCGAATCTACGTGGACAGCACAATCAAGTTTCTGCTTGAGTTCTATTGCTTTATAAAGCGGCCATACAACTCCTGACTCATTATTTACCCAGGTGAAGTTCATAAGACCACACTCATGACTTCCCTTATGAATTTGATCCATGAGCGGCATCCCGAGATGATCAACCTTGAATTTATGAGCTTCATGACCAAAGGCCTCGACTTCATCTCTTTGATTAACGACACAAGAGTGATCTGTTTCGAAGAAATAATAGTCGGATTGCTTTTTATTTTTGAAGGCGTTTAGAAAATAGCCCCTGACCAAAGTGTTGATCCCTTCACTTGCACCACTATGAAAGAACAAATGAAACTCATTCTCATCAACTCCAAAGAGTTTATAGAGATAATCTCTGGTCTCATTGATCAGCTTTTTGGCCTTTTTTCCAGTCTGATGGGCAGAGGAAGGATTTCCAAAAGAAAAATCCCCTTTGGAGATCCAGTCCTGAACTGATTCTGCCAAAGGGGATGTTGCGTTGTAATCTAGGTAAAACCTATTACTGATTGATTTCACCGATTGGATTTCTAATCGCTGAAGTCAATCCACCGATAGCTGTATCAGCAGCTTCGTTAGTGGCAGCAGCAGCTACTTCAGCAGTTGCAGCTGGAACTTCGATGTCCTTACCTTTTCTCATAAGATCACCAAGAGATGTTGTCTCTAGGTATTCTCTCATGATGATACCAAGGTTTTGGAAGTAGTTTTTAGATAGTTCAAATTCAACTGTGTTAGCAGTTTCAGCTTCAGAACCAACGATATCTTTGGCTGGGTTGATGTTCTCACCAACACAATCAAGAACGTTTTTAACAGTGATTTGGTCCATGCTTCTAGCAAGAACGTAACCACCACCTGGTCCTCTTACTGACTTCACAACTTGCCCGTTTCTGAGCTTTCTGAAAAGTTGCTCAAGGTAGTGAAGTGAAATGTTCTGTCTTGTTGAAATTTCTTGAAGTCTTACTGGGTTCCCATTTGAGTGGGTAGTAAGGTCAAGCATTGCTCTGACGGCGTAGCGTCCTTTTGATGTTAGTCTCATTGGTCTTCCTCCATAAATCCAATTAAGCTGGTAGGCTTGTTAAAAATTAAAAAACTTGAAGCCGGTAGCTCAGGTTCGCTTTCCTTAGCTTCCCTGCATAGTTGTTAAGTGTACTCAAGAACTCTTCAACTACGGGTATAGTATGACTAATAAACTTAGGTCGAGTCAACCATCTTTCAAATGATATTTCTTTAAGATTTCTTCATTTTGGGCCTGTGGAAAATTGTGGATAAGCCCATAGAATCGCCGATTCGCCCTGATACTGGATAGTTAGACTATTTTGCTCAGCTTCACAAAATCGGGCTTTGGCCAAGAAATTTTATTTTCTAACAATTTTTTACATTTTTGATCGGTAATATATTCCCCCTTGTTGGTCGGGTATTACTCGAAAATCTCGGTCAAAGTGTAGTTTCTAGATGGTGAACCGCTGTCTGTACTTGCCGTTTCGTTCACTGAGATCACCAATTCATAGAGGTTGAACTCATCGGGAATCTCTCGCTGAAGCTGTTTAATCCAGTTTTTACCCCACTCAACCAGAAAATAATCCTTATTTTCTAAATAGAGAGGAATTTCTAGATGAATGAGATCATTTTCATCTTCTATTCTATAAAGATCGGCATGGGCCAATCTCCCTACTTCATTGATCATGGCATAGGTAGGAGATGAAATTTCTCCAATATCACAGAAATGACGAGTGAAAGTTGTTTTTCCAGCTCCAACTTCTCCAGAAAGAATCACTGTCGCAGGAGCAACAAGGTTTTCTTTTAATTCTGTAACAATATTTGAAAGATCACTTTCGTAAACTTTTTTCCATTCTTGAACGAGGGCCATTCATTTACTCCAAATATGAATCTAGTTCTTTGAAGGCGTAAGTCAGATGCTCTGTAATCGAACCTGCTGTCATCGGACGAACTCCCAGCTGCTCAGCTGCATGTTTACCAGCTAATGTATGAACAGCTACACCAAGGCAAAGTGCCTTGTAGATCTTTTGCTTGTCTTCAAACATTCCACTAACTTTCTTCTCTGGAAGATATTGTGCCAGAAGTCCACCTAACATTCCTGCCAGAACATCTCCTGAGCCTCCAGAAGCAAGTCCATCATTTGGAAAGTAATTGATATAGACTTCACCATTTGGAAAGCCCAGATATGTACAAGAATCTTTCATGACAATGGCACTGTTGGTTTGATCAACAAGCTCTCTTAGATACTCAATCGGATTAGCGAGAACATTACTTTTTGGAACTCCAGCAAAGTCTGCAAACTCTCCCATATGTGGAGTCAAAATAGTTGGGGCCTTACGACGTTGAAATACCTCCATGTCTTCTTTCAAACTCAACACTCTGATAGCGTCAGCATCGACAACGACTGGGCCAGCAAAATGATTCAGAACCTGGAGAACTGTTTCTCTTGATTTCTGACTACGACCAAGGCCTGGACCAATTACGATGGAATCCCAGCGCTTGAGGGCCTTGACGATGGAGTTTACTTCATCTTTTTCTGTAGGAATGAGTCCAGTCATGATTTCTGGAGTGATTCTTGAAGTCACTTCCATAAAGTTCTCTTCCCAAGTTGCTGCAGTGACAAGACCAGTACCAACTTTTAAAGCGGCATCTGAGGCCATTAAAAGGGCACCAGTCATTCCCATTGAGCCTCCGACAACCAGGCAATGACCAAAAGTGTTCTTATGGGCAAATCTAGATCTCTCACGATACAAATCTGCAACTCTTTCAGGAGTCAAAAGGTACTTGTCCCCTTCTTCCATCAATACTTTCGGGAAGCCGACATCAAGTATGGCAATTTCCCCCGCTCTCTTGGCCCCTTCAGAAGCATAATAACCGGTCTTTGGAAGTCCAACAGCAAGTGTTGCATCAGCTATGATGGCATTGCCACCCATAGAGCCATTGTCACCAGAAACCCCTGAAGGGATATCTAATGAAATGGTGATGGATGCCTGATTATTGACGATTTCAAAAACCTCCATCATGTAGTTTGACAATGGTGGATTGAAGCCAGTTCCAAATACGCCATCGATGACCAAAAATTCATCCTGGGTTTGGAAAAAATATGTGGAGAGAGCATCAACACTTCGAAGTTCACTCATCTTGACTCCGAAATTTCCTGCCATCTCTAATTGACGTTGATATTCATCAGTTCCTTTGTCGTCAGGCCAAAGAAGGAAAGCCCTTACACTGTAACCTCTATTTCGAAGGTGTCTCCCCGTAGCCAGAGCATCAGCTCCATTGTTTCCTTTACCGACAAGAAGAATAATCTCTCCATAGGCACGCTCTTCAAGAATTTCTGTTTCAATAAAGTCAGCAGCTCTGATTCCTACATTTTCTATTACAAGATCTTCTTTGAAACCAAATTCTCCAAAGGTTTTTTCTTCGATGACCTTCATTTCATTCAAATCGACTACTTTCATAGTTGGTTCCTTTCAAATAATTGATTGAGATCTTTGACAACTGTTCCCAGGCCATCAAAAACGGCCTGACAGATAATCCAGTGTCCAATGTTGTACTCAACAAAAAGTTTCATTTCAAGAAGTGGTTTGACACTCTCAAATGTCAGTCCATGACCTGCATGACAACCAATCTTTTTTTGATTCAAAAAGTCCTGGGCCTTTTTATAATCTCCCAGATATTTTTCATAATCTTCGCCATTCAAATAAGCTCTGGCGTAATCACCGGTGTGAACTTCTACGGCATCACAAAGAATGGTTGAAGCTTTCTCCAAAACATCAAGATCCGACTCCAAAAAGAGTGAAATCTTGGTTTCTGGGAGACGTTCCTTCAAGGTTTCACATGTGGTTTTGACCTTGTCGTAGACTTTTTCGTCCAAGAGGTTCAATCCCCCCTCAGTTGTTCTTTCCTGACGGTTTTCAGGAACGAGACAAATCCAATCAGGATTGGTTGCGATGGCAATATCAACAATTTCCTGGTTGCAACCCATTTCAAGGTTTAAAGGTTTTCCATACTTCCGTGTAACAAGTCGAACCGCCTCAACATCGGTATCCTGAATATGTCTTCTGTCTTCTCTCAAATGAATGGTAATCTGATCAGCTCCATTTGAAAGACATACATTCGCAGCTTCGACAACAGAAGGGTAACTCTCCCCTCTGGCCTGTCTCAAGGTAGCAACGTGATCAATATTTACTCCAAGTCTTGGTGTAAGGTTCATTATTCTCTCCCAAGCTCATTGGATACGACACTAATCAATTCCATACACAGGTCATTGACTTGATCGAAGTTCTCACCCTCAACCATCACACGAGCCAAAGGCTCTGTTCCTGAGTAACGAAGAAGTACTCTCCCTTTCTTACCTAGACTTTCAGTCACAGAGTCCAATTTTTCTTTGATGGTTGGAATAGATTCCAATGGTGGCTTCGATGTTACTTTGGTGTTTTTTACAACCTGAGGATATAGCTTCACTTCTTTTTTCAATTCAGACATTGTCTTCTTGAAGTACTTCATACACTCGATCACTTTCAATGCGGCCAAAGCTCCATCTCCTGTGGTCGCGTGATTTTTGAGGATGATATGTCCGGAAGGTTCTCCACCGAGAAGATCTCCGGTTTCTTTCATTTTTTCAACAATGTAACGGTCTCCGACTTTTGTTCGACAGAACTTTAATCCGAGGCTGTCTATATATCTTTCAAGTCCAAGATTCGACATGACTGTTCCTACAACAGTATCTCCCTTGGAAAGAATTCCTTGATCAAGCATCATCTTGGCAAGAAGACCGATGATGATGTCTCCATCCACGATCTCACCTTTTTCATCGATGATGATGACTCTGTCAGCATCTCCATCAAGACAGATTCCAATATCCGCTCTGACATCCTTTACTCTGGCGGCAGCTTCTTCAGGGTGAGTACTTCCGCACTTGTAGTTGATGTTTGTTCCATTCGGATTAACCCCGATAGGAATGACTTCAGCCCCAAGCTCTGAAAACATCATTGGAGTGACTTTGTATCCGGCTCCATGAGCACAATCCAAAACAACTCTCATGTTCTCCAAATCCATGTCCGTTGGGAAAGCAGACTTCACGTGAACAATATAGCGACCAAAAACTTCACGAAGTCTTTTGGCGTTTCCAAGTTTGTCTCCAGTCTTGACTGGCATCAACGACTGATCTTGAAGAAGTTTTTCAAGTTCAAGTTCAACTTCATCTGGAAGTTTGTATCCATCAGCATCAAAGATTTTGATTCCGTTATCGTCAAATGAATTGTGAGAAGCAGATATCATAACACCAACATCTGCGCGCATCGACTTTGTGACAAAAGCAATCCCAGGAGTTGGTAAAGGACCGGTCAGAATAACTTCTCCTCCCTGACTGCACACACCACTGGCAAATGCCATTTCGAGCATGTAACAAGAGAGACGAGTATCTTTTCCAACCACAATCAGTGGCTTTTCATAATTGGCGTTGGTTTGAAAATAATGGGTCACGGCACGCCCCAAGGCGGTCGCGACTTCGCAGGTCATTTGTGCAGTATTGGCCTTACCGCGAATACCATCGGTTCCGAAAAACTTCCTCTCCACGAACTACTCCTTCAGCAAAAAATACTGATGTGATTTTGCCCAATTTGATACCACAAACAGGTTGATTAAGGTAGAAACATATAAGGATATTGGTCAGCGCACAAAAGGGTTTTTCAAGGTTTGACGAAGACTTTGATGGTTTCAGGATGAATTTTCATAAGAAATACGCCTTCAGGAAGATTTGCGCGAAGTGGCACTTCAACAGTTCCATCCGATCCAGAGGGTATATCAGCAACCACATTCAAATCATTCAATCGTAAATTAGACTGTTCATCTTCAGAAACTAGAACATCCATGGATACAAAACGATGCTTCGAGCTGTACCTTCTAGCAGAAGTCAAAAAGCGAATGGGAATATTTTTGAGAGTGATATTGGCCTTTCTCGGGCTGATCTCAAAACTGAAGCTGAAAGATACATCTTCGGCCACTTTAATTCTCTGATCAGTATCCCCCAAATTAACTTTCAAAATCCCTGACTTAGTCAGTGTACTCAAGTCAATCGGCACTGTTGAAATCTGTTTAATCTTCTTCATTGCTTTGGAGGGACCGGTTAGTTTAACCGAAGAAGGTTCAATGCGCTTGTTGATTAGTTTCAAATCTCGACTGACTTCTCCCACCAAATTGGGCACAACACGGACTCTCTTGGTCACGTTCTTTTGAAATTCCAGCTCAATAATTTTAGGCTCGACTGAAAGTACTTGAACACCAAATGGGGCGGGAATATCGTGATCGTTGATTGTATGTTCCATAGACGTATTCGGCTTAAGTGTTTTGTTTTTGAGATCTACGAATACCTTCTCCTTTCCAGCAAAAAGATTTCGCATAAAAGTTCTTGAACCTTTCAATTTGACTGTGACCTCTGTTGGATACGAATTGGAGATCGCGATACTATCAGGGAGAAGATACTCAACTGGAAGGTTCTTCTCCACTTCCAATGGCTCTGAGTTCAAAACATAAAACCAAAGAGTGACTGCGAAGAAGAAAGATAACAACTTCAAAAGGTGCTTACTGAATGTCTGTGGTTTTGCCGCGTCCATCAGATTCCTTCTTCAGTTCCAGTATAAGGAAGATTCTCATCAAGCTTATCGTTCAACCAAAGTTGCTTGAGGTAGTATCTCAATTTGGATTCAGTTTCGCATAAGTAAAAAGTCCCACCAACACTAAGATTGATATTACCAGACTCTTCACTTACAGTGAGAGTGATTGCATCGGTCACTTCGGTAATACCAAGAGCCGCTCTATGACGGGTTCCCAAGTGCCTGTCGATTTCCACATTTTTAGAAAGTGGCAAGAAACAACCGGCTGCCGCAATCTTTCCATTGGAAATAACAATCGCTCCATCGTGCAATGGTGAATTGGATTGAAAAATGGCGTAAAGCACGTCTGAGTGAACTTTCGAATCAAGACGGGTTCCAGTCTTCATATAATTCAATAATCCGTTTGCTCTCTCCAATACTATCAGTGCTCCAATCTTTTCTCTGGACATTGCTCCGCAGGCCTCAATCACCTCTTCAAAGTCAAAATCACTTTCCTTCTTTGTGAGAAAACCAATCAACGATCGCTTACTCCCCACAGTAGCGAGAGCTGCTCGAATCTGATCCTGAAAAAGAACGACGGCAATGATAAAAAACGAATCAAAAAAGTGTGCAAGAATCCAGTTCAATGAATAGAGTTTGAAAGTAAGTCCGACCCAAAAAAGAATGAAGAGCATTCCGATTCCGACCAGCATTTGGAGTGCACGGGTCCCATGCACAATCATCAACAATTGATAGATGAGAATTGAGACGATGATGACATCGACCAAGTCTTTGAAGCTTACATGCTCTAATATGAGATGAAGGGCACCCATCGTTCCTCCGGATATCCATATCCGTTAAAGTGTTGTATTCTTTCAAAGCTGATCGACAAATTACTGAAAATACTTAAGCCTTGAGGTGATTCCATGCCCTATCAGACCTTGTCTGTCTCAACCAACGGCGAATCTTTCTATGACATAACCAGTGATCTCAAGAATTGGGTGAAGGATAACCTAGGTATTCGCTCAGGAGTTCTGCATTTATTCATCATGCATACCAGTTGCGCTCTAACGATAAACGAGTCCTATGATCCAGCTGCACGTAGAGATATGGAAAAGTTTTTGAAACACCTGGCACCAAGGAATCTGGCCTTTATAGAGCATGATGATGAAGGGGAAGATGACAGTCCTTCTCACATGAAAAGTATTCTGCTCAATCAAAATATTGGTCTGGTAGTTGAGAATGGAGAATTGGTCATTGGAACCTGGCAGGGAATATACCTTGCGGAGTTCAGGGATGCCCCTCACAACCGCAAGGTCGTATTGAAATTCATTGAAGGTTAAGCTGCTTCGAGATCTTCTCCATCATCCGAATTGGCAATCATCTTGCCAGCTTCTTTATTTCCAGAAGACTCAAGTTCACTGAGAACCTGACGACTCTGAAGAAGTTTCTTTCTCAGGGCCTCTCTTGAAATCCCCATCTCTTTAGCTGCTTTCGACTTATTTCCATTGTTTCGCTTGATTTCTTGGATAATCATCTCGCGCTCAACAATCGCAATTCTGTCTTTTAGAGAGATCTTCCAGTCTGCAACGTGTGGAAGCTCTCCGAACATTCTCTTCTTTGCCGAGGTATCGACAAGAGGAGAAGCAGAGTTTTCCATATCAACATCAGTGATGATGTGTGCTTTTGGGTTATATAGTACTGCTCTTTCCACACAAACCTTGAGTTCCTGAATATTTCCTGGCCAGTCATACTGCTTAAGCTTCTCAATTGATTTAGGAGAGAAACTCTTAAGTAGAAGACCTTGCTTCTTACACTCAACTTTCAGGAAGTAATCAGTAAGAAGGTCGATATCATCAATTCTTCTTCTGAGTGGTTCAATATAGATGAATGACTTATTAAGGTATTCGAAAAGTTCTTTATCAAACTCTCCAGCATCTACTTTTTCACCAAGATCGTCACTCGATGTAGCAATAGTTCTGAAATCCAGACTCACTTTACTTCCAGGAATTCTTCTATTTTTGATTACATCTAGAAGCTTTCTCTGAAGGTGAAGAGGCATCATTCCAACTTCATTAAAGATCACAGTTCCGCCTTGGCATCTAACCATGGCACTTTCTTCGTCGGCACAAGACCAAAGTTGTTTTTCAATGGCCTCATGATCTTTGTCTGCACAATTGATCACATGCTCATTATTAAGACCCTTTTGTCCTTCGTAATGAAGAATCTTGGCAAAAAGTGTTTTACCAACACCTTTCTCACCTTGGATCAAAACCGGAGAATCTATATCTTTGATTTTGATAATACTGTTTCTTAATGAAGCAACATGTGGAGTCTTACCAATTAGTGCGTGCTCTCTATCGAAAGGAGTCGAAAATCTTCTGATTTGTGACTTCTCTGAAATAGGATTGAAGCTATGGAACACAGAGGAAAAGATGAGGGCCAAAACCTTCATTGTCTTTTCATCTTCAACTGTAAAACGATCCTGATTTCTCTTATTGATGACTTCAATAACACCAATAATCTTGTCTTCTCTGTTATGAATTGGATGACAAATGATCGACTTGGTTTTGAAAGCAAGCTTCTTGTCAAAGTCATCATTGAATCTTGATCTGTCACTATCTGTATCGATGTTCAACGCAACACCAGTCGTGAAAACTGATCCAGCGATACCAAGTCTGTAATCAAACTTGAGTTCATTTTTCTGTACACCAAGAGCATTGATAGCTTCTAGTTCATTTGTATCTGGATTGATCAAGAAGATTGATGCTCTTTGAGCATTCATGATTCTGATCACCTCTTCAAGCATGTTATCAATGAAACCTTCTTTATCTCCAAAGTGCGTGATGTCTTTGAAGAGAGAAAGAAGAAGTGAAAACATTTCAAAGCCATCACTGGCCTTGGTGTATTTTTCCTTCAATGCAGAGTCAACCAGACACTCTTTAAGTCTGTCTGATGAAAAGCTAAGGATATACTGCTCAAGGAACTTGTGAATTCCTTTGTCTTCGTCGATCTCAACACCGTAGATGATTTCTTCATCATCGATGGAATTACTGAAGGCCCTTACCACACGACCTGATAGATCCAGGTGATGCCTTTTGAATTGAAGTGATATTGTCAGCTCTGTACCGACAGAAATTCTTTCCAGAGTCTTGAAACCAAGCCCTGTCACCGAGATGTCCACAAGTTTGGCATCATCGATGTAAACATCTTTACCAAGCTCATTTTCCTTTTCTACAAGGAATCTCAGATCATCCGCTTCTTCAACCGGAATACGGAAGGACTGATAAAATTTAAATTCTGAAAAACTTGTCAACATAAGGACTCCTCTAAGTCTCTTTAGATGATTCTAATCCTTTGTCTTTTCGGAGTTTTTCTGAAGAAATTTAGAGTTAGTGCCAAACTAATGTGGCGAAATGAAGAATATCAGACATTTACGATCGGTTATAGTTTATTTCCAGACAACGGCTTCCCCTCTTTGTCTGCAACATTGACGGTCTTGCTCATATCCCTGTTGATGGCCGAATAAATGGCCTTGGAAAACAGCTTCCAGTACTCACGGTGCTTTCGATTGTCACTGGATGGAAGCTCAAGGGTGTAAGTTGGAATACCTCTTTCGTTTCCAGCCCAGTTCCCCAGACTTCCTGGAAAGAAAGGATAATTTTTAATTCTATAGCCACTGGCATCTTTAGACATCTGAATCAAAAGTTGGTTGGCCGCATGTTCATGCTTGTCTTCACCATGTTTGGCAGGACCATCATAATCGAGAATTGTCAGAGGAGCATGAACTGAGATGATCTTATCCGGAGAATATCTCTTAATAAGATTCACTTGAAATACTGTTTCTTGTTCACTCAAAGGCTTTTTACCTGGATAACGTCTTTTGTCACTTCTATATCTGGTCTTCCATAGCCTTAAAGCATCCTTGTTCCAATCTTCTGTTGGGAAGTTTCTATTAACATCCACTCCCCTGTAATTGGTTCTCGTTGGATATTTTTTGAAAAACGAATCAGGAGCAACGAGAGGGGCCACGATAATCATCTTATCTTTCATATCAAGATCAGAATTTGGATCATAAACCAGCTTGTCGATACTTTTAATGACGTCAAAACAAAATTTGATAGGAGTGATCTCATCTCCGTGAACACCACACATGATCAAAGTGACATTTTTCACTTCTACGTTGGTTTCTTCTCCCCAAGATTTCCAAATCAAAGGTCTGCCAAGATAAGAGTTACGAACATGGTGCCAGTCATACTTTTCACATTCACTCTTTCCCCAGCCATATTTATGAAATTTTGTATCGAGAAGCTCGCAATATTTTTTAACTTTCTCTGAGAGTTTAACTTCCGGCCTCTTTGGAACAACTTTCAATGTTGTTTTGGCCACTTCTTTGGTCTGCTCAATAGGAGCGACTTGAGTCACCTTGGAGTCCTGAGTGGATAGGTCCTGAGGCTTGCTTGAAGAGAGTAACTGAACACCATCGGAACCACAGCCACTCAAAAAGAGGCCAAGAAGAGTGAGAATTGCTAATGATGGTATCTTTTTCATTTGTTTTGAGTCCTTACTTCTCTTTACGGATTCAAGCTCTTATCATTATAGGATTTTAACTGATAAAGTTCGGAAAATCATGAAAATCCTTATTTCAACAACTAAAAATCAACCACCTACGGCATCTCTTTTCCTCCGAAAGGTCAATGAGTTGGGCCATGAAGTTGAATTTTGGTTTCCTGAATCTGAAAGTCTCAGGCAAATGAGGTTTGACTACCTAATCCCGCTATATACTGCTCTGAATTATGATGACTCTGATCTGGACCAGATTCTCTCCCACCAAGACTTTCTTGAGACTAATAGTCTCAATGCCCCAGAGTCTTTAAGACTAGTAAGAGGCAAAGAAAGACAAATGAAAATGTTCGAAGATCTAGGACTACCTCACATTTTCAGTTTGAGCATAGTTAATGAACCAATGAAAACCAGACCTGAGCTAGAACTCCTTTTTGCTTCGTCTGGAAAAATTGTGGTTAAACCTTTTAGGAGTAACAAAGGGCTCGGAGTCAGTGTCTATGATGACCTGGAAGATCTTTTTAGAAGGCTCGAAGAAGATTTCAAAAAATCTGATCAGCGTTGGCTGATTCAGCCTTGGGTGAAAAACAAAGGAGAAACCAGAATTCTCTTTCTGGACTCAAAACCTTTTCTTTCTTTTTACAAGAAGTCTGAAAGTGACTCGTTATTAAACAATCTCAATCAAGGTTCGAGTATTACGGATATCCCACTTCATAAATTGGATTCTGAGCTTTTAGAAATGGCAAAGTCTGTTGCTTCACACACTAAACTCAATTGGTTCGCTATTGATTTTCTGGATACTGAAAGCGGCCCGGTCTGTCTAGAAGTCAACACTTCTCCAGGGCTGGTGCTGACTTCAGAATTTTATAAAAGAGATTTCGTTACCGAAATTTTAAAGCATGAAATCAAAGAGTGATGAAGGAACTTTCAATAGGTAGTAACCAATTCTTTTGAGTGTTCCAACTTGCATAAACTCATATTTTTTCACGTCTTCAGGAGTTTCAAGAAGAATACCGTTCTCCATTCTTGCCTTCATGTTATCACCAAGAAGAGCAGCAACTTCTTTATTATTGTTACAGAAGAGTCCCATTTCAACCGAGAACTTGTAACTTCTTGGATCCATATTGAAGGTTCCAATCATGGCCGTCTTATCGTCGAAGACAAAACTCTTACTATGTGTTCCCCAACGTGACTTGTGAATTCCATCACTCAAGACCTTATGTCCAGGCATGATGTTTCCACTGTAAACAGTAGGTCTCAACCCTTTTTGGATCCATTTTCCAACTCTATCATTAAATACACTTGATACGTAGATTGCATCTGTTGAATGGAGACTGTTTGTCAGTAGGTCAACCTTGACACCTCTACCAAGTAGATCATCTAAAATACCCGAGATTTCATCATTAAGGATGAAGTAAGGGCTATCAATAATGATATGTTCTTTTGTCTCATTGATTCTTTTGAAAACTTCTTCACGCACCATCTTGTATTTCTTGTCGATGGCCCACATTCCAACACCAGGTACATCCGATACAAAAGTCATATCATCGCAAGTTACTTTGGTGTCTTCTTGAATATCATTCAATGTAAGCGTCTTGATTTTTCTCTTGAAATCAAGATCTTCTTCAGTGACTTTGATAAAGTCTTTTGCTGATCTAACCTTGTCCTTCCACCTTTTGAGATCACCTTCAAAGTTCCAGGTATTTCTCATTCTATTGGTTCTGTTTCCTCTTCTATAACGAAGATCGTTTCTCGCTGGTTTCTTAGGACGCTTTAGGTATGTCGTGGCCTCAGCATTCCAAAGCTTTTCAAAACTCGCTTTGATGGTTTTGACAATCGGTCCTTTTACGATGACATCTCTGTCGATGAAGTTGAATTCTTCACTTAGATCAAAATACTCATCACCAATATTACGACCACCAGTGATGGCCTCTTTTCCGTCAATAATGAAACTCTTTCTGTGGTTTCTGAACTGAAAACTAATGAATTGTATAAGAGGTGCATCGTTATAAAATCTTACTTCGACACCATTTTTGATAAGTTCGTGAGCATGAAATGGGTCAATTTCGCCAACGATAAGAAAGTGATCCATCAACACTCTGACTCTTACACCTTGTCTGGCCTTTTCAACTAGTGCCTGGGTCAATAGTCTTCCGGACGTATCATCATGATAAATGAAGTATTCAAGTTCAATTGATTCTTCAGCTCTCTCGATCATATCCAGTCGATATTGAAGACTGGCCAATCCTTTATTGAGAATTGTGAGCTCATGTGGCTCTTTGGAGTTTGCATAGAAGTCTGATTGCTCAACAGCATGCACAGATAAGCTGAATGTTGCCATTAATAGCAAAAATAAAGCTAGATTTTTCATTTAGACCCTGATGTTTTTAGTAATATCCGCAAATTGACAATGCGCACAATATAACATATTGACTTTGCGCCTTGTAGGTTAATAAGAAATCCGTGAAATAATTTCAAGTTAGTCCTTAGACAGATTTGCCAGTGTTTTGACAAAAATTCTGGGCATTTGACTCTCCAAGAAATGCTATTTAAGGCACCCCCTAACTTACTGAATTTACGTTTTCCCTTCCTCTATTTTAAGGAGAATTGCCCTTTTTACCGATAAGTGGCCTGTACACCCTTAAACTGTAGAAAAGACAGATTGAAAAGAGATGGGTGGAACCTATGAGAGTGAGCAAAATGAAAAGAGTAAGTTTGATGTCCTTGATGTTGGCCCTAATCCTATTTTCCACGGGATCTATGGCGGTAATACTAGATACTACAGTCATGTCAGACTGGGAGCGTATGAATCAAGGGCTCTTGGACTTCAACTCCCCTTTCAGACTTTCATGTCCAATTGAAAGATCTCATATCCAGGGAACTGCAACCAATGTCGGGGCCAGTTGTCGTGGAGATAATGATAATTTTCAAAAAAGTTTTACTGTAAATAACCCTGCTGATTACATTCTTTCTTCAAATGTTTTTGAACATAGAAATATTAAATACAGTAGAGGTGATGATTACTGTAAGCATTTGACCAACAATAGTAAGTGGAATGACGTCAATAGCTCAAATAAAGCGTCTATACAGGACTTAGTAAATTATCAATGTTCAGTAGACTCTTTTACATGCTCTTCAAACCTTGAAGGGCCTATGAAAGAACAATATGAAAAAGATAGAGCTCTTGTTACTGACACTGAGGCAAAAAAACTTTTTCCGGAAGCTGATGAGTTTTTCGACAACCATTTGAATAATGCGAAATTCTACGATCTGAATGGAGAAGTTGTAAAAATACCTAGAGAACTCCTGCTTGCTGTTATTCATGAAGAGTCAAAAGGTAACGTAGCAGACGTAGATAGTTATGACTTTGGTGAGGGGCTTTTCAATATTACAAGAGCATCGAAAAAGGTCGTTGTCGATTCAAATGGAGTTGTTCAACGTTTGGTAACAGGCAATGAACACTACAAACGATCAGAACAATTACCTACGAAGAAACGTAAGTTGAACGATAAAGACTCTCTTTATGCACCTCTAAATAATCTAGTGAAATTCACTTCCGTTTTCCAGGGGAAGTATAACTATTTCTCTCAAGTCTTCAACGGAGCTAATGGTTCACTTGACTTTAGTGCTCTGCCAGATAAAGAAAAATTCAAGTTCATTCTCTCTTCTATGCAGTTTGGAAATGTAAACGTTACTAATTCATATAAAAGAATGAAGTCATTCAACCAAGCTATGAACTGTAACTCTTGTGATGCATTTGTTCGAAATGGAAATAGCTGTGGCTCAATAAAGAAAACATGCAGTGCCCCCCCATCAAACAAATGTGGAAGAACTGTCCCAGAAAGTTTTGATGTACTCATTAGATTCTCAAATTTTTGGGAACACAAAAGTAATC
This sequence comes from Bacteriovoracaceae bacterium, assembly GCA_041546685.1. Classification (GTDB taxonomy): domain Bacteria; phylum Bdellovibrionota; class Bacteriovoracia; order Bacteriovoracales; family Bacteriovoracaceae; genus M0603. The sequence continues at coordinate 5,993 of JBFEVX010000062.1, read as the reverse complement.
CTGATTATCAAAAGCATTTATCATGTACAAATGATAAAGTGTGGACAGGAGAACTTAGCCAAACGACAGTTGGACCTTGTAACCTGGCATTGACCAAGGCGAAGACCTATAGGATAATAGCGGGGTATCAGTGCGCAATATAATCCATGGAATGGAAACTGTTAAATAGAATCACATTAATCTTATTTCTAACTTTATCTTTTTCTGCGAATGCTGCAGTTTATAATCTTAGTACACTCAGAAAAAAGAAAGTTCAGTATCTCATTGAAACAAGTTCTATTGATAAACTTCAATCTTTTATTGAAGAAGGAATCAAAACTCCAAACATCCCGACACGAATTGTAGATAAATACAGAACAGAAAGAAATTCTGTGATCATGTATAAAAAGATTATTTCAGGCGGTGCTCTGGAAATTAGAAGTAAGCTGAAAAATAAATTTACTGAATACTATAAGAAGTCACTAACTATTACTGAAGGTGAGGCCTTCTCTGATAAATATAACGAAGCATTATATCTCCATTATCTATCCAGACAACTCAATGATAAATCTAGAGACGATGAGATCGATAGTTTTTCCTATCTCCTGCTTTTCATATCGAACAGGCTTTCATTTGACTATGACAAGGCCATGCAAGTACATGAAGCTCTAAAAGACAGCACGATCAAGAAAAAATACTCTGCTATTTTGAAAAAGTATGTCGAATCAGAGTATCCAGAAGCTCAAAAGGGAAACATTCCCGAATTGTTCAAACCTCTATTCAATTAATCATCAAGCAACTACTTCATCTTGTTGCTTTGGCAGCATTCCAACCATGATGATAGGAATCACCAGAAATGCAGCTCCTAATAAATAAGGATAAGCTGAGCCCATTCTCCAATAAACGAGAGAAGCAACAATTGGTCCAATGACTCTTGCAAGCGCTCCCAATGATCTGAAAATACCGATGCTCTTCCCTTGATACTCTGATGGTGTGTAGAGAGAAACAAGTGAAGTCAAACAAGGTATTGCCATACTCGAGCCTACAGCAAGAAAGAAAAGTCCTAAGTAAAGTAATCCAGATCCACTTGCATTGGAAATTAGAAGTAGGCCCGGAATGATTGAAATCAATCCCATCACTGCCATTTTCTTTTCACCAACTTGTCTGGCCCTTCTTCTCACTACACCACCTTGAATCATTGCGATAACAAATCCAATGAAGATGAACATGTAAGCATTGTCCATCGAAGTGTAACCAAGTCTTTCTACTGCCAGAAAAGTCAACGTAAACTCCATTCCAGAAAAGGCCATAAGGAAAAAGAAATGACCAAAATTGGTTAGGTTGACTCCCTTATATGGTAAAGGCTTGAAAAGAACTAATGGATTGACCGAACGATCTGTTTCATTATGTCCCCTCTTTTCTGGAGGTAATGTTTCCTTGAACTTTGTCACAAGCCAGTAAACATTGAACGCAGATAGGATAAATGAAAGAGCTGCTGGCATGGAGAATGGGTTGACTCCATAAGCAACTAAAGAAGGATACATCTTGGTGAGATCTATCATACTGAGCAGTCCACCAATTGCCGGTCCAAAGATAAAGCCAAAAGCAAAGGCAATACCAATGAATGCCATGCCCTTGGCCCGATTTTCTTTTTGAGTCACATCAGCAACAACAGCTGTCGCCGTTGAGATATTCCCACCCATGATACCGCCAATGAATCTGGCAAAGATCAAAAGAGTAAAAGAACCGGAGAAGAACCAAAGAAGATAACTAAGGGCCAAGCCTGCTACAGAAACGATCAAAACGGGTTTTCTTCCGATGCGATCGGAAATAATTCCCCATAGAGGAGCCGCCAAAAACTGGAGAAAGGAATAGAGGGCCCCCAAGGCCCCACCAAAGAGGACAATGGAAGACATATCCATTCTCCCTGAAACTTCAAGTAAGGAGTGGATATTATCGAAAATGAGTCTGAGAAAAAAGTTTTCTGAGTCCACTTCCAAGTAATGTTTGGCCAATGCCGGGAACAGTGGAAAAATAATTGAAAAGCCAATCAAGTCCAAAAAGAGAGTGAGAAAAACGATTTTCAGACTAGACTTCGCCTGATCAGAGAGAGGTGGTTGTTCCATAGTTGGCTGTTCCATTTCCTGGTAATCCTTTTTTTCAAATCGATATTCGACTTCTTCTTTCTGATCGAGGCTTCCCTTTACCTGGGCCTCTATAAAGCCTGCAAAGTCCTTTGCCCAATTCTCATCAGTATTCAAACATGGAATGAAATGAATCACTCCTCCGACAGGTTTAACTTCATGTTGAAGTTCATCACCAATTTCATCAATCGTTTCAAGGCAGTCTGCAACAAAGCTTGGACAATAAACCGCAATATTCTTATGTCCACTCTCAACAAGGTTTGTCACAAAGTCATCTGTATAAGGAGTTAACCACTCCTCAGAACCAAACCGAGATTGAAACGTCATATGAATGCGAGCTTTATCAATCTCACTCACACGATCCTTGATCAATTTGAAAGTTTCATAACAGTCCTGATAATAACGATCTTTTTTATAGATCACTCTACGTTTAGGAATCCCATGGAAAGAAATGACAAAATCATCGATTTGTTTTCCTTCAGCTTTCCAATTACGTAAGTGTTCTTCAATCTGTCTGACTGAGTTATCAATGAAGGCCTTGGACTTATGGAAATCTGTTAAAACTTTGAGATTAGGTATACGAACCCTGCCCTCTATTTCTTTTCCAAGAGCATCAAGACCACTAGCAATAGTGCTCTCCGAATACTGAGGAAACATCGGAATCACCATCAGATCTCGTGCTGGATTTTCACACTCATCGAGTTCTCTCTCCCACTTATCCCAAACATCACTTACTCTCGGCTCAGAGAGAAGAAAGGCACTTTCGACTTCTATTTCGTCTGAATTCAAGTTCTTTTGAACCTCGACTGCAAACTCATTGGTGATTCGGACCAACGGGAAGCCATCCCCTTCCCAAATACGTGAATAGGCCTTGGCTGACCGTTTAGGTCGAAAAGGCAAAACAAAAAGATTCAAGATCAACTTCCAGGCCAGAGGATTGATATCAACAACTCTCGGGTCCCCAAGAAACTCTTTGAGGTACTTTCTGACGTCACTTACTGACGGTGACTTTGGAGAGCCTAGCTGGACCAGAACGACTTTGGTTTTTCGCTTCACAAAATGAATCCTCTTTTGGTAGCTTTGCGATCGAATGAGCTGATAAAATAGCAGAATTATTTAATAAGGATAAGGGCCATGGCCGTCTCAAAGAAGAAAACCACCAGAAAAAAGACAAAAAAGGCTTCGTCAAAAAGTGGGCGTAGTGACGCCGAGCTAAAAGACTTTTCATTGGGCGAAAACCAGACGACTTACCCGGATACATACTCTCCGGATGTTCTAGAGGCCTTTGACAATAAAAACCCAAAATCTGAGGCCTGGACCACATTTCTCTGTACTGAGTTCACCTCGCTTTGCCCAAAGACGGCCCAGCCTGACTTCGCCCGAATCTACATCAACTATATTGCAGATAAGAAAATGGTCGAATCTAAGTCATTGAAGCTCTATCTTTTCAGCTTTAGAAACCACGGTGATTTTCACGAAGACTGTGTTCAAAAGATTTGTGACGACCTCCAAAAGCTGATGAATCCAAAATATCTAGAAGTTATTGGTGAATTCACCCCTCGTGGTGGTATTGCCATTTACCCCTTTGCCAGTTGTTCAAACAACACTCCAAAGTTTAAAAACCTCAAAGAACACAGGTTTTTGAACTACGCTCCTGGTAAATACACAGTTCCTCTCTCGAGAGTCTATTAAGGAGAAAGAAATGGGTCTTGGTATCGGTGAAATTCTATTGATTGTATTTGGAGTCCTCTTGATCTTTGGTGGAAAAAAACTTCCTGGACTTGGACGTGCGATGGGAGAATCCATCAATCAGTTCAAAAAAGGAATGAAAGAAGACGACTCGACAGAGAAAATCGAAAAGAAAGATTAAAACAAAAAAGCCTCCGAATCGGAGGCTTTTTTTATTGAATTTAAATCTTTATTTTATTCAATGATCTCAAGAACAGATCTTTTCTTGAGTTTAGTAGAAGCTGCGTTGAGAATGGTTCTAAGAGCTCTGGCCGTACGACCTTGCTTACCAATAACTTTCCCCAAATCTGTTTTATCAACTTTGAGTTCAATTACAGTAGTTTGCTCACCAATTATCTCGTTCACTTCAACTTGATCTGGCATATCTACCAATGATTTACTTACGTAATGAATCAGATCTCTAAGTTCGCTCATAACTTTACTCTCTTTTAACTGTGGCTTCGAGTATTTAAGTTTATACTCAAAGTCGTTTGGATGTCACAAAAAAACGTTAAATTTTCGAGACTTATCCTAGAGTAACGTTATTTTTCTTAAGAACAGTTCTTACTGTATCTGAAAGAAGAGCACCTTTACCAACCCAGTACTGAATTCTTTCAGCATTAACACCGGATAGTTCAGTTTTCCCCATTGGGCTGTACTGTCCAAGCTTTTCAAGAAAACGACCGTCTCTCGCTTTACGAGAATCAGCTACAACAATAGTATAGACAGGCTTGTGAACTCTACCACCACGGGCCAATCTTATTTTGATCATGAACAACTCCTAACAACATTCACGGTTATCGTATAAATTTGAATTGCTTTTTTAACCCTTAAGGAACCCTAAGTCAACGGATTAAGTGGCGGAAAAAAGGTGGGAGATCTTAAAGATCTCCACATCTCAAGCGATAGTAAATATTTGAAAATTCGTTAGCAATGCTCTCTAGTATGTCTTCTTTGACTTCCGTCTGACCACCGAGAACTACTGAAGAAACTTTGACTTCTTTACGAAGGGATTTGTATCTCTTCTTATAGGCCTGAACACATTCCTTGTTTCTTGGCTCTTCAATGACAAGGCAAACGCCTCTCACTGCAGCAATTTCTGTATCTAAGGCCACTACTTGTGAGGCAAAACCAACTTTTCCTAGATATCCCTGATTGAAATCAACAACCAAACTTCTTAGACGCTCATAACCGTCATTGTAAACCTGACGACAGTTCTGATTAGAATCCTGAGCAAAAACGTTAAAACTCATCAACATGAGCAAAGGTAAAAGGATCTTCAACATAAGGTACTCCCGATCGAACAATTAACTTGAATTGCAGGAATTATACGAAATTGGGCGCCATTTACAACGCTATGCGTAATTTTTATAATCAATACAGGCCATTGAGTTTAAGAATTGCCTATCTATCTAAAAATACTAGAGCCGATATAATAAAATCTCAAAAATAAAAGGTTATTCAAATGCTTAGAATGGAAATCAAAAGTATTCTCTTAGTGGAAGATGACCATGATCTTAGAATGATCATGCAAAGTGAACTTGAAGATCTTCTTGGAGTCAGAGTTGTAGTTGCTGAAGATGGAGCCGTTGCATATCGAAAGGCCCGTAATCGAAACTTCAGTTTGATCATCACCGACTTCAAAATGCCAAAAGTAACCGGTGGGCAGTTGATTGCTTCTCTTCGTGAAAATGAAATGAACGATGAAACTCCTATCATTATTTATTCTGGGTTCATCGAAGAGGCCAAAAAGAATATTGAAGGCATGTATAAGGGTTTAACCTTTGTTGAAAAGCCCTGCCCTATTGAAGAACTTGTCCAAATAATCAAAGACTCTTTTGAAAAGAAAACGACTAAACCCAAAAAGAAAGCTGATGCCGGATTTCTCAATATTTTTATCGACTCATCGATTTTCACATTAAAAAACCTCTGTGGCTGTTCATCTGTGGAGCACACTGATGTCTCAAAATTTGTTGAAGAAATACCTAATATAAAGGTTGCTGCCAACTTAAATGTCAGCTCACAGTTCTTCACAGGAGTTTTAACTCTTTCATTTCCAGAATCCACATATCTTAAAATTCTCTCTAACATCGATGAACAGAAAGTGTCAGAAATTGAAGATGATAATATGGATTTTGCAGC
>JBFEVX010000197.1:0-2950 GCA_041546685.1 Bacteriovoracaceae bacterium | reverse complement strand
TGTATCTTCTTAGACTTCAGAGGGATCTTGAATTTTTGAAACTAGTGAGTGCCATTGAGACCAAATTGAATGATCCGGCTATCTTGAATGAAAGAAATGTAGCCTTCAGATTGGCCTTCTATCTCAATGCCTACAACTTCTATGCTATCAGGATCATCAACAAGAATTACTTGTGGAATGGAAAAAGAATTAATTCAATCCTAGATCTTGGGAAAATGAATGAAGGCGTGGATGTTTTCAGTGAACAACTTTTCATGTTGGAAGGTGAAAGACTGAGTCTCAATGACATTGCTCAAAAGAAAATCTCCAAACTGACAAATGATGCCGATGGAAGAATTCCATTTGCTTTGCATTGTGTAGCTAAGGGATGCCCTTTTCTTTCCCCTGAGGCCTTCAAGCCGGAAGTGATCGAAACTCAGTTGGATAAACTAGTTGATTCCAATTTGTTACTTGCCAGAAATTTTAGAATTGAAGTTGATTCAGATGTGTCACTCATCAACCAACTTTTTAATTGGTATAAAAAGATTTTTATTCTAGACCCCAATGGTGGAATCAGAGGCTTTTTGAAAAAGCACTTGCCCGAAGGTCAGCGCATTCATGAAGAGATTGAATATTTACCCCATGACTGGTCACTAAATAAAACAGAGGAATTTCCAATCAAAATACCTGAAATCAAGGATCTTGATGGGCTTCCAGGGATTCGACCGATAGTCACCGATGGTGATGACGACGATGACGACGATGATGATTGTGATGAAGGCGAAGATTGTGATGATGATCGCCCAATTCTGATGAAAGAGTGTGAGCAATATATTACCAATCCGATGATGGATATCATTGCGAGATGTATGGAAGTGATTGATACCAACATTGATGGGGCAAAGAAAACTATCATAAGTGCCGACCTATGCTTGATGGAACAAAAACTGGTTGAACAGGAAGGACATATCCATACTATTGCAGGCAAGGTCATGGAGCGCAAAAAGAGCGAATCAGACAATCAGGCCGTTGAGAAGAGTATTTATATCTCATCGAAGAGTAAAAAGAACTCTGGTGGTTTCTCATTGACCTCCAAGAACGAATACAAGAACATCGTTGCTTTCTCTTCAGAGAATTTGACTCTTCATTTAAATCAAAGAGTCAAAGTCTGGGGTGTAAACTATCGAAATGTTAAGCTTCAGTGTATAGGGTTTCTGAAGTAAAATGCTCGGTTTCTAATCCTTTTCTAAAGTTATTCCGATAAATTAGACATGAAATTATCCATCAGTGGAAAAATCACATTCATCTCTTTTTTGTTGCTTCTAGTATCATGTCAGATACAAGGCAATAAACCCAAGCCAGCTGATAACAGTGGAGTCGTTGAACTGAAAGGACAAGGGCTTACTGACGTTAAACGTATTTGTGAAGCTTTGAAGCTCAAGAGACATTTTCTATTTGAGATTGCTGACCGAGAAAAGAGGGCACAGTTGAATGTTAGAAAGAGAGACTGTGGAGACACGCAAGAATACGATCTTGGGAATTTTGATGCTGATGTCAGAATTCATGGTGGGCAACCTCCGTATCTGGAAGCGACATCGGCCAGATCTCGATATCTACAGGAAATTGTCACTGACCTTGAAGGAGATATTTCTCACTTCTGTTTCAGTGCCAACTCTGCTGACCCCAAATCGGTGATTACCTTGGCAGATAAAACTCTTGAATTGAGTGTTGTTTATGACGGCAGTTATGACAAATACATTATCAAGAAAACATGGACAGATGCTCTTGGACAAGCAACTTATGAAGTAGAAGAAGGTGTTGTTCATACCATCAGAACTGACTCGAATGAAGATCTTCGAGGTATACTTAAGCAAAGAGTTTTCAAAAAACCATGTCCAGGTGGATCCGAAGAGTACTTCACCCAGACATTTCTCCAGCTTCTTTGATTTCAATTTCATCTCAGTGAGTTAGAATATAAGCATCACAAAGGTGCTTATAATGAAATTTTTAGCGAAACTCGAAAATCAGACTTTGATTGCCATTATTCTGGGACTCTTGACCGGTTACTTTTTTCCAGGGGCCTCTACTTATCACTCAGTACTTGGGGATTTATTCATTACTCTTTTGAAAATGGTCATGATTCCTTTGGTTCTTCTAACTCTGTTCCATTCTCTGTTGAACCTTACAAAGCAGAAAGAACTTTTTAAGCAACTAGGAATAGGAATATTTGTCTACTACTTAGGGACATCTGTCCTTGCGAGTTTCAATGGATTGTTGATGGCGAATCTTTTTTCTTTGGGAGGAAATTTCAATCCTGAAAAGGTTTCAGGACTTGCAGCATTGGCGCCGAAGGATATCATCCTTTCATTCTTCTCAAAAAATCTATTCAAGTCTCTTGTCGAAGGTGATTTGGTTCCACTCATTGTTTTCACCATAACATTTGCGGTGTTTGTAGGAAGATCTTCCAAGAATAGTGAAAGGCTGGTGGAAATAGTAGATATCTTAACAGATGCCATCCAAAAACTTACAGAGTTCATCATCAAGTTTACTCCCTTGGGGGTTTTCTCTTTGGTGGCAGTACTCTTCAACAAACTGGATTTTGACAAGTATTCAGAGATGGGAACTTTTTTTATGGCAACAGGCTTGGGGATGTCGATTCATGCTTTTATCGTTCTCCCATTTGCTCTTTGGTTTCTGACAAAATCATCACCTCTGAGATTCTTTCTCCAAGTAAGAGAGGCCTTAATGGTCGCTTTCTTTTCACAATCATCCTCGGCTACTATGCCAGTTACGATGCGAGTACTGGAAGAAAATGCCAAAGTAGATGAAAAGGTCTACGGTGTTTCCGTTCCGATTGGGGCCACTCTCAATATGGATGGGGCCGCTTTTTATCACGCCATTTTGATTATGTTTATGGCAAGTCTATCGGGAATCCATCTGGGACTTGGAGAGCAAATTGTTCTTCTACTTC
>JBFEVX010000025.1:0-37333 GCA_041546685.1 Bacteriovoracaceae bacterium | reverse complement strand
TTTGTATTCTTCAGGAATTTGAACCAAGTCCATAACTTCTTTATATGTCTTTATTCCCTCATTAACTTTAGCCGCCATCAACTTTACTGTTCCAAAGTTGATTGAAGGAACTACATAACGGTTATAGATATTTGGCTTTAAGATCTCTTCATATATTTCAAGTGATTTTTCTGCTCGTTCATCTTTGGCCAGAAGTTCACCAAGCTTCAGCCTATTTACTGTACTCATACCTCCATCCTTGAACTTCAACATGTACTCAACGGTCTCAGGACTCAGCGGTTTTTTCTCTTCCTTTTCTTCATCTTGCCCCTTGGCACCTAAAGGAATTAACAGTAGAAGTGCTACTGTTGTGAATGTTTTCAGGTTTCCAAGAATATTCGCCATAATCAGACAAAGAATGGCCGGATATAAAATATACTGCGAGTATACTGGTCTTGTACGAACAAGACCTTCATTCATTTTACTCTTATGAATTCCTCTAAAAAAGCCTAGAATTTCTTCTGTCGGAATCGAAAACGATGTTGCAATCCAATACTTGAAATTTTCAGCATTCTTTCCAATTTTTTTGATAAATTGCTCATCTAATTTAGTAACAACATTTTCGCCTTCAAATTTCTTGTATCCATAGAAAACACCCTTAGCACTCCTAATGGGTATTGGTGCTCCTCTTGACGTTCCAACACCCACAACGGCTAAATTAATTCCATCTGGTACTTCCAGATCAATCGTATTCTCATGTTCTTCAGAATCAGTGAATACCAATACATTTCCACCCAGTTCACTCTTTTTGGCACCATCCATTTTGAAATATTGAAATGATTCCATGATCGCCTGTGAAATATTTGAACCACCTTTTAGTAGTTCATTTTTGGCCAAACCTGCCACACGACTATCGAGGAGATCAATATCATCAGTAAAAGGAACCAGCCTTTTTTGAGTATCAGAAAAAAGAACCACTGCAACTTGGTGGCCGACTGCTTTTTTAATGAAGTGTCTCGCAAGCAGTATTGATTTTTGAAATCTATTCGGCCGTATATCTTCAGCCAACATACTCGCACTTGAATCAATAATTATAATGGTTTTTTGATCTGGAATTTGTGACTTGTGTTGTTGTTCAGGCCCCCTGAGATCGAGTAATGACACCAAGAGCAAAATTATTCCAATGATATTTAATATTCCTGAGAAACGACTAGAAAGCGAGCGATCAAAAAAGAAGTACTTCTTAACCCATGTGAAATATTCTCGTTCATATTTTCTGAATAACCATATGATTAAAGCTGAACCTATAATGATGTATGGAAGAAGGCTAAGTTTTTGGAAGCTCACATTGCCTCCTTGATAATAAATCTTCTAGTAATCTCTGCAAGCAGTAGTCCAAGTACTCCAATGATCAGATACTGTAAGTACAATTCTTTATATATTACACGGCCAGAGCTTTCGATTTCTGTTCTTTCTAACTTTTCAATCTCCAAGAGAACATCTTTCAAGGCTTGATCATTCTGAGCTAGATAATATTTAGCCCCTGTAATTGAAGCAATCTCCTGCAACGTTTTTGTATCAATACTTCCACCTGGAATTGTTTGATATTGCTTTCTGCCAAACAACGTTCTACCAACTGGAATTCTAGCATCATCTCGACCACCCATTCCGATTGTGTATACTTTGATTTTTTGCTCTTTGGCCTCTTGTGCTGCTTGAATAGGAGTCATTGATCCGACATTACTGACTCCATCTGTGAGTAGAATTATCACTTTATTTTCAGCTAAAGATTGTGCCCCTCTGGCAACAGCGAGTGCAATTGCGTCACCAATGTTAGTTCCACTTCCCAAAAAGCCGACATTGATTTCGCTGATAATTTGTTCAATAAGCTTAAGATCTGTTGATAAAGGCAATAAGGTAAAGGCCTTTTCAGAAAACATAATGATACCAATTCGATCTCTTGGTCTTAGTTTTACAAATTCTGCTATTTTCGATTTGGCAGCTTCCAGTCTGTTCGGCTTGAAGTCTTCTGCCAACATTGATTTAGATACGTCGACTACAAAAAAGATATCGTTTACTTCAATATTATTTTCTGTGAGCCCTAATGGTTTGCGCGGCTGCCCAAGGCTGAAGCTTAAAAAGCCCCAAGATACCAATCCAACAATGAAAATGGCACTGCGAAGAAATGATCTCCTTCCCTTACTTAAATTTCTTGGTAAATATACCTGTGCCTTCTTCCCTATTTTGAAATAGGCGATACTCCAAACAAGAGCTCCTATAATTCCAATGAAAATTCCAGGTAAATTACCGTAACTCAATTGAAAATCCCTCTTATATTGTCAAAAGTTTCTTTCACAATCTCTCTATCATCTTCAGACCATTCTTTTTTGTATTGAACATCCTCCATAACTCTAAAGAACTCGACCAATGGAGGAGTTTGCAACTTCACCAATCTCAGCCATTCTTTCTTCCGACCATAGACCACTTCAAAGTCTGATCTCCCTTCAACATTGTTGAATTTTTCTGCCCAATACTTTTTGAATTTTTCTTTTTCTCTTTCTTGCTTTGTTTTAACCATATACATCAATACAAGTTTGAAGAGAGCCAATCCCAAGACAATCAAACCTAGAACTATCATTGACCAGACAGCTCCCCCCAGTCCAAACCCCTCACTTTCCTGATTGAACATAACGAGCGCAGGTTGCTTGACTTCAGTTCCAGTGGCCTTAATACCATGCGCGACATTTATCTTTCCTTCACCTAAATCAATTGTGAGTTTTTCATTTTTTGGAACTTGTACAAGAACAAGTAGAAGCTCAATCTGTACAACGTCAGCATTATTCTCTGATCTTTTTTGTGAAACAATATCTGCTACATAAAAAGCATCATCGATATAGGTTCCGACCTTAATGTTGAATTTCTTTTCCTGGTCGTCTACGGGCCATATTTGCAAACGGGCAGGAATAATGTCGCCTTCTTTATATTGGGCAGATTTATCAAATTGCAATTCAGTATTCACAGTAGATAGGTCGACAGCAAATAGTGATGTAACTAACCCGAGCATTAAAATCAAAGGAGTCACTATTTTCACAGCATCTCCTTAATAAACTCTTCCAAGTAACGATCTTCAACATTTAGCTTTTTAATACGTTTCAAGTTATTTTCGTAATCTTTTTCCTTTTTCAGGTCAAAGAGCCTATGACTCCCTTTTGGGTCTGTAGGGTTGTTTTTTGAGTAAAGTAGAAAGGGCAGACTCTCAGCTTCATCCAGAGGGGATGTCAATTTGAATAGGTGAATCTTCTTTTGATAAAGGATTCTATTCATTGCAGCCTTTTCAAGGAAATCATTAAAGTCTGATAAAATTACTAACTCGCGCTTGCGTCCCATGTGACGCAAAATTTCGCTCAACTTCTTTTTTTCATCAATAAGTTCATCAAAATCTTCTCTGATTACAATCTTCCCATCGCTATCAAGAATCCCATGTCGTTCAAGCATCGATACAAATTGTGCGATTCCCTCTTCACCAGATTTCTTAGGTATGTTAATGACCTTATCGCCGAGAAAGATTACGTGTACATGGTCAGAAGTTTCTCTTGCAAGAATATATAGTAAGCAAGTCAATTCTATGGCCGCTTGTAACTTACTCGTTCCATCTACACCATTGTACATAGTTGGACCACCGTCGATAATGACAGTGATCTCCACGTTTCTTTCCTCTTCAAATGTCTTAACATAAGGCTCAGATGTCTTTGCCAACAATTTCCAGTCAATAAACCTTACTTCGTCACCAACATTATAAACTTGGTGCTCTTTGAACTGTAGACCTGTCCCTCTAAAGTGAGACTTCAGCATACCAATAGAGTAATTATTCGAGTTTTTGAAAAGTGTCGCTTTGATTTGACTGACAACTTTTCTTACTTCACTTAAATCCATTAAACAAACGTCTTCGCAATTTCCAGCGCGATACTTCTACTGTTCAAGTTATCTACTGTTGCTTCATAAGTTAGAATCATTCTATGCCCAAGTACACTTGGTACAATTCTTAATATATGCTCAGGTGATACAAAATCCTTACCATCCATAAACGCCATGAATCTTGAAATCTTATAAAGCCAGATACATGCTCTTGGAGAAGCTCCAGCAAGAATCGCCCCCTTATACTTGGCTGGGAAGTTTGGATTCTCAGGTCTGGTTGCTTGAACAATATTTACAATCAAATCCTTAATCTTTTCATCTACATAAATTGAATCAACCACTTCTTGAATTTGAATCAAGTCATCTGTAGATAACTCTGCTTCTAAATCCATTAGCGGGTTTCGCGAAAGTCCAAGAATTGATTTTTCTGCGGCAAAATCTGGATAATCCACGAAAACTTTCATCATGAAACGGTCCATTTGCGCTTCCGGCAATGGGTATGTTCCTTCCTGATCAATTGGGTTTTGAGTGGCCAGAACAACAAATGGACTCGAAAGTTTGTGTGTCTCATCGCCAATGGTCACTTGCTTTTCGGCCATTGCTTCAAGTAGTGCTGATTGTACTTTTGCAGGCGATCTATTAATTTCATCAGCGAGCAATAGCTGAGTAAAAATTGGTCCGAATTTAGTTGTAAATTCTTCTGTCTGCTGTGAATAAATCATAGTCCCGATCAAATCTGATGGAAGAAGATCGGGTGTAAACTGAATCCTTTTGAATGAGAGATCACATAATTTACTGATAGTGTTGACCGACATGGTTTTACCTAAACCTGGCATACCTTCAATCAACACGTGTCCCTCACAAATTAGCGCTGCCATAATTGCATCCAGGAGTTCATCCTGACCAAAAATAACTTCCTTAGCCTTATTCAGAGCACCAGTTACCTTGTCTCGTAATTCTTCACTCATTTGATCTCCGATTTGTATGTAATTTTATAAGTTATATATTTTATGTAATTAGATTTTGCCGACAATGATTCTGTTGGATGGTCCTTTGACTGAATCCCTATATCAATCATTTCCAGTTTTATATTCAGTTTCGAAGCAGACCTGACAACAGTTTGATCAAACTCTTCAACTGAAACAGGTTGCGTACAACTAGCTGCTACGAAAAGGCCCCCGTTTGAAACACATGAGAGAGCCTTTGTATGTAGCTTTTCGTAGCCTACTATAGCTTTCTTCTTGTCTTTCTGATTCTTCACGAAGGCAGGAGGATCACTTACAACAATATCAAACTTTCGTTCCTCTTTTTTACAGTTATCAAGAAATCCGAAAACATCACTTCTTATGAACTCACCACGCCCCTTGAAATCATTGCCAGCAAGATTTCTCTCAAACTCCTGTCCCAGCTCAGCTTGATCAACAAATGTGCATTTCTCCACACCAACCTTCAACAGACTCATTCCCCAAGCTCCAAGATAACTGAACAAGTCTACTGAACTTTTATATTTTTTATGTTGAGACTCAATCAGTGAACTTAATCTGTTTCTATTGTCCCTATGATCAAAATAAAACCCTGTCTTTTGAAGTCTATTTTTTGAAATCGAATACTTCAGCTCTGATTCAACAGCATTGATCCACTCTTCTTCTATTTCAGAAGATCTATCTGGTATATCTTCTCCGTGGCCAATATTTTTATTCTGCAAGTGACAGATCTTCAATTCAGGGAACGACTCTTTCAAGGTGGATTCAATACATTCCACATATCTAAACATTCCCATTGTATTTATTTGAACCAGCAGATATTTTTCCACTTTATCAACAACCAATCCTGGCAATAAATCTGACGCCCCAAAAACGATTCGACAACTTTCTTTGAGATAACCGAACTCGTTCCTGGTTTCAATTGCAGCTTTTATTCTCTCCATAATTAGAGCTTCGGCTAAATCCTTCTCTTCTTTGTTGATGACACTTTTAACTGCAGTTCCCATGGTACGAAAAATATCGCCTCTTGTTGCAAATGGATTTATGAAACCCAAAAGTACATTTTGAGATTTGCCATCATCAGCAAGTATCCATTCACCTGGCTGAAATGCAGTTGATAGTTTACCTATCTCCCTCTCACTGAGTGAATCATACGCAAGCAACGGCTTTTTTAATTTTCGTGGGTCCAAGTTCAACGTTCTCAAAGGGTACTTCCACATTGAATAGTTCAACTTACTATTATAAAGACTTGAAAATTATGGGCAACAGGTAGAAGACGTACTAAACAGGTCAGATGTTATGGAAGAATAAGGTATGGTGAAAAATCCTTGACCAATTTTGAAAGGTTTTCCGCTTCTTCAATCAGTAGTGTGTCTGCAGCTTTAAATAAATTTGTCTTACCTTCCATATCTCTTATAAGAACATAGCTATTCAACTTTGCAAACTCATCATAATGAGCATTATTACTGCACACACGGCTTATTCCATCACCCTGAAAGCAGTTTTCTTCCCGGGTTGTATGATTAATGTACTCTCTCAAGCCTTCAAAGTTCAGCTTATCTGTCTTGTTTAGCTTTCTGATATTTCCGGCCATTTCACTGAACGAGCCTTTTTGGTTACCCTCATGCATAACATCAAGCAGTGCATATAAACCTCTGACATTTGACAATAGTTCACCGATTTCCTCGGGGTTACTAAAAAATGTCAGCATTAAATCTATTCCGATCTGGTTCTTTGTTGGCTCTGGATCAAACAACAATTTACTCATTCCCAGGAAGAATTCGTTCAAGACGATATAATATTTGGAGTCTTCCCTCTCTAACTTCTCTCTAAAAAAACGAAGTGGAGATGCAATCCCCTTAAAAACATCAATCATCTTAATTTCAGACCCGTCTTTTCGTACCGGAAATTTGGATTTAATAGATGGATAAAGGTCGATCATTCTCGAAATATTTTTAAAGAGATCGTAATAATTACTATCGTTATATCTTTTAAATTCAGGATTCTCACTCTTATCTTTTGGAACCCAAGGTGGAATCCCTACATAAGAAAACACAACTAACATGTCAGAGATGGTTCGTTCTACAAATTTCAAATCCGGATAACTGAGTTCCGCCAGAAAATCGACTACATCTTGATGAATATGCCTGCCCTCTGGGGTTTTTACTTCCAATACTTTCTTGATTAGTTCGATGGCCGCTTTCTCACCGCCTTCTTTTTCAAAACCTTCAAGAATTTTTTCATTAAGGAGATTCAATCCCTTACTATTTAAAAATATGTCGAAATCCTCTTGAGTTCGTCCGACTCTGTCTCTAAGTATTCGCCCACCATTAGAGAAGGCTGACAACATGGCCAATTCGGTTAATATACCACCATTATGTTCCTTCAATTGTTTTTTAGTTTGAATGTATGGAACAACGACTTCTTTAGTTCCAACACGCATTCTAACAGTTGCATCTTTCGAAGCTATTTTTGAGGAACTTCCTACTACAATACTTAATAGACCTTTCATATAATCTGCGTAACCAAAATGTAGATTCGCATCCAAGAGACCATCGTAAGTTTCGATTGCATTAACCGCCATACGATACTGATCTCTGCTGAAAAATTTCCCACAAAAGCGTAAACCAAGACATTTTCTAAAAAGACTTCCTTTTCCTTTGACTGTCTTATTGTAGTCAATTGATCTAGCTACAGCATTTTGATAATGAGCACCTAGATAATTCATATCAAAGCGAACATCCCTGATTGTTACCTCAATCCTCTCCATTGTCGTCATAGGTTGTAGATAATCTTCAGGTTCAACCTTGTTTGGCCTGACGCCTTCTGGATAATAAGGGTACTTACGAGTGTTTATTTCAATTGACTTGTCTGTGAGTCGATACATCATTTCCATCGTCTCTTTCAGAGTCATTCGCTTTAATGTTTGTTCATCCCTGTCATAAGGAATACGTAAACCTTGACCGGCAATTGAGGAACGAACCAATTGACCAATACCTGTTGGCCTCTTGTCACCATTATAACGAGTCAAAAGCTCCAACAAGTTTTTCATTCCCTTATAGACATATTCCCGATCTGGGCAAGGATTGTTTCCGATTTTCAGGTTCTGATAATTTTCACATTTATATTGTGCAGGCTGAGTTTCTTTTTTTATTTCCAATACTTTTGCTGGCTTCCCAGAGTCTATCCACTCTTGATAATCATCCATTACATCAGTAAGCATGCTTACTAACTTCTTTTTATTCTTCCATTCAGTCTCAAGGGCAAATTCCTTAATGATGAAGCTTCGATGTAATCTTCCACTGTTCTCTGTTAGTGCGTTGAATCTATTCCACTGTTGAAGCATATCTTCAATCTGATGGATAAATCCCTTCTTCCCTATAATTTCAATCTTCAAATCGAATAAATATTTTTTAGATTTTCCAACAAGGTAATCAAAACCATCTTTAGCTCCACCAAATTCATCCTGAATAAACTTCATTAGTGTCACACCTGTCCCCATCATGGCCGGAGAAAGTATTCCGAGTTCATCAAAAAGACCTTTTGATTCGTTCCCTCTCGTATTTGTAGAGTGATACTCCTTGTCTATTTTATCCAGCCAAGTAAACATCCTGATTGTTATCTCATGATTTTTCGATCTTCTACATGGAACGGGGAGGTCTCTAATGAGGCTGTAAAAGTTTTCCTCAGGATCTGACATTTCCTTAATACATTGAACAATGCTCTCAACAGGAACGCCTGTATTCTGCCATCTAAAATCAAATGGAACTGTTCTGGCCTGAACAACATAATCATCAACGTAATCTACTCTAAAGGCTGCCAAGTCTGGCGTATCAATCAAGACTCCTCTAGAGATAACTTCTATGGTTCTAATAATTTGATCCCTAGAGAAAAACTTCTTGAAGTCCGCAAGAACTTCTGCACCCCTTAGTTTTGAAATTATATCTTCTAAAGCGACGTAGGTTTTCTCCAACGCTTCTTCACTGCCAGACAGCTCTTTGGTGATACTGTCTACGATACCAGGGAACTCGCTCAGAAGATCTGCGTAAAATTCAAAAAGTGCGACATAGTTTGTTTCATCATCGAGATGACGATCAATAAACCTGAATAGAAAGTTTCTTTCTTCTTGTGTCCAAAAATTCCAAATAGATGCGAGGGCCTTGAATCTATCCTCATTTGCTTCATCCATTATAGTAAGAACGATTGCACCAATTTGAGAGTAGATGTCCTCATTTACATTTTTGATAATCTTCAAGACAAGTGGGTAAAAGCCATCTGACTCTTTAAGGATAACTTTATTGAGCTCATTAAAGGCCTGAAACGTTTCTCCACTCAAAAAGTCCAAAACATACAATATTTTTGAAGGTGACTCTCCTCTACTCGCAGTTGCTATAATCCTGACAAGATCAAAATTTGTTTCTTCACCAAGAAAATCTGCCAGGCTCGCGATAACATCAATAAAGCGAAGCGTGTACTCTTCGCTAACATCTCTGTCGCCATCTATATATGTGATTCGTGATTTGAATTTCTCCAAGATAGGACAAAAACTTCTCGCTGCCGTCAAAGTGGCCGTGTTTTGAAGAGCAAACTTTTGAAACTCTTCAAAGCTCGATCTACTCAATCTGTCGAGAAATGTTTCTAGATGTTTCTTAACATCTATCTCTATATACTTGTCACCTCTCTCTGAGCGACATACAAGATTTTGTTTGAAAGCGTTTTTTAACGCTAGAGCGTCTTTGATGAAATCAGGATTAACCGATACGGGATAAGAAAACAACCGATTGAAATTTTCGTCGCTTAATTTGTCATTTGTAAACCAGCGATGAAGCCATGGCTTTCCATCTTCTTTAGTAACAGTAAAAAAGATCTTGGCCATGAAGGCCCTCTCTTCATTACTAATTCCTCTGTTCACAGTGTTCAGTAACCGTGTCATTAACGATAGCCTAAGCTTGGTAAACTCAGTCGTCTTATAGAATTTATTAATTTCATTTCTTAATTCATTCGACTGATCTCCAATTGCTCCGACAGTACTCCTCAAAGAGTTCGCTGCATGTCCGTAGAGATCACTATCAATCAGCATGAATTTAAAAAGATTTTTAATTTCATTTTTCTTCATTAGATGTGGCTTTCTATTCTTACATACTTCCAAACTTGGCATATCTGCACATTTAAAAAGAACATCAAGTGAATCATAGAAATTCGTCTCATTTAGTGCCGTAACAACCCTTCCAAGGTCATCTAGTCCACTTTTAGCATCAAGTGTTTTTACATATTTGAAAATTCTATCTCGCCTGACTCTATTGTCGAAAAACTCTCTTCCTGTTGGTGTAAATAGATGATTCCAATTACCTTCATCAACAGACTCAACGGAGTTAAACATTGCGGTAAAAGATTTATTCCATCCCAAACATTTAAATAAATCTCTTACGTTTTGATGTGTGAAAAAGTTCTTAATGAAGTTAACACTCCCACACGATTGGATACGCTGCAACTCTTCTGCTGATCGTGGGATGTCAGGATGTACTGATGGCGCTTCCTGCTTTGTGCAGGAATAAAGCACTAAAAAAAATAAAACAAAGATGATTAATGGGTTTCTTATACTATTTCCTTAGACCCTGTGTAATGTACCTTTGGGCCTTACCTGTATTCACTTCATATTTACTGAACAGAACTTCTGTCTTCAACTCCAGCTCATCACTCTTATCTTTGACTGACTTAGGTTTGACAAGTTTGCGTGTAGTCTTTACTTCAACTTTATTAGGAAAGCCAAAGCCATCAACGTTTTCATATTTCACATCATGTCTGATTTCAGTCATTTGGATCCCCTGAATGGCCTTAACCACTAACCTGTCTACAACCCACTTATTATGTGACCAGGATTTCGCTGACATTTTCATCTCAGAACTATTAACACCCATAGGGCTCATTGTCTTAAAACCTGTCAGCTTTCCGCCTCCATCAAAACTCAACCGAATCTCATTCACCGCTCTCGTATGGGTTTTGTCAGTACCAACAATAGTTGTGCCTTTCTTGGATTTTTTAGACTTCAAATCATAACTTCTAACTTTAGGTGATAACTTTTGTGGAATTACAAAATCCAGTCTGTTTTTCACCATAGTTTTCAATTCATTTTTAATTTCGTTGAAGCCTGCCGGTAACCCTTCGACATCAACTTTGTATTTCCCTGGGTACATCCAATAGATCTTGAAATAAACATCTACCAAATCTTTTATCTGTAAACGTTGCTTCATCGTCTCAACAAGATTAGTCATTCTGATTTCGAATACGAGATCTCTCAAACCATAATTTGAAGGGTCATAATACCGAATATCGAAGTTCTCGATTTCAGGGGGTGTAGCTGTAGCGTGCGCAAAGTTCAAGCCACATAAAATGGATAATACTAATAACATTTTCTTCATCTTGAATCCTCAGGATATACTCTCTCAATCTCTTCTATATTTTAGCGCCCGAAAGGGTCAGAAAACACCGTTAGCAATTATTTCCCGCCAGTTATCCATATAAATTGACTGAAAGTATCGTGGTTTAGAGATTGTCACAGCACCTCGCTTACCGCTCATTCCCTTGATTTTCCCTACAGTCGAATAAATTACGGGAATTTCAGTACCTGAGTAATTCGAATAGTCTCTTAGAATACTGCCAATTAGATTAAAATAGTCAGGCTTTAAATCGCCTTTCAATATCAAGTGCGACCCTTTTTCACCTTCAATATGAAACCAATAGTCGTCTTTTTTGCCCCAGGATTTTCTAAGTTCATCATTGCCTGAAGCATTTTTTCCTATGCCAATTTTTGTTCCATCTTCAAGTTCATAAAGATCATAGCCCCCACCACTGACAGTACCCTTGACCTCTATCGCTCCCATTGAAGATTTGTTTTTACTCCAATTAACTTTTACTACTTTGATATTTGATACATCTCCAACAAGTTTCCCCGTAGAAAGATCATCAAGTACTTTTCTACTTTCATCCAATCTTCCTTCTTGAATATCACTAGCCTTTGCCCAGTCCTTAAGTTTGGTCAAAACCATATCTCTGCGTTGATAGTGTCCTGATTCTTTTTTAAACTTGACCTTTAAGCCCTTCACATTGAAATCGTCATCGAGAGACATCTCATCTCTTACCAACTGCTCCTTGTGTTTTTGACTTTCTTTTAGCCTCTCTAAGTCAGTTTCGATATGAGATATTTTCCTTTTTACTTTCGTAACTTTTTTCTTAACCAGCGCCTTAGTTGACACCATTTTTTTTAATGATGAGAAATATTCCTCAAGGCCATTGCCCTCTTTTTCTCTCTTCCATTTTTTTTGCCCACAGTATTCCTCTCTAACTTCATCTAATACATCATTTGAAATTTTACCCATAAACGATGAAAAGGATTTCTCTTTTTCCTTATCTTGAAGAATGAATCCTCCCCCATCATCTCCATATAACCAGTGAAGAATCTTATCCTTTGTTTTGGACTTTAGATAAAATCGACAAATTGGTAATCCTTCGTCTACTTCCAACTTAACAATACTGAGACCTTTGATTTCTTTTTTAAGATATTCAACTGTCTTATCTTTTTTTACTCTGAATTCTGCCGGTAAATACATATCTTCCAACCACAGACCCATGTAGTCCGCTCCCCTTCCCATGTATAAACAAACAGTCTTCCCTTTAACTCTCAACTGAAAACATAGAAGATGTGGAGATGTGCCAATTTTTTGTATTTGTGCACTACCCTTTTCATTGACCAGCGATGTCAAAGAAATTGTCGTTTCCTCAATTTCGCTGTAACTTTGTCTCATGCAAACCAACCTTTTGCTCAATGAAGCAGAAAGCACCTTATTCGATTCTTTTGACTGGTATTCCATTATATCAAAGGTTTGTACATATTGCTTTTTTGAAAAGGCCAAGACAGACATAAAAGAAACCCACTCGCTTCCGCCCAACCTGGTTCAGGCATCTCTGGACAGGCAGGAAATCTTGATCGAGAGATTAGATCAATTCAGAAATCATTTTTTCTCTAACACCACAAACTTCGACCCACGTCTTGAAACTTATGAGTCATTTCTTACTTTTCAAAAAGGCAGGACCGGCGATCTCGATTCGCTGAACTATATAACTCTCCACCTGGAGATGTTCCTGTCAATGTTTAGAACTTACACTGACCTCTCTATGATATCTGATGAAATGTTCAATCCAAAGACAATGAATCTTCTTAGAAAACATTTCATTACAGAATTTAGATCTGTAATTAACTCAGATGGAACGATAAACTATGGCAGTCACCCTATCCTTAAAGGGCTTCATAAAGAACTGCTTAAAATTGAAGGTATAATTAGAGAAAGTTTAACGAAACTTCCAAGAACTTCACTTTTCGAAAAGGCCCTTCAGTATCCAGAATACGATATTGTTTATGATCACTTCGTTTTGGCAGTTAAATCAGATAGCTACAATGCCCAAATGGGGCAAATCATCGCTAGAAGCTCGAGTGGACATACTCTTCTGATTGAACCCGTGCAAATCAAAGACCTAGGGAACCAAAGACTTCAAATCAATGCCAAGATTGAAGAGTTTCTCAACACTATTTTTCAGAACATTTCTAATTTCATCTTTGAAAATTTCAACACTGTCAGCTCTTTCGTTCATGCGAATATTGACTTTGATATTGATCTCGCTAAAGCTCGATACGGGTCACAGGAAGGCTTTTCAAAACCTGTCATCGAAAATTCTTTTCCAGTAACATTAAAGAAGTTTTTCAATCCTCTGATTTCAAATCCTGTAAAAAATGATCTCCATCTTGATGCTTCAGACAGAGGACTACTTATTTCAGGTCCAAATACTGGTGGTAAGTCAGTCGTTTTAAAAAGTATTACTTTGGCGTTCATGTTTCTACATCAAGGGATGTATGTTCCATCTGTTCATGCAGAACTTCCTCTCCTCGATGGATTATTTTTCCTCTCTAGTGACTTGCAAGATATTTCAGAGGGACTTTCAAGTTTTTCCAGTGAGGTAAAAACTTATTTGGATCTATTAGAAAACATAAAGGGTAAATCCTTAATTGTCATTGATGAAATATTCAACAGCACTTCTTCTGAGGAAGCCTCTGTATTGGCTGCCGCTTTAATTGATTACATGTCTAAGAATGATGAAATCAAGTTGGTTGTAAGTACTCACCATAAAAAGCTTAAAAACTTTATTTATGAAAACAAGAAATTGATTTCTGCACATATGGGTTTCGACAAAGAGGATCATTCACCAACCTATACATTATTCATGGGCGAACCTGGAAGCTCTTACGCTCTCTCAATTTTTCAAACTATTGGAAAGGGGAGACAAATAACCTCGAACATTCTTGGCCTAGTTGAAGAGTACAACGACGGGGGAGAGGTCAAGCTAGAAAGTCTACTCGAAGACATCGCTCACAAAAATCAACAACTTGATATTGAACGCAAAGAGATCAATAAACAAATGATTGATCTCCAAAATAGAAACAAAGCATTTGAAGCCTCAGTAGAAACCAAAAAGCAAAACATCCTTGAAAACTTTGAACGTAAACTCAAAAAGCAAATTGAGAAGGCGGAAAGTCTATATGATTCAATCAAAAGGGGAGACATCAAGGGTAAGAAAACTCTTTACCGAGAAATCTCCGATATTAATCAAACCTTTAGAGATGATGCTTCCAAGAAGACCGTTGTCGATCAATCCATGAAAGGGGATATAGCTGACGAATCCCACATTATTGTTGGCGCTGACCTCTATTGTACTCTCATGAACAAGACTGCCAAAGTCTCCCAGCTTAATCCAGGAAAGAAGAAGGCGTTAATGTCTGCTGGCATGATGAAAATCTGGGCCCCATACGAAACTCTTTTCACTTCAAAGCAAAAGTCTGAGCAGGCGCCAGTCAAAGTGACCATCGATCGAACAGTAAGAGGTGAGATCGTTCTTGATGCGAGGGGTATGCGGCTTGATGAGTTTCAAAAGCGCGTAGTTGAGTCACTCATTGAATTAGAGAGCGGAGACATACCTTTCCTTGACGTTATTCACGGACACGGTGAAGGAATACTCAAAAAGTGGCTACGAGATCACTTGAAAAGTCGAAAAGATGATTATGAATGGTCGCCAGAAGAAGGGAATGACGGTGTAACCAAAGTTAAATTGGTTTAGTCGATTCCCTTACCGATTCTCCATGGTCTGAACTTGAAGTTATGCTCACCCAAGGGAATGATTAAAGAGAACCACACAAACAATGCGCGCCCTTTAATGTACTTATGAGGTACAAATCCCCAGAATCGAGAATCATAGGAAAAGTCCCTATTGTCGCCCATCACGAAAAACATTCCCTCTGGAATCTTTCTTTTTTCGAAGTCGGTTTTGTAATAGTTATCTTCATCTTGCTGAATGATATGATCATGAGCACCAGTTTTAATATTGAAGAACTTTAGATTGTAGCCTTTAAACTTGTCATCCATGTCTTCCATGATTTCTTTACCTGGAATCTCTTTCATTTCAAGAGGCTTTCCATTTACAAAGACAACCTTATTTCTGATTTCAATTTCATCACCAGGCAATCCAACAACTCTCTTAATATAATTTATGCTTGGGTCTTTCGGAAATTTGAAAACAACGACATCTCCTCTTTCTGGATTCGATTTCCCAAAAAGATAAACAGGATCTGAGTTGAACTCGAACAAAGAAATATCAGAAAAGGGGAGTTTGAAACCATAGCTCATCTTGTTAACGAGTATAAAGTCTCCAATCATGAGAGTTGGAATCATTGAACCTGATGGAATTCTAAAGGGCTCAAAAAAGATCGATCTGAAAACCAAAACCAAACTGACAATCAAAACTATACTTTTGACTTCTTTAATTGCCTTTTGCTTTTTAGTGAGAACCTTAGGCTCTGTTGACGAGTCTACAGACTCTACACCGTCCGTATTTTCAGTAATGGATGAATCATTAAGATGGTTATCGGACATTTTTTTCAGACACCTTTATCCGTCATTTTTACCTGCTTCGGTGAGTTCACAGAGAGGTCATTATCGAGATTTGGAAATATCTCTTGGTAATAATAATTAATTATCTTTTTGGCCAGAAAAGTGGACTTAACATACCACTTTTTTACGTTCACATTCATTACAGCGATAGATATTCCCTTACCCAGTGCGCCATTACTGGGCATTGCATAAATTGTCAGCCAATCACGCTTACCAAATGGGAGACCACCAGTAATTGTTCCAGTCTTTCCGCCAATCTCGATTTTATTTCTAATCTTTCTCTTTAAACCTCTGGATAGTGCGCGTGCTGTACCACTTTTAACCGCGGCTCCCATCAAGTCCTGAAGCTCCTTGGCTACTGCTGTATCAAGTATTTTTTTCTTTCTTAAGTCATTGTCCCAGTTGGTCCTTCCATCTGTTGATGCAATCTTTTTGATCAGTCTGGGATAAACAACGGCTCCATCGTTGGCCACAATACTTGAAAGAAGTGCTGCGTGAACTGGACTTATCAATGTTTGCTTAGTGAAGCCCGATGCCTTTTCAGCGAGGTTGTATTGGTCTTCTGGCATGACAAAAGTGGATTTTCCAAGCCTTAACCCCTGAGTCAACTCACGATTGAAACCCATAAGATTTGCTGTTTGATAAATGCTACTGCCGGAAAGTTTTTCAATGGCCGCTTTCCCGAACACAACATTGTTAGAAAACGCGAAGGCCCTTTCGAGTGACATCCATCTCGTCCACTTATCAACCTTATCTCTAAGTTGATACTTATAGAGAGTCGTTCCTCGACCTCTCACACTGAAGACAGTATCAGGACTTACTCCGTCCATTTGCAAAAGATTGGCCGATGTAACGATTTTGAAGAGTGAAGCTGATGGGTGAGTGGTTGTATAAGGAAGACTGTGATCCAAGTCCCCTTCTTTCTTGTTGTAACCAACGGCTGCTAGAATATCTCCATTGTTGTTGTCCAAGACAACAATCGCGCTGTAATCACTTCTATGTCTTTTGAGAAGTTTCTCAACGAATTCAACAAGCTTGTTATTAAGAGTGTAATCAACATTGAACTCAGATTCACGTAGCTTGACCTTATAGGGATATCTCCCCTCATTGAAAATTGATGAACTTACTGAAGCCTTGACCTCATCTATCAGCAGGGCTTGCTTTTCAAGTTTATGCATTTCAATTTTTTCCACGATGACTG
Source organism: Bacteriovoracaceae bacterium (assembly GCA_041546685.1). Classification (GTDB taxonomy): domain Bacteria; phylum Bdellovibrionota; class Bacteriovoracia; order Bacteriovoracales; family Bacteriovoracaceae; genus M0603. The sequence continues at coordinate 20,261 of JBFEVX010000025.1, read as the reverse complement.
AGACAAAGCCCACACACGCGGCAACAAATATTGAAAAAAGTATTCCTTTACCTGTTAGAAACTTCATTACCCCTTATACCCCAATCCAATCACGAAGAATTCTTTACTGATAGATCTCGTTGACTTTGGTTTTAGCTTCGATACTTTTTCAAATGATGTGTTCAAACTTCTGATAAAAACTTGAGCATCGTTACTGTCAAAAATTTTAAAGACCAAATTCCCTTTCGGCTTCAAAGTTTTCGGTAGAATTTCAATTATTTTCTCGACCAAGGCCAATGAACGATCTTGATCAACAGATCTGACACCTGTTGTATTTGGAGCCATGTCTGAGATGACGACATCGAAGTGCTCATCTTCTTCGAAATCCTCTGGCCCATTGACATCAAAAACATCTTTTTCAAACAGAACAATATTTTTAGGACCGAGAAGTTTTTTATTGATGGGCTTTATATCTGCTCCCACCACTTTTCCTTCTTCTCCAACCACGCTGGATACATACTGAGTCCAGCTACCTGGATGATATCCAAGATCCAAAACTCGATCTCCTTTCTCAATCACCTTGTACTTATTGTCGATTTCCTCGAGTTTATAAATACTTCTGGCGAGAAAGTTCTCCTTCTTGGCCTTTTTAAAATAATGGTCTTTAACTTTGAAACTCATAAATTTTTCCGATCAGGGGATTGACCTTATCACAGCTTGCGCAACATGTTTAATTCAAGGCCGATTAATGCGCCCCAAGTCATCACTTCAAGTGTTCAATAACCCATTCATGGACTTCTTTTTTTGCCCACATCATTGGTCCTGAATACTTTTTAAAGTCCAAAGAGGTGACTTCATCGCCTTCTAGCAAATAAAATTTATAACCTCTCTGATGAAGGATGATACTTCCTGCGGCGATATCCCACACATTTTTTGGCCTCATGCTATATACGAAATCACATGAGCCAGCGGCAAGCAATCCAAGCTTGAAAGCTATACTTCCTCTTGGAACCAGTTTGATATCTTTAGTTGAAAAGATTTCGTAATAACCTTTGCTCCACTCTGACCTTGAAACCAAACCATTTAATGGTTGCTCCAAGTTGTTGGCGGCCGGGAAATGTTTTTGCTTGGATGATATTTCAAAACCAGTAAATGGGTTAAAGATCCATCCATAGCCCTCTGAGAGCTTTGGTGTAGGCATGATTGCAAGACTGACAGCACACTCTCCTACACCTTTAACTAATTCTCTCGTGCCATCAATCGGATCTAAAATAATTGCAGGGAATTCATATTCACCGTGATCTTCTTCAGAATAAAAATTCCAATCCTTGAATTCTTCTATTCCAAGAAAAAAATTTTTAACAAGCATCGAAAGATCGACATCCAACTTTGTGACGAGCGAATTATCTTTTTTAGTTGTCACGTGCTGTGAAGAAACACCCTGCGTTCCACACGTTGCTTCCACAACACTTACAATCTGTTCTTTTAGTCTATCTATATCCTCAAGCACTTCCACACGTCCTTTAAACAACACTTAGTTTATTTCTTACATTTAACCTCGGGTGTTTTCCACATTGCGACATCGCCAAAAACACCTGAATAAACTCCTAATAATTTCTTGACACCAGCATTTTACACACAATTTCCCCCGAGTTTTCCACAATGCCCACCGATATCTAATAATTTTATTTCTCTTATCGAATTATTAAAACGACTCATGTTTTCAGCTATTTGAGGAGCTCATTTTGCAACTTGTCTGAAAAATACAACTTGCTTTTCCATTTTTTCAACAATGAGTCCAAAGTTATTCACAATTGTTCAATTATTTGACTTAAAAACTTCCAATAGCCCATCAGGTGCCCGTGTGAGCTTTTTATACCAGAAAAACCTAGAATTTCAGTCGGTAATTTCGATTTTGGTGGTGCCAATGTGACCTCTTACCAAAAGAGGCTACAGAACGCCGGATCGTTCATTTCAGGCGAGTAAATTACTCGGTCGTCAACACTTCCAAGTCACCACCACTGAGTACAGTTACAGCAAGAATTTCTTCTACATCATTCGATGTCTCAAGCAAGCTTGAGAGAAGTTTCACTGAACCTTCTTCAATGCAGTCTACATAGACAAATGGCGTGGAGTGGATGACTGGACCTTTCACCTGATAAGAAGAAAGGAATTCACGATAGAGGTTTCTCGTTAATCCAGTTCTAAACAGCTTTGTTCTCCCTGAACAAGGACTTCTCATCAAAAGAAGTCCGATACAAAAATTGTAACATAGAAAGGGAGTCAGGAGTTGAACATTCTCAGAAATATTTTTACTCGCCCCTCAAAGTGAGAATCGAGCAAGCAAATCAGGATATAGATTAGATAGATCATGTTCCTTTTTGAGCGCAACCTACTGATTCCTTGGAAAAGAAGTTCAAGTGGAATCAAGGCCAAAAAACTCAGAAGCCATAGCAACCCAAATGAGCCAACCAAATGCTTATCGAAGATGAAAGCATAGACGAAGAGCAATCCCAAGCAAGAGAAGAGTATTTTGAGCCTCTCAACAGGAAACTGCATCTCTCTGGAAATCCTACCGATCCCACTCGTTTTCAAAACAACGATAATCAGTCCTAGGAACGAGAGAGAGAAAATCGCCTTCCTATCAACGAGCCTAAAAATCTCACTAAAGAGATCAAGTCCCAGTCTTTCCAGTGAATCAAATTTATACGTGTTAACCAAAAAGAGTGAGAGGCAACAAAAGATTCCAAAGAGGGAATATTTAATGATCTGTTTCTTGTACCAAGACGTCTTATCCTCAAGGAAAAAGAAGTAGAGTAGACCGAGTTGAAGGAAAACCAGAAGAAAATAGAACTGGTTATAAACAACACCTAAATAGTTTACGAGCCCGAGAAACAAACCTGATCTATAAGTCGACGATTTGGTCACCCACAATGTTGTCCAGATCCAAAGAAGTCCATAGGTTGTTAAAATGGCATACCCATAATGAGCCGCCAAGATCTTACTAAAAGACCAGCTTGATAGAAGGGCGAAAAGCCCCAAAAGACTCAATCTTCTAGAAACAAAAAATCTTAGGAACGCATAAAAAACCAGCATGAAAACGCCAACACCAATTACATAATAGTGCAGACACCAAGCGACTTTGAAGAGTTCTGGATACTTTCTAAAAGGGTAATAATTAACTGTCATGAAGTTCCAGAATTGACCGGAGAAGCTTTCCTTCGGATCAAAGAAAAGTTTCAAAGCATCGGGAGATTCAATGGTTGGAAATTCTGGAATACTAACGATGAACATAACAAGAGTTAGACCAACCAAAGTTTTTTCGAATGAATCCAGATAACGAAACTCAGTGAAGTTGGAAGAGACTGTTTCCTGAATAATTTTTCCTCTAGTAGGCCACGAATAAAAAATTCCAAGAACAACCCACGTGACCCAAAAGAGGTTATAGATCCACTTACTACTGAAAAAACTGAGTAGGTTGAAATAGAGATAAAAGAAGACCATACCTAGGATCAATCGATAGACCACACGATCCATTGACGAGTTAACCCTGAAATAAATTTTAAATCTATGATCAATTTCTTTTCCAAGAAAGAACCACTGGCTGACCATGAAGAGAATATACAAAACCATGAGCGTTGTTTGCGCCAAGGCCGGCAATTCGACAGATTTGGGGATTAGGATCGGTAATAAAAGAAAAGAAAAGTAGCTAACTACCCGATATATAAAGAATTTAGACTTTATATAGAGAATACCTGAGTTTTTTTCTAAAGCTTTTTCCATCTATGCCCGATCAGTTTGGTAAGGAATTTAACAGTTCCCAACCCAATTTCCTCGTAATTTAGGCCGGTCCCCAACCGGCCTTTTTTTTTATCAATTCTAATGTATTACCAAACTCTTGGAAAATTTTTAAAACCGACTGTTTTGCTCGGAACTTACGATTGAAAATAATGCCGTAGCCTTTACCACTGTGCGAAAAAAACCTTTCTGTGATACTCTGAATAGTGAAATAGTGGGTCAGTACGCCTTTCCCACGGACTCTCAGGAAGAGAGTTTAACAGTTTATCCGTCGCCTCAGGAGGAGTCGGTTTGGGTATATCCTTCGGATCCATTAACACAGGTCTACCGAAAGACATCGTCCAGCAGATCATGAATGCTGAACGTATTCCATTGCAAAAGATGGATGCGCGTAAAGCTAAGCATGCAGAGAAGATGGCACTTGTTGACCAACTAGTTGCTCTGGTTGAAGCCGTCAGGAAAGATGTTAATGCCAATGGTAGTGCGAGATCTCTTAGAGAACTCAGCTTCAATACGCGCGAAGATATTGTTGGTGTAAGTTTGGATAAAAATATTGCCCAGCCAGGAAACTATCAACTTGAAGTTGTTCAGTTGGCCCAGAAGTCCTCTGCTATTACCTCGGGCTTCGAGGATCCAAACGAAAGTTATGTCGGGGTTGGTTTTATTCAATTCGATATGCCAGATGGAAGCACCAAGGATATTTACGTAGACAGCGATAATGCCTCGTTGAATGGAATTGCAAAGCTTATCAACTCAGATAGTTCAAACGGTCTCAGTGCTCGTGTCATCAATGACGGTTCAGGAAGTGAGACTCCTTGGAAACTAATCATGGCGTTTGATGAGACTGGTGATGCCGCCAGGGTTGAATACCCTTACTTCTATTTCGTCGACGGTATCAATGACTTTTATATTGAACAGGAAAGACCTGCTCACGATGCAATTATCAAACTTGATGGTTTTGAGATCGAACTTCCTTCCAATAAAGCAGAAAACATCATTCCAGGAGTTACTCTTGATTTGAAAAAAGCTGCTCCAGGTGAAGAATTCTCTCTTACCATTGACGAAGATGTCGCAAAAATTACAGAAAAGGTCACCACTCTTATTGAAGAGTTGAATGCTGTTATTGGATTTATTAGAGAGCAAAACACTCTCGATGAAAAATCAGATACATCTCGTACACTTGGTGGTGATCTTATCCTCCAGACTCTGGAAACAAGAATTAGATCAACTGTCTTCAAGGATATTGAAACCAAATTTGGATATAAGAGAATTGGTGATCTCGGTCTCACCTTTCAAAGAGACGGTTCACTTAACCTTGATGTGAAAAAATTTGAGAAGAATCTTGCTGACAACTATGAACTGGTTGCCCAGACCCTGACTGGTTATTTCAAACCTGAGGGCGGAAAAACTATGGGCTTCATGGATTACCTGAAAGATCTGACTGACACGGCTCTTCGAGAACCAGATGGTCTTTTAAAATCTAGAAAAAGCAGTATCAGATCCAGAATGGATCAGATTGATAGAAGAATTCAGACGAAAGAAAGAATGTTGGAAACAAAAGAGAAAAACCTGAAAGATAAATTTGCAAGGCTGGAAGGAACAATTTCCAGAATCCAGACCCAAGGTGCCGGTCTTGCAGCGCTTGGAGCCTCGGCTCCGGCAATCCCACAGTTAGGTTAATAAGCATGGAGGCTTAATATGAGTTACGGATTGGGAGCTTACAAGAAGACGTCGATACACACGGCGAGCAAGGAGCAAATTCTGATCATGCTGTATCAAGCGGCTATCAAGAATTGCAAGAAGGCCATTGAGGCCATCGATGAAAACAACATTGCCAAGAAGGGTGAGTTCATCGGCAAACTTCAAGACATCGTAATTGAGCTGAACAACAGTCTTGATCTCGAAGTTGGTGGAGATGTCGCAAAAGAACTCAGTTCTCTTTATGACTACATGTTGTTTGCTTCGACCCAGGCAAACATCAAGATAGACAAGGAGCCACTCCAAGGCGTGCTCAAGGTCTTGAACACCCTTTATGAAGGCTGGACCGAAGCTATTAAAAGTTTAAGAAAAGAAGCTGCTCAAAAAGCAACAGAACAACAGAAATAAAAGAGTTCCCATGATTGAAAAAATTGAATACCTCATCATCCGCCATACTGACCTCATGGACATGTGTTCAACATGTTCGAAAAATATGCTGAAACATGCTCAAGCAGGTAATGTTGATCAAGCTGATCAGGAATCTGTAAACAGAGAAAGACTGGTTAATATTATTGGTAAAGTACAGTCAACTATTGAAGCAGAAATCAAAGCTTACTCTCTAGCTGAGCAAGCCGATTATCTTGTCACCTTGGTTAAGGCCTGGTCGAATGACATCGAACTTTGGCTTCAAAGCATCGGCAAGCTCGATCAAGAAATCCTTTCAGCGCTTGAAGATGAAAAGCAGAAGACAACCCAGGAAATATCTTCCACTTTTCAGAACAAAGAAAAGATTAAAGGCTACAATCTCAACTCTGTTAAGAAGTAAATTCAACCATTTGACTCGTGTATTTTTTACAACTTCAAAGGCGCTCTAGAAGCGCCATTTGACAAATATCGCCATCTCGTTGGAAAATAATGGGTATAAAGAGGCTAATGAGTAGCCTCACCTTTGAGCCCATGAACCTTAAGGAAGAGGATTTAATGGAACGAATTCAATTACAATTCATTTCGACCTCCTCCTTGTATCTAACAAGGACCTTATATGAATTATGAGATCAGGACTTCAAAGACAGGCCTTCCGGTTCCTGTCGTTAACGACGTCCTCCTGCACTCAATTTATGATCCACAAAGAGAAGCTGAAAATTTCATCAATTCAAATCAACATCAATTTGAAAACAAAAGAAAGTTTCTCGTTCTAGGTCTGGGATTCGGGTATCACATAGCGAGAATGGAAGCACTTCTTCAAGAAAGTAAAAAACCATATAGAATTTTTGTCATAGAGCCGGTGAAGCAAGTTGCAAAAGACTTCATCACAGAACGGCCAGTAAGATTTACTGAAAATGTAACCATACTTACAGGAGAAAATATTCAAGAGTTCTACACAAATGAAGGTTTGATCAACTTTCTACTAGACTCACCTGGAATGATCGCACATCCTGCAAGCTTCAATCTTCACAAGAATTTTTTCACCAACTTCCTTCGATATGAAACTGGTACAGATGCATCATCAATGTTGAATTCGGTAACCAATGAATCAATCAAGCAGTACTTGAAGGATAGTTGCAAAACAAGCTGGGGAGAGATGGTTCACGACATCAACCTCTCACCTAGTTTTACAAGCCCTGAAGATTATCTTGTTCTCGCATTATCATCACTTGCCAGCGATACAGGTACTGAGCAAAAAGGAGGACTGTAATGAACAGTCTGGTTATCGTCAATTTCAAACGATTTGGTGATATTTATACAACTTCTCATTTAATTCAGTCAGTAAAGACTCAGAATCCTCATTGCAAAATAGCAATGGTTGTATTCAGCGAGTTTGAACAAGCTGCAAAAAACATCAACGGAGTCGACGAAGTCTATTCTATTTCAAGAAAAAGAATTTCGAGTCTTTTGAAAAATAAAATCTTCAACAACGCCAAAGCATTGGAAGAAGTTCATCAACTCGCCCAAAACATTACAAGGGGCAACTGGACAGAGCTTTTCAATATGTCCAATGACGTTTTCGGAACATATTTCTGCTCCTACCTCAAAAGTAGAGAGCCGAGGCTCACTTTATATGGAACAAGTGTTAATAAAAACAAGACCATCAACTTCAGTAATGAGTTCGCAACGATCTTTAATGATGTAATCACAAACAGAGAGAACTCACCCCTTCATTTCCAAGACTGCTACCATTCAATTCTTGGGGTAACGAGAACTGATTCGGATCAAAAACTTAAACTCAGCCCGAGATACAATGAACTTGCCAGAACACAGATTCAACAATTGAAACAGACCGCTGGTGAAAACTCTCGAGTTATTGCCATTCAGCTCAAAACATCTGACGTCAACAAAGAGCTTCCTTACCTTACAATGAGAAACCTCATTGCTTTCCTTAAGGAAGATACAAGCATTGTTCCATTAATTCTCTTTGCACCAATTCAAGAAGAAAGAGAACTTGCCGCCAGAATCAATAAGGAATTCGGAAACAGTTTGATAACAGTAGAAGCAGATCTCGCAGCCGTAGGTTCTGTTCTAAATAATGTTGACCTTTTAGTTACACCAGACACTGTTATCAAACATATCGCTGACCTCGCAGGAACCAAAGTCCTCGAAATCAGCTTGGGACCAAGTCCATTTTTGAAACAAGGTCCACTCACAAGCGGAAGTGCTGTTATCACTGATAGAATTTCAGACAGAAACTTCAGAGTGTCGCATTATAGAACGAACATCATTAAAACCAGACTTAAGGCCAAGGATGTTTACGAAGCCGTTAAATTCATAATGAACGATGGTTACATTCCAAGCCTTGATAAGGGTCTCTCATTATATCTTGCAACTGAAGATTCCATGGGTACTCGGTATGATATCGTTGCTGGAGATGTTCCTTGGAATAAAGAAATTGATCGTATTGCATCTCGATACTTTATAGGTCAAACGACTAGAAAGTTCCATCTTGATGAAATTAAGACCGCTATTTCAAACTTCCCTGTTGAGGCGAGAAAGAATTGGTCCACTTCTCAAAAAGAAAGAGCTGCTGCCATTCTCAAAGATCTACTTTCTACACTAAGAATGTTGGCAAAAATGAAGAATAATGCTGGTGCGGCAGGTGACTTTATCTCTTCCTTGGATAAGCTACTCAACCATTGTACTGGCGATGACTTGATGGCCTTACCAGTACTTTTTTTCAGAGCAAAAGTGGAAAACATTCAGGCTGCAGACAGAAGAGATTCAATCAACCAAACAGAAAAGCTGCTTTATGAACTTAAAAGCCATATTCAAAGAGCCTATGACGTCTGCAAGTCTGTTGAGACCGATAAGGCCACAACTACAGACACAAAAACAGCTGTTACAAACGGATACACACTATGAATGAACTAAGACAGGAAGTCTTTAAGAAGATTCAGGAAATTCGTACAAAGGCCCAAAAGAATGAGGAGCCTAACACTGAGGATTTAAAAGTATTATTACTGGCCTCACTCATGGAAGAGGAATGCCATGGAAGCAAAAATCAAGAATGAAGAAATAAAGGCTGAGCCAGCTCAGAAAACCATTTGTCTCGTTCAGTTAACGAGACTGGGTGATCTAATACAGACTGCTCAAGTCACAAAAAAACTAAAGGCAGGAAGAGATGATATCCGAGTCACTCTTGTTGCCAGAAAGCAATTTGCTGATCCATTGAGATTCCTTCTGGATGAGGTCTTCGATGAAGTCTACACTCTCGACTTCACTGGCATGACCAACTCTGAGCAGAACAACTTGGAAAAAACCACGCAAAACCTCCAAGTGTTTCTCGATCAAATCAACACCAATCACATTTCAGCTCTCATCAATTTGAGCTTCAGTAAGCCTGCTGGCTATCTTTGCTCACTTATTAAGGCTGACCACAAACTTGGTGTTCACTATGACAATTATAGTAATATGGTTGTTAAAGACTATTGGTCACAATTCATTTACAGCAATGTACTTGGAAGCAACCTGAATCCTTTCAGCTTGGTTGATCTGTATGCAAACGTAATTGGAATTGATAAAAATGTTGAAATTCCGCTGGCCAAGCGCGGACAAGGAAAGAGAATACTTGTTCACCCATTCGCTAGTCTTTCCAGAAAGAGGTGGAAGGTTTCAAAATGGGCCGAACTCATTTATAAGCTACTTAAGGATAATCCTGAACTCGTTGTGGATATAGCTGGAGGGAAGGAAGACCTTGTTGATGTCACGACCTTGCTCTCCAGTCCAGTATTGGGAGATTTCCACAAAAGAATCAACAACCATGTAGGAAAGAAATCAATCAAAGAGATGTACGATCTCCTCGATGATATTGATCTATTCATTGGTCATGACAGCATGGTTGGACATCTCGCGAGCTTTAAGAATGTTCAGACCATTACCGTTTCACTTGGAACCGTAAGACCGACAGAAACAACTCCTTATCAAGCTGGTGCTTATGTTCTTGCTCCTAGGACGAAATGTTTTCCATGTCAGCCGAGTGAAAAATGTGAACTCTATCAATGCCACAGTGATATTTCTTATCAGGTAGCTTGTTCTGTTGTTGAGCAAATTAGAAAGGATGGAGAGGTAGACTTCGAGGCACTTAGCAAGAATATTTCCAGCTTCCATCTGACATCTGTAGATATCTATCGAGCAGAAATCAATAATAATGGAAACTATCGCCTCAAGAGTATGACCAATAATGCCCCGGATTCCAAAGATGTCTTCAGAGAAATGTATCGTATTACATGGTCGTTTTTGCTTGATAATACAGATGAGAACTTACCCTATCCAAGACTTTCTACGCAGTCCCATCAGGTGCTATTGAATTCCATTCAAGGTTTTCAGCATCTTTTTGAGTTATGTGAGTTTGGGAAAAAGTACAGCAAGTTCATACTACAAGAAATCTCTGCAGAGACTCCGGACATAGTTAAAATCAAGAATTTCTCAAAAAAGATTGATGAGATCGATCACTTGAAGAGCCTTCTGGTCAAAACAAATCCTAACCTCGCTCCAGTAGTAGATTTTTACAAAATGAGAAAAGGAAACCTTCAGGGTGAAAATATTGTTGAGCTCACAGAAAATTCATATCTAGTTTATGAGGAGTGTGGAAATGTGTGCTCTGTAATGTATGAACTCATCGAGAAGGTCATCGCAGAACATAAAATTAAATCAGGTATCAGAACTAAAGATAAAACAAGCAATGCTTAATCCAAGGAAGGATTTATGACACTAGTTAGAGTTAACTCAAGAAACGTTGAAAGAAAGATCGATCAGAAAAAATCGATCAATGCTGTAATGGATTTTATTTTAGAAGACCTCGCAAATGAAGAAGAGGTTGTTTCAAATATCCATGTAAATGGTCAGGAGATAAGTCCAGACCAAGACAACATTATGAATGCACCAATTTCTGATTTCGAAAGCATCGATTTTACTCTTACAAAGAGTGTAGACCTTGCTTTTGATGCTCTAGACAGTTCTGGTGCCTACATTGACATCATGACAGAAAAAATTCGGGAACTTACCGGTCTCTATCAGCAAAATCAAACCGCTGAAGCTAACAAGCTTTTTGGTGAGACAATCGAGATCATTGACCTCTTCATTCAGCTGATGACGAGAGTACAAAGAACCTTCAAAAAATCGGGAATTACTAAAGGTCCAAAGACAGAGACCATCGCTCAATTGGAAATTCACCTTCTTTCAATACTTAAGGCCTTGATTCCGGCTAAAGAAAAAGAAGATATCATCATGCTTTGTGACTTGCTGGAGTATGAGTTGATAGATAATCTAACGCAATGGAAGATAAAGGCGGTACCAGAGCTGAAAAGGCTCAGAACACAAGATTAATCCATCTTGATGGTCAACTAGAGGACTGGGTCCTCGAGACGATTAATGCCGAAGGGTTAGAACTTACAGAAAAATCAGAATTGGCCTCCCAGTCTTACAAGATCAGTAATGGGAGGCTTTTTTTTGATTCAAATTCAAGCAGTCCAAATCTTTTCAGTTCAGGGATACCTTTTAATAGAAATAATTTGAAAAACATCCTTCGATTCAACCTTAGACGAGGAGATATTAATCTGTCGCCAGAGGGGAAAATCAAAGATCTCAAGCTCAATTTGACCAACCAGCAGAGAAGATTGGTCAAAACTATTTTCAAAAAGCATCTCTCCCCAAAGGGGCTTGATGAAGTTATCAAAACAGGTGATGAGATTAGAGAGATTGATGATTTCTACAGCCACTTTGACAGTATTCACTCGCTTCCAAGATCCATCATCGAAATGGACCTCTTCAGAGGTTTTGAATCTTGCCAGGTGATTGTTCATCAAAAAGGGAAGATGTTTTGTGATACCTATTACTATGTTTCTGGCATGGGTGATCAACATAAAGTCATTCCTGTTGAAAGCTTTAACTCAACCTTTTCTTTGATTAAAAAAAGTAAAAGTAAAAAATTCAACCAGAGTAAACTATTAAAAGAAGATATTGGTATACTTGGAACTTTCATGGCGAATGTTTTCAGTATCAAGAACCATGATATTGTGTTTATCGTTTCCCAAAATGGTTTTCTCCCGCCGACCAAAGATGAAATCACTCTTTTTGATAGCTTTTGTAATCGTATCGGTAGTGTTTTTGATTTTCTTCTTCAGCGGAATGAGGTGAGTGAAAAAAGTCAGAATATCAATGTACTTCTTATGAATTATCCTCATCCGGTTGCCATATTAACCAGTAAGGATCAGATTCTTTTCAGGAACCGCCTTTTTGATGAAGAGGTGTTCTATGAGTTTCTTGATACTCCTGATCGCTTTCAGACCTGGAAACTTATCAAGGATCATCTATTGGTCTCTCGTATTCCTGACTCAACAAAAAATATAAGTGATATTTACCATTATCAACGAGTTTCACTTCTTGGGGAACTACTCAACACTCTTCAACACGAGTTAAGTAATCCACTTTTTGGATTGAAACTTACAGCTGAATTACTTGAGATGGAACATGAAGATGAAGAAGTGAAAGAGACGCTGAGTGAAATTGCCTCCAATGGCCAGCGGTGCCTTGGGATTATTAAAAACTTCAGTTACCTCTATCAAGATGAAAACTTCACAGACAATGTTGAGATCATCAGGTTGGTCAAGGAGACTGTAATCCTAACAAAAAGTGAGAGTAGACAAATTCAAAAGGAGATCATTCATGATGGTCTTCCAGAAGATTTTACAATTCAGACAAATCCAACTTGGCTTTCACAAATATTGTTCAACTTGATCGTTAACTCATCACAGGCGATCAAAACAGTAACCGAAAATTTTAGAGGTCACCAAATTGTCATCAACATCTCAAAGACAGAGAGAGATCTCAATATTTCAGTTTCTGATAGCGGTCCAGGGATCCCTGACAGCTCACAGGAAGAAGTCTTCAATCCTTTTTATACGACCAAAGACAAGGGAACAGGACTTGGCCTTTCGATCTGTAACAATCTTTGCCTTAAATTAGGCGGAAGACTTAACTACTCTAAAAGCCCTCTGGGTGGAGCTTGCTTTACATTGAGTATTCCCCTTGAGAAAGTAACTCATGATCAAAATCCTACTCATTGAGGATGAAAAACTCCTTCAAAAATCTTTGAAAAAGCTTCTGGAAAAAAGAGGAGCTAGTGTCGATGTTGAAAGTTCTGGCAAGGGAGCAATTGAACGGATAAGGGCCTGTAATTATGACAGAATTATTTGTGACTTGATGCTTCAAGATATCAGTGGTTTTGATGTCATCGAAGAGAGCAAGCAACGTTATTCGATTGGTCAAATCAGTAGCAAGTTTATTATAATCACAGCATACGGTTCACCCCAAGTACACGCACGAGCCGAGGAATATGGCTGTAAGATTTTAACTAAACCTTTCCAGGATAATGCCCAGGCACTGGATACGTTCTTAACCATAGAAGAGTAGACATTTGAAAATTACAATTGTTCTCAAACCAAAAGTCGTTAGCGACTTTTCCAATGTACTTCCAAACCTTGTTGACTGGCTCAAGCGCAGAAAGTGTTCCGTACAATTTCTTGATCGGGACCAGGATAGAATTAATAAGATTTTTAAGGGAAAGACCAAGGGAATTGAATTCATCAATATTTCAAAAATAAGTAAGAATTCCGAGCTTATTATCTCCCTTGGTGGTGACGGAACGCTTATTGGTGTCTGTCGAAATGCAACAAGGACAATGCCTCCCGTTTTTGGCGTGAACATGGGTCATTTGGGATTCATTACCGAATTCAACAAAGTGAATATGTTCGATGAGCTGACAAGAATTCTCAAAGGTGATTACACAACGAGAGACTTGTATATTTACTCCGTTGAGGTTCTAAAGTTTGGCAAAAGAACTTTTAAAGGTTCATTTATAAATGATGCCGTTTTAAACAAAAATGACATTTCTCGCATGTTCACACTCAGTGTAGAAGTAGATGATGAACATGTTTATGATCTGAGTGGAGATGGAATCATAGTTTCTTCACCAATTGGGAGCACTGCTTACAGCTTGGCAGCTGGTGGTCCCATAATTCACCCCGGAGTCAATGGCATGGTTCTGACTCCGATTTGTCCTCATAGTCTTACTCACAGACCCTTATTAATTACAGACAAAAGCATTGTAAAAATAAAAGTTGATAAGAAAAACTCTCCGGTCAATCTTACGCTTGATGGGCAACGGAACATCTCAGTTGAGGCCAATGAAACTGTTCAAATCAAAAGATCTGGCCTCAAAGTTAAGCTGATCGAAAATCCAGATCGTAACTATTTCCTCACACTAAAAGAAAAATTCACACACGGTAAACGCAGTTATTAAAACTTGTATGGGAGAATTATGAGTAAAATCATTCTGAAAGAACTCCAGATCCAGAACTTTGCGACAATCATCAATGAAAAAATTCAGTTCAAGCCCGAACTGAATTGTATTGTAGGGGAGACTGGTTCCGGAAAGTCCCTTATCCTAGATTCTCTTCAATTAATTTTTGGAGCTCGCGCCGACAAAAAAGTTATCCGAAAAGGATGTGAAACCGCGGTCGTTGAAGCGGTCTTTGAAACTAAATCAAAAGAAATTCTTGATTACTTTGAATCACTTGGATTTCCATTTGATGGAAATGAGATCATCATCAAGAGGATCATTTCCAAGGACGGAAGCAAGTCCTATCTCAATTTCCAAAACTGTCCAAACTCAGTTCTTAACAAGTTCAGTAAAAGGTTTATTGATCTTGTTGGACAATTTGATAACCAAAAGTTGATGAGCTCGGATTATCAGTTGAAACTACTTGATGAATACTGTGATCAACTAATCCTCGTTGATGAATATAATTATGAGTTTCAAGCATATAAGGCCGACATGGAAAATCTTGAAACTGCCAAGAAGCAATTCTTTGAATCTCAAGCGAGAAAGGATTATATTCAATTTCAATTGAGTGAAATCAATAAGGTTTCGCCTTCTATTGAAGAAGAGGATCAATTAATTGCTCAAAAAGAAGATCTTAAGAAAACTAAAGACTCTCAAGAGCTTTTACAAGCTTCACTTTATCTCCTCTCTGAAGGAGAAAATGATATTCTTACTAAACTCAATCATTTAAAGAAAAATCTCCTTGGTTACTCAGAGAAGACAGATGACATTCTTCTGAGTGCTCTTGAAAGAATAGAGGAGCTCAGCTTCGAGCTCAGTAAAGATTGTAATGACTTTGAAGAAGAAGTTTATCAAGAAATTGTTGATCGTCTTGATGAGTTCCAAAAGTTAAAAAGAAAATTTGGTGGCTCTATTCAATCAGTTATTGAGACTCAGACAGAACTACAAAAAGAGTTTGATGATATGGATCTTCTTGATGACAAGATCAATAAACTTGAAGCCAAACTATCTGCATCAAGAGAGAAACTCTGGCAAAAAGCTGAACTACTTCACAAGGGGAGACTTGCGGGCTCATCAAGACTCGCCAAGGAAATCACAGACAAAATTCAAAATTTAAATATGTCAGGCGCCAGCGTCAAGCTTGAGCTCTCTCAAACCAGCGAACTTTCACTCACTGGTATCACTAGCCTCAAGTTTCTTGCAGAGACCAATCAAGGAGAGGGGCATTTTGAATTTAAAGACATTGCTTCCGGTGGAGAGCTTTCAAGAATGCTACTTAGTATGAGAACTATTCTTTCGAGTAAAGACTCCATCAGTATCTTCCTTTTTGATGAGATCGATACTGGAATCGGTGGAAAAACAGCAAAGTTGGTTGGAAAAGCACTTAGCGAAGTCAGTGATAATGGTCAGGTCATTGCCATCACTCACCTTCCTCAGATTGCTAATTTTGCGAAGAATCTCATCATCGTAGATAAGTCCTATGTCGACGAACACAACAGAACTTCGACCAAAGTGAATGAACTCTTCACAAAAGCTGACAGAGAAAACTTCATCACTAGTATGGCTGAATTTAGATAATTTTTTTTATTTCTGGCAATTGTCCCTCTTGAACAACAATGTATGACATTTCAAGGGGGGCATAGCCTGAATTTAGGTAGACTAGACCACTCTCTTCAAAATGATCCAAAACATGGCTATGACCACAGATAACCATCTCAACTTCATACTTTTTTGAAGCTCTTCTGGCAGCTTCCCGAAATTTATCTCTGATCATTATTGTCGATTCTTCACTTCTTTCATATCTGACTTTATTTCGCTCTCTACTATTATGACTGGCACGATGACCTATCCATTCGATAGTTGAATAGGGAACCACATAATCACCTAATAGTTCCAGAAACTTGTTGTTGATCAAGGCCTTGTAGATTTTATAAGAAGGATTATCAATTTCTATATCGTCGCCGTGGGTATACAAGACCTTTGTTTCCCCAATTTTTTTTATAACTGCATTTTTATAAAAGTGGAATTTATCGTCTTGCCCGATTTTTTTTGACCAATCTCTAAATAAATTCTTCACATGAAAATCATGATTTCCTTCAAAGTAGCTGATAACTTTTCCACTTTTCAACAATTCTTCAATTTGTGTGAATATTTCCTGATATTTTTCAATATACTGAGGCTTGTTTCCAACCATTAAATCAAAGATATCTCCAAGGAGTATTACTTCATCAGCATCTTTTACATCCTCCGATGTGAGAAACTTGTTTAGTAAGCCTGCTCTTTCATCATCGGCTGTCTTAATGTGAACATCGGAAATTGATACGATTTTCATACTGAAATTTTATCTCTAAAAACCTAGAACTTACAGTTCTTTGAGATATTTTGCCAGATTCAGCTTGTTGTCAAAGCTAAGTGAGATCTTCCAGACAGGAAATGAGTATTCCTCCTGGTATGGGGGGATCTTTTTTACAGCGACGACCTTTGCACTTCCAAGTTTTTTGACCCCATCACCTAGAAGATGAAGGTCATCAATCTGGTCTTCGACCTGTGGAATTGTTGATTTTCTCTCGACAATAAATAAAGAGGCTCCCCCGGTAGAGATGTCTCCCAAAATGGCTTTTTCAACTTTTCCATTTCTCATAAGATTTATATCTATATCACTTACAAGTAATCTTTGTTCACCTCTTCTTTCCTCTTTCATAGAGAGGTCTGGAAGAGATGTGGTGATTTCATTATCTTCATTGAGCGATTTAAAATCTGCTCTTACAAATATCTTTCTCTCTACAAGATAGAGATTAAGTTTTCCAGATCCTGTGATTATTTGTTTCAGGCCTTCGAAATTAAAGAAGCCAGTTGCTGGCTTGAAGACCATGTCGTTTCTATCGCGTCTGATTGTTTTGAAATTGTATTCGATGAAGTGGAAAGATCCGAGTGAGAAATTCCAGATGATTACCTTCTCACTCTGCTTGCTGGATTCAATTAATTCTTTTTCTAATTCCTCATTCTTCATAAAAAGCCCCAAGAAACCCCTCTGAGAAAAACTCCCCAGAGGGGATGGGCTTAATGAGGCAGGGACATTGCGAATCCAGGCCCCAAATATATTTTAAGCATTAAGCTATTGTTCACTAATTTGAAGTTTTTTATAGAGGGGAGGACCAATTCAAGTCCTCCCCTGAGTTTTTGTTGTTTTTTAGCCTAGTAGTCTAAGGGCACTGTTTGGAATACCATTGGCCTGAGACAAGGTAGAGATACCTGCTTGCTTAACAATATTGTTGGCAGCAAGTTTTGATGATTCGTATGCTACGTCAACATCTTCGATAGTCGATCTGGCAGCTTCCTGGTTCACAGCTTGGATCTCCAAGTTAGAAACAGTTGACTGAAGTCTTGATTGAACTGAACCGAGTGTTGCTCTGTATCCGTTCACTTTTTCGATTGCACCGTCAATGTTTTCAATGGCCGATCTAGCGTCATCTTTAGTTTCGATGGATGTTCCACTTACACCAAGGTTGTCGATAGAGGCATTCGTTTCTGAAGAATCAAAAGAGATTCTGTTCATATCTCCGCCGTATGCACCGACCTGGAACTCCATTTCACCTTGACCTTCACCATTGATAAGAAAGGTCCCGTTGAAAGTAGTTGATTGTGCAATACGATCAGCTTCCGAGAGTAGTTGTTGGTATTCCTTGTTGAGGAATCCTCTTTCTGTTTCACCTACGGTGTCTGAAGAAGCCTGGATGGTCAACTCTCTCAGTCTTGTCATAATTTGAGTTGATTCGTTCAATCCACCTTCAGCCGTTTGAACCAGTGAGATACCATTGTTGGCGTTTCTCGCAGCTTGTCTCAAACCTTTTGTTTGCGCTTCCAAGTTTTTGGCAATTGCCAAACCGGCAGCATCATCTGCAGATTTAACAATTCTCTTACCAGATGAAAGTTTAGACAAACTTTGATCAGCACTGTTAGAAACTTTCTTCAAATTCTGCTGTACAGATTCTGAAGCAATGTTAGTCGCAATTCTTAAGCCCATTTTAATTCTCCTGTTAGGGTTACTTAATCCTGACCATTGATGTCAGCTATAAACCCTATCGGGGCGCTCGGTTATTCACTTAAGTATTTTGCTCAACTTTTATTAAAAAAAGTACTCTTTTCCAGTTTTTTTAATGGTTTAGAGGTGAAAATAATTGGCCCCGAGCTTGCTACTCATTCTCTATGCCGTTTTTAAATCCTCCTTTATATAGATTTATATAAAGCAAGTGCGTAACAATTTTGGCGCATATTGATTAAGAACTTCTTAAGCTGAGTCTAACCACTGCTCAAGTTTTAAATTAAAGCTAAATTTTTAGGATAAAAATAAAAAAGGGCCCTCTGCTAAAAGGGCCCTTTGGGTGGGTAAGTTTGCTATTGATTGGAAGATCAATATGGGTAAATGCTATTAAAGCAGTTTCATTGCAGCTTGCTTGGAAACGTTCGCTTGCGCGAGAACTGTAGTACCAGCATTTGTTAGAATGTTGGCTTTAGACAGTTCAGAGGACTCGGCAGCAACATCCGCATCTCTAATTCGAGAGTTGGCGGCTGAGAGGTTTTCCACTCTAACTTCCAAGTTATTAATAGTCGATTGCAGTCTGTTCTGTAGGGCACCAAGTGATGCTCTAGATCCGTTCACACTGTTCATTGCTTGGTCAATTTTAGCAAGGTTCTCTTGCGCATCACCTTTGTTTGCAATGTTAAGTCCGCCTAGTCCTAGTGAATCAGCTGTAGCTGAGTTTGCACTCGGATCAAAACTTACTCTGTCAGTCTCGGCATTGTTTTGAACACCTACTTGGAATTCTAGGTTATCACCCTGTCCAGTTAGAAGTTCTTTACCGTTGAACGTAGTTGAGTTAGCAATACGATCGATTTCTGTTGTTAATTGTTGGAATTCCAGGTCAGTAAACTTTCTTTCCTGCTCTCCAATTGTATCCGAAGCAGCTTGAACTGATAGTTCTCTAAGTCTGATAAGGATGTTTGATACTTCGTTCATCCCGCCTTCAGCAGTCTGAACCATAGAGATACCATCACCTGCGTTTCTTGCAGCTTGTTGTGATCCTCTAATGTTTGCTTTCAAATTTTCACTGATCGCCAAACCTGCAGCATCATCTCCGGCCGTGTTAATTCTTGAACCTGATGATAGTTTAGCTAGTGCTGAATCTTGTTTACGGACAGAGTTTGATAGTGACCTCTGTGCCTGTAGTGATTGTACGTTTGTTCCTACTCTTAAACCCATGATTAATCTCCTCGAAACATAAAATTACCTCCTTGTGGTGTTATTAATGAAAACGACAACCGTGTTGTTTTCCTTTTCCAATTTCACAACAAGTCCCCATCCTTGTTGCAGTGAACTTCTCGGGAATGGGGCTTTATACTTGAGTATTTTTTTAGAAAAAAAGGCAATTTTTTCCAGCACTTATCTGAACTTTTTAGTCAAGTATCAGTTAAGTTTTTGAAACAATTTCGTTCACAGGATTTTGGTCAGGTATTTATTTTTTGAATTATTTTTGTGGTCGAGTAACCGTCTTTGAATGAAAGTGATCTAACTTCACCCCCATTTGATAAAACATGGTCGGAACCAACAATTTGATCAGGGGTCCAATCACCGCCTTTGACCAGCATTGCTGGGTTTACGGCCTTAATCAATTCCAATGGTGTATCTTCTTCAAAGATTTCTACAAAGTCTACGGCTTTCAAATTTTCAAGTACGATTTTTCTGTCTACTTCAGCATTGATCGGTCTTTCATCACCTTTAAGTCTTTTAACCGAAGCATCTGAATTTAGTCCGACAAAGAGAAGGTCTCCTTGCGCTTTAGCTTCATTCAAATACATGACATGCCCAGAGTGAAGAATATCGAAACAGCCATTGGTGAAAACAATCTTTTTATCTTTGTTTTGCTCGAGAAAGATTTTTGCCTCAGAGGACAGT
>JBFEVX010000182.1:0-4281 GCA_041546685.1 Bacteriovoracaceae bacterium | reverse complement strand
CCTCTGACTCACTTTTGATGCTCTCTTGGGGCGTAAACATTCACTCTTTTGAGCGAGTTCCAGAAATCTATCTTCTCAATTGGTTCAGTTATTTAAAATTCAAAAAGTATAATGAAAAGCTTAAGTTCAACCTTTCTTTTGGTGATGTGCGTGAAAGTGAAGTCATTGCTGATGTACTTTATCTAGATCCAATGTATCCACAAACTAGAAATAAGCGTCTTTCAAAAAAAGAAATGCAGTTTTTCACTCAGTTGGCCGGAAAAGATTCTGATGAAATTGATGTTTTTGAATGGGCCTTGCAGCAAGAATTTAAAAGGGTCGTTATTAAACGACCCCCTAAAGCTGAAATCTACAAGAAACCGACACATTCTTTTGAATCAAAGAGTGTCCGTTACGACATGTATTCTTTTAAGCCGCTATCCTGACATTTGAGCCTAGTTTTTGCAGTTGGTTCAATTTCTTGACGAGCTTTTTGACTTTGAATTTGCTCATGGCCACTGGCGTATCATAAACAAATTTAACCCCGTATGACTTTTGTCCATTTCTCAAGTCGTCTCTCACTACAAGTGCTTTGACTTGAACTGAGATATCCTGAAAAGAAATTTCAAGATGTACAAATTCTTTGAGTTCAATGTCTCTGTTAAACCTGACGAGAGCACCAGTTTCAGAGATGTTTAAAAGACAGGCCTGCTCTTGTTTTTCAGGATTGGTGTACCAAAGTTTGATCGGCAGAGTGAATGCATATCTGGTTCTTGTTTCCCACCATCTGTTGCTTTTTTCAAAAAATAGCATTCTGATTTCAGGAAGACTGACATAGACGATTAAAAGAATATTCAATACCAATAAAGTTATGGATGAGTAGAAAGGTACCTCTGCAAAATATGGCCACGCAAATCTCTCATAGGTGAGATGCGTAATGATGCTATAACCCTGGATGGCCACAAACAGATACCATGCATATCGTTTGACAGATAGGAGTGCTAATCCAGCTAATGGAAAAATTAACCAAAAGTCGATAAGGCCTTTGATACTCGCGGCCTCTACAAATGTGACATTAGACAGTATGATCCCCAAATCAAAATGTGTTTTTGTTTTGAAATAGAAGATCTTGAAGACAGGCTCTAGTAGATGCATTATCCCCATGACCAGAATCAATAATGGTCTATTTTTCATATCCCTCTCCCAGGCTTGGTCTCACATTTTAGCTTTGCGACTTACATGAACCAAATCGGCTTTTTTGCCAAAAATATTTAATATAAATTCAGCTAGTTATGAGCTAAATGCCCAAAATCTTTGTCTCTTTTACTCAGGAAATTGGACAGGCTGAAATTAGCAGGGGAAAATACTCCAATCATGGAGGATTTATGAAAATAGCCGCACTTTGTGGTCTGGTATCTTTATATTGCCTAAATGCTTTCGCTTTAAGTGGTCCCGAACGCTTTCGTGTTATTCGCGATGGAGGCAAAGCGATCAAGATTCTTGATTTGAGTCTCGGAAAGAAGAATGACCTTTTGTCATTTGCAACCCAAGTCCGTCAAAATCTCAAAATTTTGACGAGTGAAAATATCTTCGAAGATAAGGAAGTTGCATTATCTTTGTTCGAATCCGATGACCTTGAAAAGCTAGAAAAGAAATTTAAAAAATATCAAAAACGAGTTTCCAAGCATCAAATTGATGGATTTTTTGATGATGATCGAATGGAAAAAATTCTTACTCACTTTGAAGGACAACTTGGTTTAATTAGAACAGAAAAATATCAAACAGTTGCTCACCTTCAAGAAAAATTATTTTTCACCAAAGAAGAGCTTTATACCAGAGCTCTCAGAGCTACAAAAACGCTCGCAAAGAGTCTCATTGACGGAGGAATTTTTCTTAATTTAGTAACTTATATTCTAGATCAGTATGTTGCTAATCTAATGGAGGCCAAGGCCTATCATCAACACATCCTTTTAGGATGGTTGTCTTTTGAACGTAGAGATGTATTTGGTCTTAGTATGGATGAATTCAGAAGAGCAAGAAGCTCCATTATGGAGGCCCGATTGAATGCTTGGGACCTCTTGTCCATTCTAAGTTTGAAAGATGATTTTCCAGGTTTCTATGAATCGGCAATCGGGAAGGTACGTAAAAAAGTACGTAAACGTATGAGAAAGAATGCAGATCGCTATACAGGCAGAGTCGAGTACATCAATTCATTTCAAGGTTGGTGGATTGATAGAGATTCAGGCAGTCGACAAATTGTTAACTTGTATCGAAAGAAGAGTTATTTTTCATCAAGACCTTCCTTGGTATTCGATGAAAATAAACAGGATTTTGTTCGTAAGAGGCGAAAATTGTATAAGATTATCAATCTTGCTCAGAACTTGGTTCCACTACCTATCATTGGAAGTTTGATTAAAAACTACAATGACAAACGTTTTGAAAAACAGGTGATGGAAGAAGGAATTCTCTATGGTCAATTTGAAATAGATGGAAATGTATCAATGCTTGAAACTTTGAGAAAGCAGACATTGAACCCACTAATAAGACTTCCGGAGTATTAACATGAGAGGACTGATTGTCGTTTTGTTTATATGGGGTAGCTCTGCATGGTCCACAGAGTATAAATGTTCAATAAATCTCATCCCAAAAGGGAAGGAGATCAGCAAAGCTGATTTTAATAAATACATCAAGCAGTTCTCTTACAAAATGGTTGATGGCGCTCCTGGAAAGACTTCCACATTAAAAAATGTTTCACTTTTTATTTGGGCCAAAAACAAGAAAATCCATCTTGCAGTTCAACTCAAACAGAAAGAAGGTGATCCTCTCAAAATTCAGACAGGTTTTCCTCTAGAGACGCCTGAAATAAAACTTAAAATTTCTCCGGATATTGATATTGCATGTCTCACTCAACAGGCCCTTTCTTCAGTCAAGGACTCTGAACAGAGGAAAATGTTAGATAAGAGTATTGGCGACAAGAGTGATCTTTATAATTACGGTGCTGATATTTATTTTATGACAAACACATTTTTAAAATTTATCTACAATCAGCAATTGGCGAATGGGAAAATGAGGCCCATCGTATTTCAAAATGGGAAGCTGTATACATTAGATGATCAAATTGATAAAAATAAAAATTGGTGCATTTTCAATATTGAAGTCAAATTAGACGAAGATACTTACCTTCAAAAAAATACCAAGTTGAAACCGGCTTCTGTCAGTAAAAATTCTAATAACAGTACGCAAACTGTTTATTCTTATAATTTTGTCGATTTTTCTACTGGAAAGAAGCTGTATGAAACATCAAGATATGCTCCGTTTAGTTTTGAATGCAGTCTTGAAAAGGAACAGGGCTTCAAGGCCGAAACAATAAAGGAAGTTACTGGTGGCAGGATCAAAGTTATTCCTTCTCTTTAGTCTCATTGTTGCAACATCATGTTCACTTTTTCAGACTAAAGACGAGCTCTATCAGCAGAAGTCTATTCTACTACAGGAAATAATCAATAATGGGGATGGTGCAACCTTGTATGCTCAACTTTCCCCTGGGTTTCAAAAAGGTTTCCCCCCTCCTATGGTTTCTGCCTTTCTTGGCCGTATTTATGAATATTGTGGAAGGATGCTCAATCTTGGAGATGCTAATTTTGAGAAAGACAAATATGTCCTTCATCCAGATTTTTCTTCAAACAAATGTTTCATCAAATTTTCTCTAAATAAAGAAGGTAAGTTCAACTACCTTTTGATTGACCGTCAGACTGCTTCTGTTCCTGAACTTCCTCTGTCTTCTGGGTTATCCCTTAAGGATCGTGCACAGAAACTGTCCGAACATTTTTTTAAACACTCAGAGATGCGAGGTCTTGCAATAGGGGTAATCGATGAAGACAAAATTAAAATGTTTTTCTACGGAGATGGAGGTGACAAGAGTATCACATTGAATGGTGATTCATTGTTTCAGATTGGTAGTATTTCCAAGCTTTTTAATGCACTTCTTATATTAAAGCTTTCTCACGAAAAGCAACTGGATACTGATGCGCCTTTGACGGCACCATTTCCAAAGAAGAGGTATCGTTTTTGGTATGAAAAGAACAGGTATAATCCTAAGCTTTCTGAGGCCGTATCACATCTTTCTGGTTTACCTCGTTTGCCTTTGAACCTCAAAGGGTCTAATGATCAACCTTATGTGGGGTATTCCAAGAATGACCTTTATTCAGGTCTTAGAAATGTTCACTTGGACTCAGTTCCTGGTTCAAAGTTTCTTTACTCCAATTGGGGCGCGACTCTTGCTGGTCATCATGCTTCATTGGTCCT
>JBFEVX010000035.1:0-32735 GCA_041546685.1 Bacteriovoracaceae bacterium | reverse complement strand
CCATAGCATGAGCTTTATAGTAGCCGTCTTCATTAACCCCATATTGTATTCGAGTTCTGTCTCTATCCATTGAGAAGTATTCAACGTTAAACTTCTCATTGGAGATTTTTTTAAACTTCCCATTTTTGTAGGAGTACAACTGACGATACTCTCCGAACTTGTTTGTCTGGACAATGTACTCATCTTCTCCGGCTCCGAATCGAATATCATACTCTTCCTGTTCGCCTTGCCCGAGAAGAGGTGTTGTCTCTCCTGTCTTTTCGTTCAAAAGAAAGAATTCAGCGGCAGTATTGGTAATATTTCTTCCAACCAGAATACGACCATCATCAGAAACTTCCTGTAGAAACCAATAACCAGGCTTATCCAAAATCAATTTTGCTTTCTTTTTATCCAGGTCGTACTTATAGAGTGAAAAGTTTTTCGGATCGACATCGTTCGCTCTGTAATAAATAGATTTGTTGTCCGATGAAACCCATTGCAAAGAAGCCTTCACCTTTGGCTTTCTAATGATCGGTTCTAGCACTCCACCTTTCGTACTTTGTCTGTAGATCCCGGTATACTCATCTCCTTTACTATCTCTGGAGAGATAGAGCCACTTTCCATCGATACTGATGCTTGAAATGTTTGTACTTTCCTCACCGCCAGTCAGTTGAACTGGAAAACGTAGAGCACCAGGAATCTTCCAGACTTGATTGGTTCCAGTAACTCTCCAATTCACATACAGATTCTTTCCATCATTTGAGATGACTCCAAGAGAAGTTCTCGTGATATCCATCATCGATTGAATTTTTGTTGCAAGATCAGGATCAAGAGCAGGCGGTTCGAATCGTTTTAAGTCTTCTTTCGAGACACTTTCTTCACCATGACCTTCATATGAATTTGATTTATTTTCTTTTTTCATCCCGGAACAGGATGTAACCAAAAGGGTAAAAACTAGTGATGCCAGAAAAGGGCGAACCATGAAAACCTCCGTATCGTTCATGACTGCCCTATTCTAACTTGGGGTGCTTTAAGAGGCTACTTCTCTTTGGGCCTCTTCAAGACATTGCACAGTGGCATTCAATTGTTTGAGTGAACTATTCCAGTTCTGGTTTGTATCTAACTGACCTCTGAAAATTCCGAGCGCTTCATTAAGGGACTTATCCCACTCTCTTTCACTATAGGTCATGGCCATCCTTCTCCAAAAGTCTTCTTTGACTCTTTCAACTTCGAGTAGTGTCTGAGGATGATTTCTCGTCATCAGATGCATACTGCGATAGAAGTCCATCAACTTTTCCTGAATTTTCATTCGAAGTGGAACCTGTGCTCCATATTTTTTACTGTCTCTTTGAATACTCTCAATCAGAGGTCTCAAAGGGTGCTTGCGATATTGGATCAGTTTATAACTGGCAACTCCCCCAAGCACTACTCCCATAAGTGGAAGCTTCAACAGAAAGAACATCAAACTCAATAGAAAAAAGATGACCGTTTGATTTTTATCTACTTTCATTTTTTTCCCTTTTAAAATGGGCGGTTTTAAAACCGCCCGAGGAATTATAAAGTGACCGATCAAGCAACAACGATATCTTCAGTTTTGACGGGCTTGGCAATTTTCAATTTTGCCTTCACCTCATCAAGCATTTCGATATGTCTTGCATTGACGTTTTCCTGTTCAAGTTTTCTAAGCTCGATGTCCAGGTCACTACCACCAACATTTTCAAGTTCGACTTCCAACTTCAAGGCTTGATCCTTAAGCTTTTGTATTCCATTGTCTGTCGCCAAACTTCTGATCGAACCTCCAAGAGAATTCAAATCTTCCTGAAGCTCTTTACGAAGTTTCAACGCTTCAATTCGGCTTCCAAGAAGTCTGAGCTTTTCTCCAGACTCACCAATTTTCACACCAAGCTCTTTTTCAATACGGGAAGCTTCAGCGATATCAACTTCCAGCTTGTCCACTTGCTGTTTTAAGAAACCAACTTCTTCTTTTGTGGTTTCAACCTTGGCAATAATTTTCAATGCCAACTCATCTTTACCGGCCTGAACAGATTTCTCCATATTCAGAGTCAGCTCTTTAAGTTGCTGTCCCGACTCCTGCATCTTCTGCTCAAGACGCTTCTTTTGGAAAATCAGATTCGTCAAATTCTGTCTAATCTTCATCTGACGATCTCTGTAGTCTCTGATCGTTCCTTCGACCAACAGTTGGTGATTTTCTTCGCCTTTGGAAGCAATGCTTTCCCATAGGCCTTTCCATAACGTACTTAATCTTTTCATAATGCTCATATTTCCCCCTTGTTAGAAATATAGTCTCTCGTCTTTCACTTCTGGCATTACAAATGCCAAAACCATGTAAGCGACGAAAGTTAAACCAAACGATATTATCAACGACCCTACTGCCAACAGCCTGACCAGTCCGAGTTCAATTCCCGACTTGTAACTGATTGCCTGACAAACACCTAAGATTTTTTTCTGATGGTATTCGTTCAGCTTGTCTTCTCTTGGAAGAATCCAGGCCAACATCAAATAGATCAAAAGGCCTGAACCAAAAAAGAGAACACTGATTACCCAGATCAATCTCAAGACATTTGGGTCCATATCAAAATTTTTCCCCAGTCCTTCGAAAACACCAGCAACAACTCCATCTGTAGATCGTACCCACTTGGGTCTTGTTACAACTTCATAATGATTTTTCATTTTCGTATTACCTCCTACGTATGAATATATATTAATACATATTAGTATGTATTGTTATATATTTTTTCAACATTTTTGATATTTTCGTTGAAAAATGATGACTTATGGCATATTATTGCCCATCTGGAGGTACCAAATGTCATCCGAATTAAAGAGAATTAGTTTAATGATCCGTGAAGACCAATACAGTGGCCTTAATGCTTCTGGTATTAATCTCAGTGGTCTGATTCGTGACCTGATCGATGACTATTTGAGTGAGCATAAAATTGTGGTGAGCGTCTCAGAAGAAACAAAGCAGCTTTATGACCTGATCATCTCCAATACAGGTTCTACTGACCTGGACTTGGAAGAATATCTCAAAAAAGGCTTGAAAGAATTGTTAAGGGATAAGATAAAGTCCATGCAAAATCTCGAAAAACAACTTTCAAAGAACTGAGCATGGACAATCTCTCTGAATACCACCTTTGTGAAAATCCCATTAGTAACTGGGAAGACTGGTACCAATTTGCCAAAGACAAAGAGGTGAACCCTGAAGCTTTCACTCTTTCGACTATTGATTCTGAAGGCAATCCGCAAGGGAGACTTCTACTCTACAAGGGCATGGTTGATGGTAAGTACACTATCTATACCAACCTTGAAAGTCCAAAGGCCGTACAACTTGCAGAGAGTAAAAAAGCTGCGATGACATTTTTTTGGCCAACTGCACTCAGACAAATTCGAATCACTGGAGAAGTCCAAGTAATGGAACCAGAGCGGGCCGAGGCTTATTTTAGAAAGAGAGAGAGAGGCAGTCAGATTGCTTCTTTCATTAGCCGACAAAGTCAGCCAGTTGAAGACAGAGAGACACTTTTGCAAAGATTTTCTGAAACAGAAAAAAAGTATGATGGTCAGGAAATCCCTTATCCCAAAGAAAGATGGGGTGGGTTTTATATTATTCCCAATAAATGGGAATTCTTTCTCTACCGAGAATTCAGGCTCAACGACCGTTTTGTCTATGAACAAAAGGAAGACAAGAGCTGGAATATTTACAGAATTCAGCCCTGAAAAATTTTTATTGAACGCCAATTTGGGTTAAAATCTACCAATGGCAATAAAATTTCATGTCACATTACCTGATGGTCGCGAAGGCTTCATCGAAGTCTCAGAAAGACCTCTTCTTATTGGAAGAGGAGAGAAGTGTGATCTACGTCTTGATGATGAGAGAAGCTCTTCGAAACATTGTTCGATTTTTATCGACCTTAAACGAACGCACATCAAAGACCATGAAAGTAAGAACGGCACTTATGTTAATGATGTTCGAATACAAGAGCCGACAAGAATATATCTAAAAGACAAAATCCTTATTGGCGCCACAAAACTTGTACTCATCGCTGAAGAAATGACTCCAAAAGAAAAGCATTTCCACTTCAAAGTCAAAGACGATGAAGATTCGTTCACTCTTCCCGAAATGACCAACTCTGAGATGGATCAGCTCGATATCGAAAATGCCTCAAAAACCAAAGAAGATTTGGTCAAGGAAGAAGAAGAGAAAGTTAAAAAAGAAATGTTCAAAGACCTTGAAGATCTGACACAAAGATCAATCGTCAAAAAAATTCGCGTTCTTTCTAAATCAGGAAAAAAAGAAAACAAGTAATCAGCTGAGTGCCTGGTTAAGCTTTTCTTTCAAGTCCGCTGCTTCCCATGGCTTGATAAGATAACCATTAGCTCCGGCCTGAATGGCTTCAATAATTTCTGTACTCTCAGACTCAGAAGTGAAAAGAAGAAAGGGAACATCTTTAAAGTTTTTGGAGCCTCTAATTGTTTTGATGAAATCCAATCCACTATGTTTTGGCATATTGAGATCACTGATGATCATTCCAACTTCACCATCAGTTCCACGATGTTTTTTCATTTCACTGATGGCCTCTGGAACATCATTGGCCTTATAAAGCTGTCCCATATGGCCGAGCAATTGGAGATGGTCTCTGATCAGTGAGAAGTAAAAACTCACATCATCAACAACCAAAATATTTACATGGGTAAAAGCATTATCGCTCATCGTTACTCCTGAACTGTAATCTTCTCCTAAAGTGCTGTTTTTTTCAATGAATTGCAGCTTTATTTGGATATTTCATGGGTGTCATGGGGACAAAGTTCTGCTATATTCTGCAGCACTAAAAACCCTGACGACAACAGAGGATATTCCGCATGGCGACAAAAGACCTGCCTAAAAAGTACAAATCCCTAGAAACTGAACAAAAATGGATTGAGAACTGGGAAAAAGAAGGTGTCTACAAATATGACCCTGAAGCTCCTCGTGACAATACATATGTTATCGACACTCCACCACCAACCGTATCCGGCTCACTCCATGTAGGACACGTTTTCAGTTATACCCAGACTGATATCGTTGCCCGCTATCAGAGAATGCAAGGTAAGAATATCTTCTATCCGATCGGCTGGGACGATAATGGTCTTCCAACTGAGAGAAGAGTCCAAACCCTTTACGGTATCAGATGTAATCCGACACTTCCTTATGAAGAGAATTATCAATTTAAAAAGGCCAAAGCTGGTTCTAAAGATCAAAAAGAAGTTTCAAGAAAGAATTTTCTTGAGGCCTGTGAAATTCAAACTGCTGAAGACGAAAAGAAATATGAAGCGCTTTGGAGACACCTGGGACTTTCTTTTGATTGGGAACAACAGTACGAAACAATCAATGACCATTCGAGAAAAATTTCTCAAGCCTCTTTCCTCGATTTGAAAGACAAAGGTTATGTATACTCTTCAAAATCCCCTACTATGTGGGATACAACTTTTCAGACAGCAGTCGCACAAGCCGAAGTTGAAGAAAGAGAAAAAGGTGGTCACTACCACGACATTACTTTTAAAACAGAAACTGATGAATCATTTGTAATCTCAACTACCAGACCTGAGCTACTCGCTGCTTGTATTGCGGTTGTCGCTCATCCTGACGATGAAAGATATCAACACCTTTTTGGAAAACACGCAATCACTCCACTCTTTCATGCCAAAGTTCCTATCATGCCTGCCGAGCATGCAGACCCTGAAAAAGGAACTGGTATTCTGATGGTGTGTACGTTTGGTGATACTGCCGACGTTGACTTCTGGAAAGGTTCAGATCTGCCATTGAAGCAGATCATCGGTCGTTCTGGTAAGTTGGTTGAAGTAACTTTCGGCGAGGATGTTTTCACTTCTGAGAAACCAGAAGAGGCCAATAAAGTTTATTCTCAATTGGTTGGACTTTATGCCAAACAGGCAAAGACTAAGATGGCCGAGTTCCTAAAGGAATCTGGTGATCTTGTTGGAGAGCCGAGACCAACTGAACAAATCGCTAAATTTTATGAGAAAGGTGAACAGCCTCTTGAATTCATTTCCACCAGACAGTGGTTCATCAAGATTCTTGAAAACAAGAGTTCATTGATTGAGCAAGGACAGAAAATCAAATGGTACCCAGAGCATATGTACAAAAGATATGAGCAATGGGTTGAAGGATTGAATCAAGACTGGTGTATTTCCAGACAAAGATTCTTCGGTGTTCCTTTTCCAGTCTGGTACAAACTAGATTCTGAAGGTGAACCAGATTACGAAAATCCAATTTATGCTACGACCGATATGCTACCTGTGGACCCGCAAATGGATACAGCTCCAGGATTTGAAGAAGCACAAAGAGGTCAACCAAATGGCTTTATGGGTGATCCGGATGTTATGGACACTTGGGCGACATCTTCAGTCAGTCCACAAGTTTCCAGTCACTGGACAGTGGATGAAAAGAGACATGCTCAACTTTTCCCGGCTGATCTCAGACCACAGGCCCACGAGATCATCAGAACATGGGCTTTTTATACAATCACGAAATCGTGGATGCATGAAAAGAAAGTTCCTTGGCACAACATTGCCATAAGTGGATGGGTTGTTAACCCAGATAGAAAGAAGATGTCCAAGTCCAAAGGTAACACTGTTACTCCTGAAGATTTGATTGAAAATTATTCTTCTGATGCCTTGAGATATTGGGCCGGCAAAGCCAAGCTTGGTCAGGATACGATCTATGATGAGAACGTATTTAAAATCGGCCAGAGACTAGGAACAAAAGTTTTCAATGCTTCCAAGTTTGTGATGATGCAACTTGAAGATGAAGAAGGTAATGAATGTCAGACAACACTTGCTGACATCACTGAGCCATTGGATAAGGCTTGGGTAACTAAGGTCAACAAGTTGATTGCAGACTCTACCAAGTCTTTCGACAAGTATGAGTACAATATTGTTCTTTCAAATGTTGAAGCGGCTTTCTGGGAATTCTGTGACCTCTATGTAGAACTTGTAAAGACAAGGGCCTACAAGCAAAGAGAGCAGACTTCAGGAAAATCTGCTCAAGCAACACTTGAGTGGACTTTGAAAACTTTCCTCAAGCTTTTCTCTCCATTCCTTCCATTCATCTGTGACGAAGTATGGAGCTGGAGTTTTGCTCAGAAAGAAGATCAACCCTCAATTCACAAGGCTCCATGGCCAGCAGTGGAATCAAGTGAAGCATTCAACCAGAGTTCAACTCAATTGATCGACTTGGCTAAAGAAGTGATGATGGTTGCTCGTGGAGAGAAATCGACACAGCAAAAGTCACTCCGATGGCCTGTTGAAGAGATGGTGGTTGAAGGAACGAAAGAACATCTTGAATCTTTCTCAACTTTCAGTGGAGATATTGCTCTTGCGACTAACCTTAAAACTGAACCTGTGACTAAAGAAATTACTTCCAAACCAGAAGAAACTTTCTTCAATGTCAAAGTGACTTTGAGTGAGACCAAAGAATAAATCTTACAACATCGCTATTCACGGTGGGGCTGGAGCTCTTCAGCCCCACAAATATTCTTCAAAACAAATTAAAGAATACGAAAAGACACTCATAGAATCCATGAAGAAAGGTGAATCCATTCTTCATCGGGGTGGCTCCTCAATAGAAGCGGTGATTGAAGCAGTTGTTATCATGGAGAACTCTCC
Organism: Bacteriovoracaceae bacterium; assembly: GCA_041546685.1. GTDB lineage: Bacteria > Bdellovibrionota > Bacteriovoracia > Bacteriovoracales > Bacteriovoracaceae > M0603. The sequence continues at coordinate 25,076 of JBFEVX010000035.1, read as the reverse complement.
CCTCTTCAATGCAGGTCGAGGAAGCGTCTTCTCCAGTCAAGAAACCATTGAGATGGATGCTTCAGTTTCCTGTGGAAAAAGAATCAAAACCGGAGGGGTTACCAATGTCACTAGGGTGAAGAATCCAGTTTGGGGCGCTTTCCATGTTTTGGAAAATTCCAAACACGCACTTCTTTCAGGACTATCTGCAGACTTGTTTTGCAGGGAAGCAGGTCTTGAACACGAATCTCTTCAATACTTCAAAACAGAGCATCGACTCGAGCAATTGCACGAGGCCCAGTCAAAGGATATCGTTCAGTTAGATCACGGCGACAAAGTTGGAACAGTTGGTGCGGTGGCCATGGACGTGAAAGGTAATTTGGCTTCAGCAACTTCCACTGGAGGGATGACCAATCGTCATCCAGGAAGAGTCAGTGACACTTCCATTCAAGGTGCTGGTACATACGCTGAAAACAATTTGGTTGCCATTAGTGGAACGGGAACCGGTGATGTCTTCATTCAAAATGTGCTCGCCTATGATATGGCCGCCATGATGAAGTATGCTGGCATCTCGATGAATGAAGCAGCTAATACGGTTCTCGAAAAGCTCTCACAAGCTGGAGGATCAGGAGGACTGATTGCCATCAACAAGTCTGGCAACACAATTCTTCCTTACAATACTCATGGAATGTTTCGAGCGTGGCTTGATAACAATGGTGAGATTCAAACAGGTATCTTTAAATAAAAAAGCCCACACCGTTTAGATGTGGGCCTCTCATCAAGATATAAGATCTATCTTAGTTGTTTTGGACGTTTCTGATTCCAGATGAAGAGTTGCTACCGAAAGTAAATCTAGCAAGCTCCTGACAGTTCGAGATAACTTCCTGGATGTTGTTTCCATAAAGTCTTCCCATATTGAACTGGTCATAAGTGATTCCTGGATCATCATCAATGTGACATTCAGCTGAAGTCTTCCCGAAAGTATCTCCAATAAACTTGATCTTCTGTAGACCGTTTGAAGAGTTGCTTCCGTACTGAGAAACCGCAATTGATTTACAGTCATTCATAATTTGTGAAAGTGAACCAGTCATTGTTCCCATTACAAATTGACCAAAGGTCATACCCGGATCGTCATCAATGTGACACTCAGCTTGGTACTCATTGTATGGCATAGGTGGGTTTCTTAGGTCATCCAACTCTCTTTGAAGTTGGTAAACTCTGTCACGTAGCTGTTGATTTTCAGCTTGAAGTGCAGCATTGTCAGAAGCGAGTCTTTGATTCTCATCTCTTAGTCTTCTAACTTCGTGACCATTACCAGGTCTGTTTCTCATGTTATCAAGATCTGCCTGACAGAGACGAAGATCTTCACGAAGTCTTCTGATCTCTCCTCTGTTACCGTTACCCGGACGGTTACGAAGATCTTGAAGTTGAATCTCACACTTGTTGAGATTTTCTCTGATCGTCATATTGTTAGATCTTTCAATATCCAGATCAGCAGCACATTGCTGTCTTTCTTGATCTACGATGATGATTCTTGATTGTAGAGTTTGAAGTCTTTCTCTGAAACGTTGTACCTGTTGGTCACAACTGTTTCTGTTTCTTGGATCCCGTGGATCTCTTACTTGTGCATCAGCGGCGGTGCTAATGGCGATAGCGGCCAGTGATAGAACGGCGAGTGTTTTTTTCATGTTTTCCCCCAAAATTTCGGTGTGTTTTTTCCCGTTAGTGGGACGAAAACTAACATGACTCTGCGCCTCAAACAATTGAAGTGAAATTATTATATCGAAGGTAAGTTTAAGAAATCAGGAAGGAAATCAGTTTCGAGGATGCAGTCTCTGGCACTCACGAATATTGATCATCAGATCCTGATCGAACTCTTCGATCAAAGGTCTGGTCAAATCAACGATGGCCTTATTTTTTCTCATGACATTCACCAAGCGACACAGAAGAGTCATTTCTTCTTCAGGCCGAATGATCTTGAAACTGACGACATCATATTTGGTTTGATAAAAAACTCTCCAGAGCAACTCACGGTACTCCAAGCGGACCATTTTTCCAGACTGCTTTGAAAGTTCATTTCCGACATCATCATTGTGAATAGAAAAGTTCCATGTCAGTTGATCACCTGAGCCAAGATCCATTGTCCCTTCCCAAGTTTTTGGAAGAAAACCCTTCTTGGAGAGCTTTACAAGCTTTCCAACTCTGTGACCACTTGAATAGGTGTAGGTCAAAAACAGATACCCGACTCCGACGGTCAATAGTCCTAGGACAATCACTGAAATGATGATGTTTTTCTTCATGATTTAAAGGTACGTGAAGGAAGATTACTGGTCAATGGACATTTTGAGTTTGAACATACCCGTCTCTCCTCTGATCACGACTGAAGGAAGTGGTTTCGCATTACCATCCTCAAGTCCAGGGAATACATACATGTTCAAAAGATTAACTTTTCTCTTTCGTGTTTTGATAAAAGCTGATGAGGCAGTAATTCTCAAGTTTGGAAAAGAAAGATCATTTCGATCCAAGTGATACCACATGTTCGGTCGTATCGAACGATGGATCTGGTTCAACTTTCCAATTTCAAAGCCCAGAAATGTTTCTTTGGCATTAAGAAATTTCATAACATTGTTTTTTTCAACCAAAGAATCAATCGGATCAAGCCAAATAGTATCCTGGTTATTCATCTGAACAGTTTCAAGAATGTCTCCATCCATTGGCTCGAACACACGATAAATCAGTCTCCCACCACCTTTGGTAAAAATCTGAATGAATGCTCTGCCATTCTTGGTTCCAAGTCTGACTTTTTTTACTTGTCTGATAACATCCCAAATTGGCTCAGAAAATTTTTCTCCGGCGAGATCTCCAAACCCTTTTAAAATTACACCAATATCTCTGGCGCCAACCTCAAAGTCTCCAAGCTCAGCCATATACTTGATCATGACCAACGTCAGTGAAATGTTTCCGGAGATTGGATATTTTCCAGGCTTTAAATCTTTGAGTTCAAGAATTTTTCTGGCCATATCCTCGATGACTTCATCAGAAAGATTCATGTTAGTGAAGCTTCGTGTGAGTCTATCTCTAGACCCAAGAGAGTCATAGAAGACTTGATCTTCATCGACTTCTTCTTCAGTCTGCTCACTTCTCTCATTCACACCCATATCACCACTTCTGGTATTCATGGTTGAAGTCGTCTGACTTCCACGTGGATTGTTCAAAAGCGGCTGACTTTCTCCCCCACAAGAGATCAAAAGCAGGCAAAACAACATCATGAATGTGGTAAAAAATTGTGAAATCAAAAAAGCGTCCCGTGATTCTGTTAAATCAGCGGAATTTATAGCGAAAAAAAGCATTTCCTACAACATTAGTGTAAATAATATAGGTATGATGGACGGTCCGAGATCTATCTAATAATGGGCTTCTCGAAGCTTTTGCTCTCTAAAAAAGAGGAATAGCGGGAATGTCACACTAATAGCGATACAAAGGCCTCCAACTATATAAAGCCAGGCATGCTTCATCTTCAACTTTTGGGCCTCAACGACCATCCAAATACTACAAACAATGAAGAGGACAACAATATCTAAAGTGATCGAAGTGCTGGCCTTGTTGGCAAAAGTATCTTTCACGAACTGGATTAGACCTCCCGTTTCTGGGGAGAGGTAATGAATATTCTGAGTCCAGGTTACAAGAAGTCCGGTAATCGCAAGAATTAGGTAGAAGAATTGAAGTTTTGAGTATTTATTCATGCTCTTAAGATACTGAAAATACTGTTATCTGTCACTTTTGTAACACCCCCTGAAGAACTTACAAGGGCAACTGAACTCAATCCCTCTTTTCCTTATAATGTCTGCATGTATTTTAAAAAGTCTTCATTATTGATTTTAGTTGCTGCTTTATTCTCCATGAGTGCCAGCGCCAATAATTCTCAAGTCAGGGCACTTGAAGCGGAAAATGCAAAAATAAAACTGGACATGAAAACGACACAGGATCAAAGAGACCTGTATCGTAACACTCTTGAAACATTCAGAGATAATGATCGAATCACAATTGAGCTCAAAGAACTTGAACATCAAAGAGAAATTGAAAAGATCAAACAAGAATATGAACAAAAGCTTGCCGAAAGAGACGAAATACTTCTCAACCAAAGTAAGCAGATCAACGGCCTCAAATCATCTACTTATAAACCAATTCGTGTTGAATACACAGGTGGTGAAGGCCTTAAACGCTGGACTCTTCCCAACAGAAAAGAGCAAAAAACCAACTAATTCGATCTAAACACTGGTTCATTACTTCCTGCGAAATCCCTATTCTTAAGTCTTACGTTATCATTAATGATACTTAATGGAGTCAAACTGAATGAGTGACAAATGTCTGCTGAGCTTTCAATACGGTTCGAGATCGGTCAGTGACGAAACTTATATTTTTTTCGTACTAGGTCTTATTGTAGGAGTCATGCTCTGGAAAAATGGTCTAACTACAGAAGCTGTTATTCTTGGAACTGGGATTATTGTTTTTGGCCACCTGAGATCAACGATGAAGAAGCTTGAGCCTGAGTTTGTAAGAATTTTCGAGAAGGGTATGTATTTCCCAACTTCTTGCGTGGAAACAAAATCTTTTAAATACGACAGAGATGTTTATGACAATTACAATCTTGTAGGAATAATATCTGAAAAGATCGATGACAATCTAGACATCAACCTCTCTCCTGAAAAAAGAACTGACTTTACTTGGAATGAGATTAGAAAAGTACAATACAATCCGGGCTCTATAATCTTCATTCTCAAAGGTGGAGATATTGTGATTATTCAGTACTCTCTAATACCAAAGCAACACAAGAAAACCTTCATCTCATTAGTAAAAGAATTTGTAGAGAAAACTGGTGGAATTATTTCTAAGGAATCATGAATGAACTATACAACCAATACGAATATTTTAGATCAGGTCGAACTCGATGGTTTTTTTGTTGGTTGGCCTAATCCTCCATCAAGCTCAGTCTTTAAAAAAATGCTCAAACAAAGTTATCGAGTGGTCCTTGCTCATGAGAATGGGAAACTTATCGGTTTCATCAATAGTCTTTCTGATGGAGTGCTTTCGGCATACATTCCGCTCTTAGAAGTGCTCCCGGAGTATCAAGGGAAAGGTATTGGTGGTGAGCTAGTTCAAAGACTACAAGAAGAGCTCAAGCACCTCTATATGGTGGATCTTCTATGTGATGAAGACCTGATTCCTTATTATGAAAAGCTTGGCATGATGAAGGCCACAGGAGCCCTCATCAGAAATTATGATCGTCAGAACGGGGAATAAATTACATTTCTTTTTGAGTAAGTCCTTCTTCCATGAAAGTGACAATGTCCTGCATTTCCATTCCATTCAAAGGAAGACCCATTCTTGGTAGTAGTGGATCGATTCTTCTCAAGCGATCATTCATATTCTTCCAGTCAACATCGAGAGCGTAAGGAAGATTTCTGTAGCCACCTTCATAATGATGATTACTTCTCATCGGCATTTGGTAATGCTGAACAACTCTTAGGAGTGTCTTTAAAGAACCACTGTGCCCATACGGGGCTGATTTAGCGATGTTTCTAAGGCCAGGTGTCTTGAATTTATAAAGGTCTTCTTCTTTTCCAGTTACAGCAAATAGTCCTTTGTCATTCCCGTCTGCATCCTTCCCAGGACCAACTTGAGGAATAGCAATGTTGTGAAACTTGTCATCAGTGAAGTTGTTGCCACTATGGCAGTCCACACATTTTGCCTTGGTATAAAAGAGAATCGCTCCTCTTTTAGCGGCATCACTCATTGCTGAGTTATCACCATCGAGATATTTGTCAAAAGGTGTATTTGTTACTGCAAATCTGTTGGCCTGGAAGTGAGCAAGGGCCTCTCCGATATGACCAAAGTTGATCTTCTCTTTGGTGATTCCAGGAATCGCTTTCTTGAACATATCCATGTAAAGCTGGTCGTCAGTAATTCTTTCTGTCAAAAGTTCCCAAGCTTCAAGATTTGTTTTGGCATCAGCGATTTCATTTGAACCTGGCCTTCCTCTCATTTCCTCATGACTAAGAGGAGGAAACATTGCTTGAGCAGCAAGAGCTGAACTCATCGCTTTAGCAATTTCAGGCCTGGCTGGATTTACCCCATTGATGGCAGGCTCGGGAGTTTGAAAAGTTTTAGTTTTAGGGTCATATGAAACTCTTCCGTCCCAAAAAGAGATTTCTTTATTACTAAGTCCAGAATTGAAAAGATGGGGTGCATTTCTTGGAATGACTTCTCCTGTTCCAAGTGATCTGTTGCTTCCGATACCGACTCCACCTTCACCGATGGGAAGTGGAAGATTGTCACTGGTCCCAAGCATTGGATGGTGACATGTATGACAACTGATATTGTTGTTACCTGAAAGCCTGTTATCCACAAACAGTCTATGACCCAATTGAAATAGAGGAGAAGTTAAATCTCTTTCCTTTTTTAAAGGCACAATATTGTGATCTTTCAAAAGCTGTCGAAGCTCTGTATCCAGATTTTGGGCCATAAGAGGAGTAACTAGAAGCAGTGTCAGAAGTGTAATTAGATTTTTCATGAACAAATGCTAGAAAACCAATGACCCTATTTCAAACACTAATTTGCTGATCATTGTTATAGTTCGTCACTACCACGATGCGCGACGAATCAAACTGGCCTGATTTTTTTCAAAATATGCGTAAAATAGCTCAATCAGGGTAAAAACCGATGACAATGTGAGTAATAAATTCTATAGGTTACAAGAAACGAAGCTCAGGAAAACAATATGGAACTCAATCATAACTACGCTTATTCAACTGTCAGCAAATTGCTTTTCGCGGCGATTAAAAAAAGCTACCCAGATGTAGAATACAGTGAATCTCAAATTTATGAGTCCTTGTCCGCTCCTCCAAATCTTAAAATGGGTCAGGTGGCCTTTCCATGTTTTCCTCTGGCCAAGACCTGCAAGATGGCCCCGCCAATGATTGCAAAGACAATACAGGAAAATCTAGATTCAGATCCAGCTGTGCAAGAAACAAAACTTGCTGGACCTTATCTGAACTTCGTTCTCAAAAAAGAAGCTCTTGCTGAAAATATTATCGGCGAAATCAGTTCAGGAGTTTTCTTCACTAAAGAACTAACCAAAGATACCCCTAAAACTATGGTGGAGTATTCTCAACCCAACACCCATAAGATTCTTCATGTGGGTCACATGAGAAATCTCTGCCTTGGAAGTGCTCTAATCAATATTCTTCGTTATTCAGGTCAAGAAACAATTGGGACAACCTACCCCGGAGATATGGGAACTCACGTAGCCAAATGCCTTTGGTATTTAAAATACAAGAATCCAGATCCAGTACCTGTGGAAAACAGAGGTGCGTGGCTTGGGGAGATGTATGCTACGGCCAATCAACTTCTTGAAGATGAGATTGGTACCCCAAATGAAGAAAGCAATAGAAAACAACTGACAGAAATTATTAAGCAGATTGAAAACAAAGAGGGTGAATTCTACGACCTTTGGGTTGAAACAAGACAATGGTCAATTGACCTAATGAAAGAAGCTTACTCTTGGGCCAATGTTGAGTTTGATAGATGGTTTTTTGAATCTGAAGTTGATGAAGAGTCACTCAAACTCATGAAAGACCTTCACGCGAAAGGAGTCCTGGTAGAAGACCAGGGAGCCATAGGAATGAGACTCGATGAATACGATCTAGGTTTTTGTATTCTCATCAAATCAGATGGAACTGGAATGTATTCCACGAAAGATGTGGAGCTTGCCAGAAAGAAATTTGAAGAATTTGGAATTGAGAAAAATATTTATGTAGTCGATAACAGACAGGCCTTTCACTTCAAACAAGTTTTCAAAGTTTTGGAGATCATTGGTTTTGAGCAGGCCAAAGACTGCTACCACCTTCAATATGATGTTGTTGACCTTCCTGATGGGGCCATGAGTTCAAGAAAAGGAAATATTGTTCCTTTGATGGATCTTATCGCCAACATGGAAAATACCATTGTTTCAAACTATCTTGAGAAATATCGTGGAGATTGGACAGACGAAGAGATTGATAAGGTTGCCAGACAACTTGCTGGTGGCGCGATCAAATACGGAATGATCAAAGTAGACAATAACAGAAAAATCATCTTCAACATGGATGAATGGTTGAAACTTGATGGGGAGACAGGACCTTATCTTCAATATGTTTACGCCAGAATCAACTCACTTTGTAACAAGTTCAATTTTGATCCACAATTAAAAGTAAATTTTTCAAAGCTCGATCATGATCTCGAAGAAGCACTTCTCGTCAAGCTCGGAAGTTTCAATTCGATTGTTGTAAACTGCGCTAAACAGCTTAAAACAATCCATCTGACTTCATATTTGTTTGACCTAGGAAAACTCTTCAACAGCTACTATGCAGAATGTTCGATTGGTGGAGCTGACGATGAAGAAACCAAAAAGGCCAGGCTTGCACTTGCCCACAGTGTAGGAGAAGTTATGAAGCAGGGTCTAGCAGTTCTAGGGATTGAAGCTCCGGCCAGAATGTAATCAAGAAGAAACCGGGAAGCTTAACTTGAAAGAGGCTCCCCCTTCAGGATTATTGTAAGCATGAACCTCTCCTTCATGAGCAGATACGATACTTGCCACAAGACTTAAACCAAGCCCAGTATTTTTTTTGGTCACGAAAGGGGTAAAAATCCTATCTAATATATCATTTGGAATCCCCGGTCCATTATCAGAAATAATGACATCAACGACTCCATTGAGAAGCTTAATTTCCGCTTGAATCAAATTCTGACGATTTAATTCCGGCCCAGATAAGAAAGCATCCAATGAATTATTGATCACATTATAAAAAGCCTGCTCAATATGAATAAGATCACCTTCTATTGAGACATCGTTTCCTTTTACAACGAATTCTGTACTGGATTTCATGAACTTGATTGATAGTAATTCTCTAAGTTTATTCAACGAGTTCTTAAGATCGATTTCTTGAATATTCAGTTTGTGATTTTGATAGAAGTTTCTATTTGATTTGATAATCTGTTGAGTTCTATCTGAATAATTAAGAATCTTGTCGATAGCTTTCAAAGTTTTCTCTGAATAAACTTCATTAGAGTTCTTAGACTCTTGTTTAATGATCTCGGCATAGTTCATGATCATGTGAATAGGATTTCCAAGTTCATGAGCGAGAATCGATGCGACCTCTCCAAGACCGGCCATCTTAGCATTCTGCAAGACCTCTAATCTAGAAATCTTTAGATTATTCCATAAGCTTGATATGACAAATCCAATCAAATAGTTGGAAGCGAGAAAGATATTTAAAAGAAGAACGGTAGTATTTGGGCTTGATGAAAAAGGTCCCAATCCATTTACAGTTCCCATAGTGGCAAAAAGCGCAATTGCTCCATTAATCAAACCAACACCAAGGTTACCAACTCGTATTGAAACAATAACAATAAGAGGAATGACGAGATAAATTAGCGACGGGCCGATTGATGCCCCTTCTATTAAAGTTTGATGGAATACAAAATACGACAAAATCGAAACTGCAATGAAGTATAAAAAGAATTCTAACAATACTTTATAACACTTGAACTTCGACCAATATCTCTTCAGTACGATAAATGCAGGAGCGACAACCAGGATTCCTCCCAAGTCCCCCACCCACCATGTCGTAAGTAGAGTCATAAAAATTTCTTTCGGAGCAAGACCGAAAGAAGTAATGGTGAAAACACCTATCGTAGCGGCAATCACTCCCCCTACAACTCCACAAAGAAGCATAAAAAGAACAATAGTTTTGATCTTATTAAAGAGAAACTCATCTTTTGAAACTTTCCGGTATAGCCAAACCCCGCCCCAGGCCTCAAGTGTGTTTCCAATTCCAACAATTACACCTGGGACCACGGAATACCCCAGAGTATTTCCAGCCTCTACAGCAGTCGAAATATTTGTAAAGGTAGCTCCAAGAAAGATTCCCAGAAGTAGTTTGTTACGAAATAAGAAAATGGCTGCTACAGCAAGTCCGGAAGGAGGCCATAAGGGTGATACTTGACTATGCTCAAATGCCAACTTTAGCCCAATCTGGGCCGTAATAAAGTAAGCAAATCCGACAGCTATATTTAATAGCAAGAATCTTAATTTTTCAGGGATATCTTCCCAGATTTTCAAGGTCATACTATCTCTTATCAAGTGTTATAAAATCCTACCTTGAAAATCACCATTTACGAAGCTCAAACCTTCCAAAACGTGGATACGCAACCATATATTGGTCCAGTAACGGTTGATATGATAGGCTTTCAGCATGACCTATTTAATATATATTGGACTTGGAGTATTTGCTGGACTACTTTCTGGCATATTCGGCATCGGAGGCGGACTCGTCATTGTTCCGACCTTGATGTTCTGTTTCAAGCTACTTCATTTCCCACCTGAACATATTATGCATATGGCGATCGGAACTTCGCTTTCAATCATTCTCGTTACCGTAACAAATGCCATGTATGCCCATCACCTGAACAAAAATATCGACTGGAATATCTCCAAAAAATTATTCTTTGCGATTGTTGTTGGAGCTTTAGGTGGAGGATTTGTCAGTAAAGACCTCGCGGCAAAAACGCTGGAGATCATTTTTTCTGTTTATGTTGTACTTGTATCAATCAAGATGTTCATGGACGTAAAAGTTGAAAGAGACTTGAAACCAACCAAAGATTATCAGTATTGGATTGTTGGATTCATCATAGGTTTCAAGTCTACGATTCTTGGAATTGGAGGCGGAACCATAAGCATTCCATTTCTCACTTGGAGAGGTCACTCCATGAATACTGCTGTAGGAGTATCTGCCTCTCTTGGAATTCCTATCGCTCTTGCAGGTGTTGCCAGCTATATTTACAACGGGATGAATATTAAAGGCCTTCCAGAACATTCTCTCGGTTATGTCTATTTACCGGCCCTGATTGGCGTTGTTTTAACGAGTTCTTTTTTTGCGAGAATTGGTGCCAAACTTTCACAAAAACTCCCTCAACAAAAACTCAAAAAAGCTTTTGCCTTTTTCCTCATGCTTGTGGCGCTAAAAATCTTCGTTGGTTAAATTTCAAAGCTGAAAGCGATCCCAATATCTCTTCTTTCATAAATAACAGTCTGAGGTGATCCAGAGTAGCTATCATATTCAAAATCGAGATGTCTGAAGTCTAAATAGGGAGAGATAAATTTGTTTCCAAATACCTTGAAATCCCCTTGCAATCGGATGTTTGCTCCACCTTGGCTATTGGTCTCATTCTTATTGTAGTCTCCCCCATCCTTATTTCCACTCGGTTGAGCAACAAGAAGAAGGTTCAAAGTCAGATTAAGGTCAAATCTTCTATTATTAACCAGTTTGAAATCCAAACCAGGTACAATCATCTTTTGCATTTCAGCTCTAAGTCTCAGAAAGTTTTTTGTTCCATCATAGAAAACATCAGGCATGTAGATATCCTCAAGAGCAAGCCCAACTCTAAAGGCCATCCAACTTTTATACCAAAACCTGGCGTGCATCCCGAGTCGGATCAAGTCTGAATTCCCATCAGTTGGATTACCTGAGCCTGTCTCATCAAATTTATATGTCGCAAATCCCATTTGAAGAATTGTATCCACCTTACTGGTCCAAAGCTGTCTCCAAGTAAGGTCAACTGCGATTCCAGAGCTTGAATCATGCGACGTTTTATCCAGTGTCATATTGGTGAAAGGCTTATCAAACTCTGAAAGAACACTCGAACGTCCAAGAGCAACTGAGAAAGAATGATTTTTTATCCATTTCGTTTTCTTGACCTGTTGTTTGGCAATAGTTTTGATTTTCTTTTCAATTTCTTCTTCTTTATCTTTGATCGGAATAGCCGTTGCGATATTTTCATTCAATTTATCTTTATCAACAGTAATCTTCTCGTTGGAAGAATTATCAGCGACAACAAAACCTGAAGTTGCTGTCAACGCCAGTCCCGCAGGTGCAATATAATTACCAGCAGAGTCCACTTTTCCGATTTTTGCGTCGGCTTCGTACACATTTAATTGCTCATTGAACTTTGCAGACTTGGATGGCTGAACGTAAATTCCAGTAGCGGAATCAAGAAGTCCTCCGGACTTCGGTGCAAAATCTCCAGTTTTTTCATTATAAAAACCTTCGTCCGCTGGATCTGCCACTTTTACTTTATTGATCTCATGAGCTGCCTTTTCAATCTGCTCATTTGAAAACTCTTTTTTTACTGCATCTGCCCCTTCTAAAAGTGAGTCATTTTCTTTTAAGGCCAGATATTGCTTAGGAGAAATCTTTACTGGTTTCGACGCTTTCAAAAAGTTTGAGTTAACTCCAGAGTATCTTCCCTTTTTCACTAGTACGGTATCAGGGGTTTCGAGGGCCTTACTCAAACTCTGAGCAACGTCTCCTGAGGAATCAGCAATGTGTTTGGCTGCATCTGCGGAATCCACAATTCCTCTTTTTTTCACAAACTTCTTCATGGCAACCTCACCATCAAAAGTCACTAAAGAGGTCACCTGATTCTGAGGGTTGTAAACAGTATAAAAATCTGTCCCTCTAACACCGATCGCAGCAGTTCGAGTTTTAATAAAGAGTTTGTTTTTCTTTTTCTCTTCTTCTTTTTTCACCTTGGATCTAAGCTTTCCGACCAAAAGACTGACGACTCCAGCTTCCTCACTTTTTACTTCTTCAATGACAAACTTTCCTTTCTGTCCGAGTGTGATAATACTTCCATCTTTTTTATATTTGATTCGAACAATACTTTTATCACCAGTCACAACCGAAGTATCTTCTTGGAGAGAATCTCCCTTTTTAACAGCAACAGCATCATGGGCACCGGGATTAAGTTTTGTCACTTTCCCTTTCACCAGTACAACTTCAGCGACAACTTTTTTGGCAAAAGAAGCCTGGGAATAAAAGAGAGAAAAAAGACATAATAGAGAAAGGATCCTCATGAAAACTCCGGAAAATTCAGACTTTATAAAAGTGTAGCAGGAATTTTGTTTATTGTCGGTTATCCGAGTATGGCACTCGGGAAATCATAATATCCGCGACTTAAAGTACGCATCTTTTGGAAATATTAAATCTATAAATTCGCAATATTGACCGATAATTTCAATACCGTTTAGAAAAGGAAAGAGAATGGGCGCGATTGATACCAGCCAAGTGACAAAACCAAAATTTGTACTTGTTGTGGATGATGACGATGTAATCCTTCAGTGTACAAAAGATATGTTGAGTGACAGGTTTACGGCCATCAATATCGTTTGCTTCCAAACAGTCAAAGAGGCCGTCGAGTTTTTTCAAAAGAATAAAAATCTCATCACCCACGCCATTGTGGATTTTGAAATGCCAAAACATAAAGGAACTTCTCTTGCGACTTATTTCAAGCAGGAGTCTCCAGATATCAGAATCGCCCTTTTCACTGGGCATGATGACGTCCTTCAGAGTGAAGAATCTGTCGCTTCATTGAACCGAATCATCATCAAGCCCACCATGGGAGAACTGATAGAATTCGTTTCAGGTGAAAAATTCTAATTCAAGCTACTTTCTGACGAGCTTCCCAGAGATCATAGTCTGCTTGCATTCGCACCCACATCTCTGCAGATGTCCCAATTTTTTCTTCTAGAACTTTTCCTGGATGTAATGGTAATGGGTTATCAATCATAATGGGCCTGCTCCCCATTAACAAAGAGGTCTTGAACGTTAAATATGGAACAACCACTGGAACAAAACGGAACAAAAATTTTCAGGCATAAAAAAAGCCCTTAGATAATAAGGGCTTAATGATGATTTATTAAGAAATGGCGGGGCGTGAGGGATTCGAACCCCCGACCAACTGGTTCGAAGCCAGCTACTCTATCCAGCTGAGCTAACACCCCGCATTTCTCATAAATATAATACTCTAAAAGAACTCTGTCTATGCAACTTGCATGGACTTTCTTTTGGAGTGATGATGATCCATCAAAAGCACTGCAACAAAGCCGACAACGATCAAAGCGATCGCCAGCCACACCTCTCCATTGATATGTTCAGGCATGACGTTGGCCTCTCTTAGTACTTTGACTTTTCCACGAACAATTTTAGATTCTAGAACTTCTTTCCAAGGCCAAACTTTTCTCATGGAACCAATCAAGATACCAGTCAACCAGGCCATAGTCAGTGAGTGGTAATGCTTCATCAACCAGTTCAGGATTTTTGAAAAACCAATAAGTCCAGTTGCTGTTCCACAAAGAAAAATTCCAATAATAACCATATTCTCAGGAAGAAGCGGGTTCTTAATAGCGCCTGTGATGTACTCGTATTTTCCAAGAATCAGAAGAAGAAAGGAGCCTGAAATTCCAGGAAGAATCATCGCCGTGATCCCGATTATTCCACAAAGGTAAATGAACCACCAAGCATCAGGCGTCTCTACAGGAATCATTCCAACAATCAAATAAGCGAAGACTGCACCAAAAATAATCATCAAGATGTTGGTGACATGAAAATGATCTTCAAGTTGTTTCCAAATGACGATGATTGAAGCTGCAATCAATCCAAAAAACAGAGCCCAAGTTGGAACTGGTTGTTCTTTGATAAGATAGTGCATGAGTCTTGCTAGTGAGAGGATGGCAAGAACCATCCCCATTCCAAGAGGTATGATAAATCGCAGATGTACTTTCGCTGCGACATCTTTAAACCTGAACTTCAATAGATCTATAATGACGTCTTTATGGATTGAAGCAACCGCTTCAAGAAGACCTTCATAAATTCCAGTGATAAAGGCAATTGTTCCACCCGAAACCCCTGGGATCAGGTCAGCAACGCCCATACAAAAGCCTTTAATGAAATGAATTAAGTACTCAATCGGAGTTCTTGGGCCTGGACCTTCATCCCATGCCTGCTTCCAAGTCATGTTACTCATGCTTAAGCTCCAGGTTGCTCTTCGTTTGCATTTTCTTTAGCAAACGGAGTGTCTTCCCAGTCAACTTTGAACTTACATTTCGGACACTGAAGCTGATGACCTTCCCTCTTGGTCACTCTCTCGCCCATGATTCCATAACCACAGCTTGGGCAGTCGAATTTATAAGGTCTCGACCAAAGAGCATTTTCACAATCCGGGTATGAAGTACATCCGTAGAAGATTTTCCCGTAGCGACTTTTCTTCTCAGCAAACTTTCCTTTCTTACACTCAGGACAGTTGATTGGAAGAGTATAAGGAAGAGTAGTGTCACATTGTGGGTAATCTTCACAACGAACGAAACGTCCAAACTTCCCTTTCTTGACTTCTAGACGCTTGTTACAAGTTGGACAAGGGTCATGGAACCAATTCTTCGGAAGAATATGGATATTACCTTCAAGATCTTTTTTGAAATCTTGGGTTGAGTTACAGTCAGGATAGTTAGAACAAGCAAGGAACTGACCATTTCGTCCCCACTTGATCATGTACTCACCATCTTCACACTTGAGACATTTGACTCCTGTTGGAATCAGCTGGCTCTTGAGGTTTTTCATTTCCTCTTTTGCTTTCTCTAGTGTGACTTCGAACTTGCTCCAGAAGTCTTTTAGGAACTTTTTCCAATTCACTTTTCCTTCTTCGATCTCATCCAGCTGTTCTTCAACTCTTGCGGTAAAGGCAACATCCATGACATCAGGGAAAGATTCAACAAGCATCCGACAGACTACAATTCCAAGTTCAGTCGGCATGAAACGGTTTTCAATTTTCTCTACATAACCGCGATCCTGAATGTTTGAAATAATCGAGGCATAAGTAGATGGACGTCCAATCCCTTGTTCTTCAAGATCCTTAACCAGCGAGGCTTCGTTGTATCTTGGAGGAGGTGATGTCCAGTGTTCAATGGCTTCAGGAGTTTTGGAACATGCGATTTGCTCCCCTTCCTCAATCTCAGGAAGAATCCCCGACTTCACATCTGTGTTGTCATCATCGTCATCATTTCCACCTTTCTTCGAAGCTTTTTCAGCTGCGGCTTCCAAGTAAACTGTTCTGAATCCTGGGAATTTGATGATAGATCCATTTGATTTGAAGAAATGTCCTTCGACTTCAAATGTAACTGTTGTTTGGTCAATAACGGCCTGACTCATTTGTGATGAAATGAATTTATTCCAGATGAGTTCATAAAGTTTTTGTTGATCAGGCTCGAGGTCTCCACGAACTTCATCAGGAGTCAGTTCAAGACTGGTTGGTCTGATGGCCTCGTGGGCATCTTGTACCTTATTCGATCCTTTCTTTTTATACATAATCGGTTCACCTGGAAGGTAATCCTTTCCGTATTTCTTATCGATGTAATCTCTTACAGACTCCAAAGCTTCTGGTGCAGTTCTCACCGAGTCAGTTCTCATATAGGTGATAAGACCTTGCATTCCGTGATCACGAAGTTGCACACCTTCATAAAGTTTTTGTGCAACCATCATGGTTCTTTTGGCAGTAAAGCCGAGCTTGTTGGCAGCTTCCTGTTGAAGTTTTGAAGTTGTGAATGGTGGCGTAGGGTTCTGCTTTCTTTCACGTTTCTTGACTTCAATAACATTGAACTTCTTGCCTTTTACATCGGCAACAATCTTGTCGACCAAGGCCTGGTCAGTCAGTTCTGTTTTCTTGCTTTTTTCTTCACCGTAATATTTAACTTCGAAAGCAGCTCCGTCTTTGGCCATTTCACCTTCAATGGAAAACCACTGTTCAGGAACGAAGGCCTTGATGGCATCTTCTCTTTCGACAATCAAACGAAGAGCAACGGATTGAACTCGTCCAGCAGAAATCCCTCTTTGAACTTTGTCCCAGAGGATTGGAGAGATTTTATAACCCACAAGACGATCAAGAACACGTCTGGTCTTCTGTGAGTTGTACATGTTTGTATTGAGTTCGGTCGGATTTTCAATCGCTGCATTTACAGCAGACTTCGTAACGGCGTTGAAAACGACTCTATGAATTTTTTTCTTTTTACCGATCTCTTCCGATAGGTGGAATGCAATCGCCTCTCCTTCACGGTCCATATCGGGTGCGAGGAAGATTTCTTGGGCGTCTTTTGCGAGTTCCTGAATTCTTTCAATTTTGTCTTTCTTTCCGGTGATCGGAACCAGATCAATCGCAAAGTCTTCTTTGATATCAACACCAAGTTTTGATTTCGGCAGATCCTTGATGTGACCATTAGAGGCCACAACCTGAAATCCTTTACCAAGATACTTCTTGATGGTTTTTGCTTTGGAAGGTGATTCCACTACAACCAGATTATAAACACCAAGGTCTCGCTTACCAGCTTTCTTAGCTGTTTTCTTAGCGGTCTTCTTAGCCGTTTTCTTTGCGGTTTTTTTGGCGGTCTTTTTCTTGGCCGTTTTTTTCTTAGCCGTTTTTTTGGCAGCTTTCTTCTTCGTCGTCTCAGCAGCTTCTTCTGATGCCATGAACAAATCCCTCTTTTTGAGTGATGCTATCTTCTATATAGCTTTTTTCTTACTGGGATTCATTTTGCTCAGAATTCAACAACTCGTCAATTTCTTCTAGGTCAAATTCGGTCAATCCGTATGGATTCTCTCTACTATTAAGATCTTCGTCCATGTACTTCAGACCAACTTCACTTTCGATATCATCCAATGACTCGAATGCGTCAGCATCTGGATCAGAAGATTTTTTCTCAATGAAATTGAGGTCCTGCTGCTCAAGGAACTTGTCTTCGTCGACTTTGGACTCATTCAATGACGCTTCTGCTTCGGAAATTTCTTCTTCTAGTTTTTCAAGTTCTTTGAGATCTCTCTCATGATCTTTGATAATTGATTTTTCTCTTTCTTGACGCTCTAGTTCATCTAGCTCATCTTCAGTCAACTGAACTTTATCGGCCTTATCAAGGAGATCCTGACTCAGGTTGTCCAAATTAAGTTCAACATCCAACTCGTCCAGAGCTTTCCCTTCAACATCAACAACGTCTTTAAGAAGTTCTTTGTTTTTGACTCTCGAAGCTCGTGCCGCTTGCTCAGCAGTTTTACTCAAGGCCAGTGTTCCAAGGGGAACAACTTGAGTAGAAGTTGAAACAAGTGCTGTTGCAAAGTTATCAGTAAGTGAAATAACTACACCTTCACCAATTTTATATGTTGGATCCGGAGTAATTCTTTTACCTGTTCCACGATCTTCAAAGTCGTAGAATTCAAATACAGTACCAAGTTCAACACCATCAGCACGACCTCTATCGAGATAGATGACATCTCCAAAAGATGTACCACCAGCAGTTGGTCTAAAGCTATCGATGATGGCGGCTTCAATATTTCTTCTACTGAAGGCCTTAGTGATTCTATTGATCTTAGGCGTGTAAACTGTGATTCGGTCTTTTCTTTCAACCAAACCGGTCAGATCTTCAACATAACACTCCCAAAGATGATTGATTTTTCTCATGGCCTTGAGTTGAGCTGTAATGGTGTAACGATAACCTTCACGATCAGAAATAGGATGGGTCGATTTCCCCTCGGCAGAGTAAACTGAAAATTTATCACCTGGCTTGACTTTCACACTGTCATCAAATTTCACATAGATGGTGTCAAACTTCTGAATGAACACTTTTTCAGGGGCTAAAGAATCGATATGACCGAGATCTTGAACAATGTTTGAAGTCAAAAAAGTATTGAGGAAGAATCCTTCCTTTACGCTGAATGAAACTTTGGAATTCTTGTCGAATCCGGCATCATCGTATTCTTCTGGTGGCTCTGTAATAACGATATCAACAACAGGTGGTTCATATTTTAAATGTTCATCATTAAGAGAAGCCTTACCAATCGCTGCAATATCCTGATAGGTTTCTTCTGATACGTACTGAAAGAACGCTCCGTTTTGAGCCAGCTTCTCTCTTTCTTTCATCCATGGTGGTTCGGAATTGATTCCATATTCTTGAAAGTCGAAAAGTCCCCTGATACCAGAAACTTTCTCACCACCACCTTTAACTTTTGAATCATCTACAAACTCGCCTAGTTTCACTTCAGGCATGGCATCTGAAGAACCTGTATCGAAAACAAGTACCATACCCGGTTCAATTTCGTGCGGGTTGGTAATTTGAGGGTTCATTGACCAGATTTTCGAATAGTAAAACCCTGAACCGAAAAGCTTTTGGGAAATCTTCCAGAGCCAGTCCCCTTCTTGAACGGTATATTTCTCAATTCTTGCAGCTGTAGCAATCTCATCCCATTCTTTTTCAGGAATTTTGCCTTGAATATATTTGGCGGTTTCCAGAAGTTTCTTTTCTTCATTACCGACATCAAAAATGACAGTACCTTCAAGCTTCTCCGCATCTTCGACATCAAACTGAGGTTCATTGACTGGCTTATTGTCTGGAATCAAATCAAGGGATGGTCCTGCGACCTTGCCTTCATCATCTTCATCTTCCTCATCATCTTCCTCAGCTTCTTCTTTTTTCTTTTCATCTTTTTTGAAAACAGATTCACCGATATCACTTTTCAAGGAATCGAGATCATCAACTTCTTCAAGTTCCGAGAGATCAAGCTTTTGAGCTGCAGCTTTATCTTTTTCACTTTCTTTAAGGAGGATCTCAACATCAGAACTATCGAGAAGATCGAGCGACTCCACGTCCTGTGCATAGACAGGCTTGGCGTTCATTATCAATAGGAGCAAAAGGAATGTTTTAGTCATTCAGCTCTCTAAGACTCCTCAAAAAAGTCGTGAAGGATTGAATAATATTGTTCTTGTTTCTTTTTCAATTTTAATTTTTCACTACATGCAATCAATCTTCCCAAAGTCTTGATGACAATTCCGGAGAATGCATCTTTTTGAAGAATATCTTCAAAGACCTGCATCGCCAGATCGTACTCCCCTTGCCTGAAGAGAAGTTCACCAATATTGAATCTTGCACGTACTTGAATCTGTCTTACTGGAGAATTTTCTAAAAGTTTAAACTCATTCAAGGCAGCATCCATCTTGTTTTGAGATAGATATTTTCTCGCCTTTTGAAGCTGTTCAATTTGTCCCTGAACATCGACGCTGTCATAGTCTGAAGAAACGATGGCCTTGTTTGGCGTAGGCTTGGTCAAACCTTTTCCAAAGACATCCACTGTCTCAACAAGCTCTGGAGTATTGGCATTTCCAGGAGCACCTGGCTCTAGTTTATTAAGTTCTTTTACGATGTCTTCTGGGTCTTTATTTTCAAAAAGTTCTTTCTCTTTTCCATCTGCAACAAGTGGATTTCCATCTGTTGTCGTTGGTTCAGATCTAGTCGCCGTAACAAGGTCATCATATTTTTTCTTGAGCTGGTCGTACTGGGCCTTAGGAACTGTCTTTAAAGTATCCTCTTCCGGTGCATCATCACCAAAAAGTGAACGTTTACTTGTTATCCATGAACAGCTTGAAAGCATGACCAATAGAGACAAAATGAGGGTGATACTTGATATTGAGCTAAAAAAAACTACAAATCGAGGATCTTTGACAGAAATCCTTTTCACTTTTTGTCCTCCATGACCTATAAAGCGAATCGGACATTGAAAAAGGGCCAACTGTCCGATGTTATTAATATTTTAAAACATGACGTACGTGTGTCAATCTATAATAATGAGTGAAATGACAGAACAAAACCGACTATTCCACATGCTTATTAGAGTTCCGAAGGATCAATCGGCATTCACCTACTTCACTTTTGAGGCAAATGATGGCCTATGTTTTTACTCCACTTTGGAATCGTCCCTTGGGGAGCCGTATCGGGACATCGATGTCAAAACTCATATCAGTCTCAAAGACGAGCTACTTCGATTAATTGAATTTCTCTCTAAAGACTACCCGATAGAAATACTCAGCCAAGAAGAGATAAAAGACATCTCTTAATCAATCATCTATACTTCATTTCATGAAAAATCTGCTTATTCTATTTTTATTTGTTTCCTGTGCCAGTACAAAATTCGTAGCTCCAGATCTTGAAGTGATATACACAAAAGATGGAAAACCGACAGGTGGTGTAGTTGTTTATAATCACAATGGACTAGAGCAACTGGTTACTCAAAGAAGAGGCAAAGCTCTCAAAAGAATGAGGGAAGCTTGTTCACCTGGTGCTTATAGGATTGTGAAAGAAACTATTCAAAAACCAAGCGAACGTGATTCCAAGTATCAAGGAAACATGGAAGTATTCGCTGGAAGAAAAGTAAAATTCATCGATTACGAATGCGCTTTCTAAAAATCTGGACCCCATTCATACTTTTCATCCTGCTCACTGCCTGCAGCTCGACACCTGTTACTGGAAAGAAAGCTTTGCTTCTTATTCCAGAACAAGAAGAAAGAGCAATGGGCATTCAGGCCTGGAATGATATCAAGAGCAAAGAGCGCGAAACTCGAAACTCTCACTACAAATCACTGGTTGCAGATGTCGGAAGAAATATTTCCGCTCAAGCAAATCGTCCAGACTTTCAATGGGAAGTCAGAACATTTGAAAGTAAAACTCCTAATGCCTTTTGCCTCCCTGGAGGGAAAATTGGAATCTATACCGGCATTCTCCAATATGCCCAGAATGAAGCCGGACTGGCTGCAGTTATGGGACACGAAGTTGGACATGCCATTGCAAGACATGGTGGTCAAAGAATGAGTCAGCAACTTGTAACCAATCTTGGAATGGTTGCTCTCGGAGTTGCGGCCTTCTCAAAATTGGAGCCAGGAAAAAGAAATCTTGTTATGGCCGCGATTGGTGCAGGTGTGACTGTGGGAATCATGCTTCCCTACTCGCGCTCACATGAACTTGAAGCAGATGAAATTGGCCTGATACTCATGGCACAGGCAGGATACGATCCAAGAGAAGCTGTTCGTTTTTGGGAAAGATTCAGCCAAGCAGGTGGCGGAGCACCTCCAGAATTTCTCTCAACACATCCCAACAGCTCAAAGAGAGCGGAAAAGCTAAGGGCCATGCTTCCAAGAGCAATGGAAGTCTACCAAAGAGCTCCTAGAAAGATCGGACTCGGTCGAAATTTTTAATTGTATTCGTAATTTTCCCAGATAATTCCAAGGTGAAGTACTCGACTTCCTGTATGGCAAACAGGATTTGTACTCTTTCCGACAACGACTCCATCTTCTGGGGCATATATCATCTCTACGATCTCACCAAACATATTCCTGATTGTGGCGACATGATCACCTTTTTTGAGTTCTGTGGCGAGACCTGGAAAAACTTCTAGAACACCACCGTTCTCAGCATGAATCCAGTAGGATTTTTTACAAATAAAGTCGGGCTCATCAACATCTTCAGTTTCAGTTTGAATCATTCCCAACTCATTCATCACATTCACAATTCCAAAAGTAGATGGTCGAATATGTTTTTTCTGAAAGACTTGTGGATCTCCAACTTCAACAGTAATAGCAGGGATACCCAACTCTTGAGCAGCTTTTCGAAATGTCCCCTCTTCTCCGGTAACATTGACAATCAATTGAGGTTCTTGAAGTCTCGACATTTTTGAAACAACAGGATCCTTCATGTCAGATCTGACATAAAGAGAATTCACTCTCCCGAAACTGGCGGTATGTAAATCAATCAGAAAATTGATCTTCTTCAAAATCTTTTCATGAATAATCCAAGCATAAGATTGAGATTCAGTTCCATTCTCTTTTCCAGGAAACATTCTATTAAGATCTTTCCCGTCAAGATATTCACGTTCACCGTGAAGGAATCCCGGGATATTGATAACAGGAGCTGCAACGATCGTTCCTTTCAGTTCATCTGGATTGATAATATCTATTAGTTTATGAATGATGGAGATACCATTCAACTCATTCCCATGAATGGCCGCGGTAATTCCAAGAATTGGTCCATCTTCTTTTCCCTTGATGACAATGAGTGGGATTTGCCACAAATCACCCAATGCATTTTGAACCATTCCAAGCTTGATTCGATTTACTGAAGAGCTCTGAAAAGCAGAGACATCCAATTCATTGATTTCCACAGCACTATCTAATGTTTTCATAGAAAAATCATATCACAATTTCTGAAATCAAGGATTCATCATTGTCGAGAGATCTAAAAAGCTTCTTTCTGAACTTTCCTTTTTGATTGATAAGTCCGATGGCCATTTTGTCTATTGCGATAATAGACAAAGTAGATTGAATAAAAGCTTCAATAAGATCATCAACTCCAATTCCAAGAGTATTGAAATCCTTTCGATCGAGAAGCATTAAACGAGAAGTATCAGAGTCCCAATCATTCTCACCTTTTTTCACTGAAAGGTTGGTACCTAGAATACTCCAAGAATCTTCACCTTTTTCAATATGATCTTCAAGAGGGCTCGCTGCCTTCCTGGCGTATACAGCAACAGGTCTGAAACCTCTTGGAGTAGAAACAACCATCATTCGAAGGTCAGCGACATAACTGTGACCTTTTTTATTGGGAACTGTTCCAATGTGATAGAAATTGCCAGTCGCAGAGTTTGATGTCCAATTGTAATGTCCGATAAGACTCTGCACGATGAACTGATCATAGGGATAATCTCTGGACATGAAATCATCCAGTTCTTTTTCGCTGGTGATTGTGTAGACACCCTGCCCGGCATTAGAATATGGAATCTTGATAACAGCATATCCACCAAACTTTTTAACCCAGAGAGGAATTTCGAGCTTCGAAACATCACGAATTGTTTCTGGGGTGATTATTTTGAGACCACTTTCATGGATCTCACTATTGAATAATTCGTAAGCTTTGGAAGCGAGCAACTTATTTCGACCTCCGGAAAGACAAACTAACGTAGAGTTATAGATAAACGTTTTTGTTTGAACGGGTATACGATCCCAAGGCTTCTGAGTCACATAACGAAGAGCTGCTCTGATCGGAATATCCCCCTTTTCAGGGTCCCGAACATAAAGAATTCCGTCTTCAAAATAAGCATAGTCAGTAAAGTTGGTATAATAAGGGATCAGATAAACATCTTCACCACTCAGTTCTGCAATAGTTGATGCATAACCTGATGCTTCGAGATAATTTTTGTCAAAGATGACACCTAGTTTTCCCTCAGGAAGTCTTCTTCCCTTTAAAGCAGGTAAAAATGATTTTTCGACGAGTTCCTTGTACCCACGAAACTCATCAGAATCAGAAAGGGCCGGCATACTCTTTTGTCCAGAAGGACATGAGTTGGTTTCAAGTACAACCATTTTCCGATTTCCTTTTTCTGTAGTTACATAAAAAAGATCGGCTCCGCCCCAGAAAAAATACTTCGATTTGTATTCGAGCAATTCCTTCATCGCGCTTTCATCAACAGTAGGATTCAAGTGGACATATCTTTTGATCAATTGATTATGAGAAAGATTGAAAAAATGCGAAATCATGGGATGAATTTGAGAGTTCAAAGCTTTGGGATAGAAATGATTTTCTGGCTCAAAATCGCCAGGTGTTCTAAGTTCCAATTCAGTTCGCATGAAAAATCTCCAGAGAAAACGACACTTAAAGCTTGAAGGTAATTGGCCCATCAAGCAATAGAAAATTAGGCAATTTTATTTTTTTGATCGCGCAATTTTGTCGATAAAAGTCTTCAAGTTTTTTGGTCCGTCTTTACGCATGATGGCCCATACACTTGATTCAAGATCCTTGACCTCTCCCAATATCACCAAGTTCTTGTTTTCTTTGAATTTAGCCATTGTTACGTCTGGCACAATGGTAAAGGCAACAGCATTGTCAGTGACGAGCTGAAACAAATCAACATCATCACCTTCACCAATAATTTTTGGAGAAATTCCATTTGTTCTCAAAAAAACTTCAACATCGAAAAATAAATCAGAATCTTTAGAGTATTGAAAAAATGGAAGCTCATTGAGCACTTCTGGAAATTTAAATTTTTTATTTCCCATCAATTTTTCATGAGCAACAGCGTAAGTCTTGTTGGCACCAATTCTTCTGGCAGTCATATTGGCACTGATTCCATCTTTGTTGGTGGATATGAGTAAATCAATTTCCCCCAATTCCAGATCAGCCAAGAGATGTGACCTTTCTCCTTCTGCGAAGCAAGTGGCCATACTTTTGTCTTTAAATAGAGGAAGAAATCTCGTGTAATCGAGAAAGTTTGACATGTAATGAGTCAGACCAATTGTGAATACATTTTTAGGACCTTCTTTTTCTCCCTTAAGGGCAAGCTTGAGCTCATTGCCAAGACCAAAAATTT
>JBFEVX010000094.1:0-14747 GCA_041546685.1 Bacteriovoracaceae bacterium | reverse complement strand
CAGCAGTCAGTGCCAGGCCGATGATTGTGGCCTTTAGCCCACTCATCAGATCGAGCACAGGTAAAGAGAAAGACACTCCAATTAATATCAAGAAGCAAGGTGAATTTGTCATTAACTTCGTCAGCGAGGAAATTGTAGATAAAGTTAATGATTGCTCAGCTGAACTTCCTTATGGTGAAGATGAGTTTAAACATGCTGGTCTGACACCAATTGATTCAGAAATCGTGGGTCCTAAGAGGATTGCCGAAAGCAAGATCCAGTTCGAGTGTAAGTTCAGGGATTTCCTCTCATATGGAGATGGCCCAGGTGCTGGTCAAATCATCACAGGTGAAGTTGTCAAAGTACATGTTGCAGAAGACTTATTTGACTCTGGAAGAATCAGCACAGAGGCATTTAAGCCCGTTGGAAGAGGCGCAGGAAACGACTGGATTAAATGTACAGACCTGATTCAGTTAGAACGTAAGATGCAAGCTCAAATTCAAAAATAAAAAAGCCGCTCTTAGAGCGGCTTTCCTTGATAGAAAAATTTATTTCAAATTATCCAATCTTTACTGTTTCTTTGATTTTCTCAAAAGTTTTTTCTTCTCTGATGGCATACATCATATTCTTTTTGATCTGCTCATTTGAAGTGTAGTACTTTTTGATTTGCTCAATATCAGCACCAGTTCCTTCAGCTGTTTCAGCGATTTTTTTATCGAGGTCAGCATCAGTAGTCTCTACTTCAAATTTCTTTGCAAGAGTATCAAGAATCAATCCACTCTTAACCTGAAATTCAGCTTTTGTATGAAGATCATCATGCCACTTGCTAAAGTACTCATCACACATCTCATCAGTAAAACCTTGAGCTTTAAGGTTTCTCGTAAGATCTTGCTTCAAGTAATCTTCTTGTTGATGAATCATTGCATTTGGAATTTCGAATTTGTTTTCTTCAACCAATTTTTCAAGGATCTCCTGATGAAGTTTTTCATCAGCAGCTCTATTCTTTTGCATTTCCATGCTCTTTTTGTTTTTCTCATCAAAGTCAGCAACTGAGTCGAAACCAAATTCCTTAGCGAGCTCATCTGTAAACTCAGGAAATTCTTTAGTTTTAATTTCAAGAAGTTCAACTTCAAATTTTACTTTGGCATCCTTAAGATCTTCAGCATGATAATCAGATGGGAAAGTTAGTTCGATAGTCTTCGTCTCACCTTTCTTCATCCCAACCATTCCTTCTTCAAATCCAGGAATGAACTGTCCAGATCCAATCTCAAGGAGGAAGTCTTCACCTTTCATATTTTCAGGTTTTTCACCATCAGCTTTCTCACCTTGGAAGTTCATGACTGCAAACATTCCCTTGTCGAGAGTTGTTCCAGCATCGCTTACTTCTTTCATCTCAGCTTTTGAGTTGAGGTAATTTTTCTTCATTGATTCAATATCTTCATCATTTACTTCAACTTTATCTCTGGTGAAGCTTAGACCTGACATGTCTTTTACTTCAACACTTGGAAAGATCTCGACTAGAGCATCAAAGCTCACAGATTTTCCAGATTCGTAGTTCATATTTTCAAAAGTTGGGTATCCCACAACTCTTAGATCTTCTTTTTCAACTGCTTCAATGAATTGATTGTTGATGAATCTATTCAAGGCATCGTGCTCAATTTGTGGTCCATACATTTTTTGAACCATATCAAGTGGTGCTTTACCTTTTCTGAAACCTTTGAGGCTTACTGATTTTTGTTTTTCAAGAACCGCATTTTTAATCTCGGTTGAAAGATCAAGCGTTTCGAAGTTGAAGATGATTTTCTTGGTACAACCATTAATTTGTTCCACTGTATACGACATTTAGCACCTCAGTCATTAGAAAATGATACATAGCATTAAGTTTAAATTCTGTGTACGTGAAACTAGCTATTTCGACGGCGAATGTCAATGAAACAGGGCTTATGGAGGGTTTTAAAGGCTATTTGGAGTAATGAACACGGGCCAAATAAAGACCTTGTGGCGGTGCTACGGGCCCCAGTTTATCGTCAAGCTTGGTATTAAGGGAGTTTTCAATTTGCGCAGGGCTTAATTTTCCTTTCCCCACATTCACCAGGGCCCCCATGATCAAGCGAACCATCTGCTTCAAAAAGCCAGTTCCCTTGATTCGAAGCAAGTAAAAATCCTCGCCATGACCACCTATAGGAAACTGATCGGCCTTCTCAATGTCGCAATGAAGTATTCTTCTAACGGTTCCGCTCACTTCTGTTCCTACTGTGAAGTAGTTTTGAAAATCATGCTCACCTACAAATTTCTTACATGCCGATCTCATGAGATCAATATCCAGTTCACCTTTGAAGTGAGTCTTTAGATCGTTGAAGTGAGGTAACCCAGAAGGATCCCCATAAGTGAAGAGATAACAATACTCTTTCCACAAAGCATCGCGGACAGGATGGAACCCATCAGCACACTTTTCAACCGCCAAAACTTTTATTTTCGAGTCGATGTGAGAGTTCAAACCTTTTTTGAGTCCTTCTGGTTCTATCGAAAACGGAATTTCAATTTTTACGACTTGGGCAAGTGCATGAACTCCGGCATCCGTTCTGCCAGAACCAAGAGACTTTACATCATCAGATTTTGCCAACTTTCTAAGAGCATTATTAATTTGGCCCTGAATGGTATTCAGCTCATCGACCTGAGTCTGCCAACCGAGAAATCCCGCTCCATTATAAGAAACGACCAGTTTATAGGTACTCAAAAGTGAAACCTACACCGAAAGAAGCTCCGGAAATTGAAAGTTCATCCTGAAAGTTTTCATAGTTATGAAAGCGAGTTTCAAATGAAATGAAGTAATTGGTTACATCGTAATGAGAAAACATCTTGATTGCGGACTCTCTAAAGACACTAGCAAGAGAAACTTTGAGTCTTCCACCGTAAAAATATCCATAACTGAATTGTCTTTTCTGCTTGTCTGCGTCACCAGCTTCTCTATCTGATCTGGTTTGAATAAGTCCCATGAAAGATGGGCCACCAGTAGCACTCAACTGAAAGTATTTTGTTACAGGAATATCCATCGAAAGAGCAAGGTCAACAGGCAACGTCCAAAGAGTGAAACTGGCATTACTTTGTTCGTTGTTGGTATTGGTGAATATACCTTTCCCATTATTGTATCCAACAGAGGCGTTCATACCAAAACCAAGATAGACCCATTTTCTCGTAAAATATTTAGACATGGAAAACTGGAGAAGTCCTCCCTTAACCGAGCCCGTTCCATCTTCGTAGGTTTTTTGAAAAATACTTCCTGGGTCTTTATATGAGTACTCATCTTTGATGTAAATGAAACCAAAATTCCATTTGCCTCGACTTCTGATCTCACTCGCCTGCTTGGCACGATCAACTTCTAAATACTCAGTAGATTTATCAAATGTTCCCGGAGCAATAACATTCGATTTCTCGTCAGACTCAAGATTGGCATTTTGAATATCCATCCCTGGTACAGAATATGAAGTAGAATCATCATCAACATCAAGAGCACTGTCTCGATCTCCCTGTAAAAAAGGGGAACCTGAAGATGTTTCTTTGTAAATTTCATTAAAAGAATCGTAATTGGGATCCTGCCCGATAACCAGTTGCCCTGGTTCTTCGGCCATTAGGCTACTTGCTAAAAGAAAGACAAACTTAAACAGCAGAAGTTTCCTCATCTTCACCTTCCGTTTCATTCCATTGAAACATGTCACCCATGGCTTTACGATGAGTGATGTAATAAATCAGTGATCCAACAACATAGAGGTTAATAAAAGCAAAAATCATTATTTGCTCATGAATAAGAGTCAATGCTCCACAGATAATCATGCTGAAGAAAACAGCTTTTTTATGCTTTTTTATGATGCTTGAATCTTTAAATGAATTGAAAGGTATATTCGAAATCATCAGAAGTCCGATACAGACTATGTAAACCATTGCTACCGGAGAATATTTTGTAATGAAATCAAACTCTGTTGAAAACAAAACCAGCCCAACTGTGCATAGGGCACCGGAAGGTATAGGTAACCCTTGAAAGAAGTTTGAAGAAACTCTATCGATATTGGCATTGAAGCGGGCCAATCTCAATGCTCCACAAAGAGTAAAAATAAAAGCGACAATGATCCCCGCTCTACCGTAATCAATCAGGAAACGGTTATAGCAAAGAAAGGCCGGAGCCATTCCAAATGAAATTAGATCACTTAGAGAGTCAAATTGTTCACCGAATTGTGACTGGGTACCAGTCATTCTCGCAACTCTTCCGTCGACGCTATCAAAAATCGCCCCCAACAAAAGAATCATACAGCCATAATAGAAGTTCCCTTTGAACGACAAAAGGATACTTACGAATCCACACCCCATGTTGAGGGCAGTAAAACTATTTGGAAGAAAAAATGCTAACTTCTTTGGTCCACTCATCACTTATTCCTGAGCTGTAGCTCCAGCTATCAAACTTTCACCGGCAATTACTTTATCTTTCTCTTCTACCAGTATCTCATATTTAGAGGGCATATATAACAGAACTGTCCCACCAAAGGGGAAATATCCAAAATTTGCCTGCTGCTTCCCCCTATCTCCCGGCATAAGGGAGATTTCGGGCCAGGAGCCGACATAGCACTTAAGAAATTGCATTCCGACATTTCGGCCTTGCACATCGCGCAAAGTCAGAGCAATACTATCGAGCATTTTTTCATTCTGGTTCTTAGGTTCGCCACCACGATATCTGAAAATTGGCTTTCCATCTTTAAAATGAAAATCCTGAACCTCACTGGTCATTGGCATGTATATTCCCATCTCATCCCATGGGTTCATCACAACTTTCACTTCAGTCAAATCTCTACCGAAATAACAATGGTCAACATGAGGGCGAATAGATTCAACTACACCTTGAACAGGGGCAAAGACCACATCTCGTTTAAATGCTGTGTCTGATTGAAAGTTGACCTTCTTTTTTCTGAAAAGAAAATAAAGAGCGCTCCAAGAAAGAATCCCAAGAAAGATTCCAAAGAACATATCCATCACCCAGAGCATGAATAGAATCATACTGAAGACAATGTTAACGAATCGGGAAAGAAAACTACGAGGCATAAGGAATTTTAACCTTTGAGGCCATTTTTGTCATTTCGATGGCTGCGATACATGAAATTCTTTTTCATCAGTCCGATAATAGTACGGCGCTTTTCTCTCATCGAGCTTTGCGACGCCGCCAAACAGTTTATCAGATTGGTCGTGAATCATGTCCGAAGTTGAGGTCAATTTCTGGTCAAGTATTCCAGCAAAATGGGTATAGACACTAAGTCCTGACTTTTCCCACTCATTTAGACTATTTTCAAGATCTGTTTCAGGAATAAGGCCAGTGTCAGAATCATCGCCATTCCATTGATAGACAAAAACCTCTCGTTTAAAGGCCTTTGAAATCCAAACACCTTTCTCTTCACCCAAAAGATATGGAACTTCGAAATGGTAGAATGAATTGATTTTTACATCTTCCATCTCCAGAACCTGACACATCCCTTCTCCCAGTCTCATTCCAGTATAGGAACCCGGGCCGGCAGTAAAGAAGACCTGTTTCAAATCTTTGAAACTCAAGTTTTGGTTTTCCAATAATTCATGAAGAAGGCCATGGAGAATTCCTGATCCCTTTCTTTCTTTGGTATCAAGAAAGTCAATCCACTTGAGTTTATCATCAAGAAGACCAAGAACCAGATGTTCCGATGAATCGATATAAAGTGAAGTGGCCATCAGAAAAATCTACTAAAATCGTTAAAGATCGCGCCAACCATTAACATTAGAAGAATCGAAAGCCCAAGCTGTTGAGCAATTTCCATTTTTCTTCTACTGACTGGTCCACGGTTAAGGATCTCTAGAAAAATGAACATGATATGACCACCATCCAATACAGGAATTGGAAAGAGGTTAATCACACCCAAATTGACAGAAATCAAGGCCATGAGCTGGAAGAAATAACTGATACTTGTATTGAAAGAATCTGAAGCAACTTTTCCAATGGCAAGAGGGCCACCAATACTTTTAAAAGAAACTTTTGCAGTTATAAGCTTGAAGAAGCCATCAACAGTTTTGACCATGGTATCCCATGTTCTTTCAAATGCAGATGTAAATGAACCTATGATTCCTCTCGATTCAGTATCAACAAAATCAAGGCCTACAAAACGTCCAGCAGAATAAACACCAATCAATTTAACTTTTTTTCCATCTTGCTCTTGAATATCCGGAACAACTTTTACTGTTTTAATTTTGCCTTCAGACCAGACATCAATAGGAATTTCAGGCTTAGGAATATCCTGAAGGTTTTTTCTGAGTTGTTCAAAAGAATAAACTGTCTTCCCGTCGAGAGTCAGTACGACATCACCTTTTTTGATTCCAGCAAAGAAGGCAGGTGATTTAGCATTCACATCCTTGACCTGTAGATCCATTGTTCTATAGCCAAGTCCTGCCAGCTTCGAAATAAACTCTTCCCTCGAACTAAAGACTACTTCTATTTTTTGTACTTTAGACACGTCGTAAGCCGGATCTTTTTCCTCTCCAAAATCTTCAGTCAAAGGAAAGATATAAAGTTCATTCGACTTTTGAAATGTCGCCATCACATCAAGAGAATGCTTCCAATCCACCATTTTTGGATCAAAAGAAATCGCATACAGCTGCCCTTTTTGATCAACTACAACTGGCTTTCTAAGAAGCGGTGGATGCTCCATCAGCATATCAAAAAACTTCTCACCAGGAAGATTGACCGTATTCTGAACAAGTGAGTTTTGCCTTTGAACAGTAATCGTTTTGACAACACCTTGACCTTCCATCGCAATATCAGAAGGATTATAAATTGGCTTATCATTAACTTTTTTGATCACATCACCAGACATGAATCCCATTTGATGAAGAGGAGAATCATTATTAATGACTCCAATTTTAATCTCTGGGAGTCTTTCGCCTGACATGAAAAGAGAGAAGAAAATAACCCAGGCCAAAATGAAGTTCGCAAGCGGACCACCCATGACGATCCAAAAACGGGCCCATTTGCCTTGATGAGTGAAACTAAACTTTCTTTGATCTTCAGGAACTGCATCCTTATTCAAAGGATCGTCCCCATACATTTTTACATAACCACCTAGAGGAATTGCAGAAACTGCATACTCGGTGTCACCTTTGATGAATTTCAAAATCTTTGGACCAAAACCAAGAGAGAAGACTTCAACTCTAACACCAAAAAGTCTGGCAAAGAGGTAGTGCCCCAACTCGTGAAAGAATACCAATGGTCCGAGGAACAATATAAAGATGGCTACTTTTTCAATCATAACGTTCTATGCTTTTACTATATAAAAATACTTTAATGCAGTCACAAAAAATGGTGCAAGAAAGATAAGACTATCTATTCTATCATACACCCCACCATGTCCCGGAATCAAAGCAGAAGAGTCTTTGATGCCTACCTGGCGCTTGATTTTTGATTGGATAAGGTCCCCAACCTGCGACATGAGCCCTAAAAACGCAAAGAAAAAGAAATGCTGAACACTCATCGTGTCAAAGAAAACCTGCCAAAACAGTCCACCAACAACACCGCTGGTGATTATTCCACCGATCAAACCTTCGATCGTTTTGTTTGGAGAAACCTTCGGCCATAGTTTATGCTTCCCAAAGTTTTTACCAAAGAACCATGCTCCAGTATCCATCCCAAAGTTTACGATAAGAAGAATCGCCAACAATGAACGCCACTGAGCAAAGTAAGTCATTGAACCGAGAGACATCATGGGTAAAAGAATCATGACTCCGGCAAGATAGGGAAGTTTATCTCCCAACTTGATAATGAAGTCAGACTCCATGCTGATATAGAAAAGATAAACGATCATCAGAACGTTCATCAAAAGGGCAGCATTTACAAACATGCTGACCAAACCTGGAGCGGCGTCCAGATAGAAAAAATAAACAAATGGCACTACGAAGATAGCCTGCGAAATGAAATAGTTTGCCGAAAATCTTTTCTTCTTGAAGAAATTACAAAAGATTTCATCAATCGCAAGAACAGAAAATAATAGAATGAAAGCCAATGTGGACTTGATTCCGTAAGTAACACATATTGCGACTGCAACTCCTAGAACAATAGCAGATGCGATACGCTTTTGAGTATTGGACATCAATGTGACCTTGTTTGAAGCTCCTCGAGCTCTTTTTTGTTTTTCTCGGCCATTGTAACTGATTCCCCCAAAGAGTCCGTCGCAGCAACATTGCCAAACCGTCGTTCTCTGGTGAGTACATCTGTGACAATTTTTTTGAATTCTTTTCGAGTGAAGTCCGGCCATTTAGTTTCAGTAAAATAAAGTTCGGCGTAAGCACTCTGCCACAACAGGAAGTTTGAAATCCTTTGATCTCCACCGGTCCTGATAAGCAGATCAACATCACCTGTTTCAGGTGCCATCATATACTGATCAATAGCTTCCTGAGTAACCAGTTTCCCCGGGTTTTCTTCAATGAATTTGTTCACAGCCTTTGCGATTTCATCACGCCCGCCATAACCAAAAGCGAAGGTCAGTTTCAACCCCTCAAACAATACTGTTTCTTCTTCTAGATCAAGTATGAGCTTCTTCGTTTCTTCAGGAAGTTTTGAAATATCCCCAATCACTCTGAATCTAATCTTGTTCTTTAAAATACGATTTCTTTCTTTCTTCAAAAACTTTTTAAGTAATGAAAAAAGTGTTTTGACTTCAGTCAGTGGTCTAGACCAATTTTCAGTAGAAAATGCATAAAGAGTAAGTGCCTTGAGGCCGAGTTCATCTGCTTCTTCTACGATATTGGAAACAACACTTGAACCCCTTACATGTCCCCAGACACGCCGATGAGCCCTCTCGTTGGCCCAACGTCCGTTGCCATCCATAATGATAGCAACATGATTCAATTTGGATCCAGTTCCAACAGTCATCTTAGATCGCCATCAACTCGTTTTCTTTGGCAGACATGATCTCATCAACTTGCTTGATGTATTTGTCTGTTACTTTCTGAATTTCGTCCTGAAACTTTTTGGATTCATCTTCAGAAATGTCCTTAGCCTTTTCTGCTTTTTTCACCATTTCATTTTGATCTCTACGTGAGTTACGAATGGCGATTCTAGCTTCTTCAGCATACTTTTTAACTTCTTTAACTTGTTCTTTTCTTCTTTCTTCTGTCAAAGCAGGAAAAGGTATTCTGATCAAGTTTCCATCATTAGATGGAGTAAGTCCCAAGTTTGCTCCCATGATCGCCTTTTCAATATCTGCAATCATGTTTTTATCGAATGGTTGAATCTGTAGAAGTCTGGCTTCAGGCGTACTGATTTGCCCAACCTGATTTACGGGAGTTGGACTTCCGTAATAATCAACAGAAACACCATCAAGAACAGAAGCCGAAGCTCTACCTGTTCTGACTTTAGTCATTTGATATTTCAAGTTCTCTACAGCTTTTGTCATTGCACTTTCAAGCTGAGGTTTGATTTGATCCATCATTTCTCAAACTCCTTTTAATTATTCGTTACGATGGTACCAATTGATGCACCATCAACGATTTTCTTAATTGTTCCCTCTTCGAACATATTAAGAACAATGATATCAATTTCATTATCCATACAAAGCGAAATAGCTGCAGAGTCCATGACCTTGATGCCTTTGTTCAAAACATCAATATACTTGAGCTTATCAAAACGGACCGCATCCTTATGCTCCATAGGATCTTTGTCGTAAATTCCATCAACCTTGGTTGCTTTCATGATGACATCAGCATCAATTTCATTGGCCCTCAAGGCAGCTGCAGTGTCTGTAGTGAAATATGGATTTCCAGTTCCAGCAGCAAAGATGATCACTCTTTTCTTTTCTAGATGTCTGGCAGCTCTTCTTCTGATGTAAGGCTCACAGACTTGTTGCATTTCAATGGCACTCATCACTCTGGTATTGACACCTTTTCTTTCAAGATTGTCTTGAAGAGCAAGTGAGTTGATTACAGTTGCAAGCATACCCATGTGATCAGATGTTGTTCGGTCCATTCCCTTTGTGGCCCCAGCAACGCCCCTATGGATGTTACCACCACCAATAACAAGAGCAACCTCAACACCTGCTTCCCAAAGACTTTTAATTTCGCTTGCAATATGATCGAGAACTTCAGCAGAAATTCCTCCTCCCTGATCTCCAGAAAGTGCTTCTCCTGATAGTTTCAAAAGGATTCTTTTATATTTCAAAATTGTCCCCTTAGACACAAAAAGGGGACCGCCTTGGGTCCCCCTTTGAAAAGTCGTTTTATCGGCTTATTGCTTGCCAGTCATTTTGGCGACCTCTTCAGCGAGGTTGTCTTCCTTCTTCTCAATCCCCTCACCGAGGTTGACTTTATGGAAGCCCAAAACTTTGATTTCACCACCAAGCTCTTTAGCTGTATTTTCTACAAGCTTACTAATTGCAAGATCAGGATCCTTAACAAACTTTTGCTCCATCAAACAGACTTCAGAAGCAAGCTTGTTGAGTTTCCCCATAACAATTTTGTCCAGCATTTCTTCTGGCTTACCTTGATCTCTAAGTTGTGCCTTATAAATCTCAGCTTCTTTGTTCTTGTAGTCTTCGTCGATGTCACCAGCATTAAGGAATTTTGGAGCAGCAGCTGCAACGTGCATAGAAATATCTTTTGCTAGTTCTTCAGCTTTAGCACCAAGTCCTGTTTCTAGTTCTACCAGTACACCAATTTTCCCACCATGGTTGTATGAACCAAGGATCCCATCATTAGCTAGAGTAGATAGAGTAAATCTTCTGATGTCGATTTTTTCACCGATTTTAGCAGTAAGTGCTGTTGTAGCATCTTTTACTGTACCGCTTGTCCCTTCAAGAGTTTGATCGAGAAGAGCAGTAACATCAGCAGGCTTATTCTTTAGAATGTGAGCCGCTACAGTTTTAGCGAAACCTTGGAAGTCATCACCTTTAGAAACAAAGTCAGTTTCACAGTTAACTTCAAGGATTACACCAGTAGTTCCTTCAGTTTGAGTAACGATGGTACCTTCAGCTGCAACTCTTCCAGCTTTCTTCTCAGCAGCAGCAAGACCTTTCTTTCTAAGATACTCAACTGCTTCGTCCAAGTTACCATTTGTTTCCTTGAGAGCGTCTTTACATGCCATCATTCCGGCACCTGTCATTTCTCTCAGTTGTTTTACGTCGCTTGCACTAATAGCCATTTTACAAATCCTTTATTGATCTAGATTAAGTTTAAAAATTATTCAGCTTCGTCTTCTTGAAGATCGATATCATTTTCAAATTTTGAAATGATTTCTTTTTCAAGAGCAGCATCTCTAACACTTTCTTTACCAGCAGATGCTTTCTTCCCTCTTCCACCTTCAGCTACAGCATTGGCGAAATAGTCGCTGAAAATACCTACTGACTTGATAGCGTCGTCGTTGCCTGGAACAACATAATCAACACCATCAGGATTACAGTTTGTATCAGTGATTGCGATTACAGGAATTCCAAGCTTGTTAGCTTCTTGAATAGCAATTCTTTCGTTATTTGGATCGATAACGAAAAGAGCACCAGGAAGCTTTCTCATATCCTTGATACCACCAAGGTTTCTTTCAAGCTTGATTACGTCTTTTTCGATTTTTGATCTTTCTTTCTTAGTAAGAAGATTGAAGTCACCTGTTTCTTTCATCTTCTCAACTTTTCTAAGTTTATCTACTGAGAGATTGATGGTTTTGTAGTTGGTAAGCATACCACCAAGCCATCTATGAGTTACGTGAAATGCTCCACATGCTTCAGCAGCATTTCTAACAGTTTCAGAAGCCTGTCTTTTTGTTCCAACAAAAAGAACTGGTTTTCCTTCACTAGAAGTTTTTTTCAAGAAGTCATAAGCTTTCTTAGCAAGTGGAATTGTTTTTGTAAGATCAACAATGTAGATCCCGTTTCTTTCCCCATAAACGTATTTTTTCATTTTTGGGTTCCACTTATGTGTCTGATGTCCAAAGTGAGCTCCAGCAGCTAGCAATTCTTTCAAGTTCAATTCATTTGTAGCCATAACAACATCTCCTTGGTGGTTAAATTCATCACTTATTGCCGCTTAAGAAAAATCACGGACCACCGTCATAAGTGACTGTTAATTTTGCCGATATTGGCAGTTTTTAGTTTGTGAATTGATAGCATAATGGCGCCACGCGGGCAAGAACCAAAAGGCCCTGAAACCCTATAAAAATAAGAGTTTCAGAGCGTTTGAATCAATTTTAAAGGTCGAGTGATGAGCCCAAAACTTTACGCGGTTTGGAGCCCTGCGCAGGCCCAACAATTCCGTTAGCTTCTAGTTCATCAATAAGATTTGAGGCACGATTATATCCGACATTTAAGCGGCGCTGCAGCATAGATGCACTGGCACTTCCATGTTCAAGAACAACTTTGACTGCTTCGTCATACTTTTCATCCTTGCCTTTACCCGGTGCAACAACAGAGTTGATATGGGATCCGAACGCATAAGGGTCATCATTGGCCTCCCCACCATTTTCAATAAACTCCATTGCGGATTCGCTATATGAAGCTGGAAGAGTGGCGAGATTATCAGTTAAAGCATTTACTTCTTTAATGTCGACATAAGATGAGTGAAGTCTCATCGACTTGGTTCCATGTTTATAAAGCATGTCACCTTTTCCAAGTAATTTCTCAGCTCCCATTGTTCCAAGAATAGTTCTTGAATCCTGCTGTGAAGTTACACGGAAGGAAATCCTGGTTGGGAAGTTCGACTTGATAAGACCGGTGATCACATCAACAGAAGGTCTTTGTGTTGCAAGCACCAGGTGAATACCTGCTGCTCTGGCCTTAGCCGCAAGCCGACAGATATTGTTTTCGATTTCTTTACCTGCTTTAGTCAAAATCAAATCTGCAAACTCATCAACGATAATCACTATGTATGGAAGTTCATATCCATCCTCATCTGGATTATCGTAGTACTGATGAATTCTTCCAAGCATTTCGGGGTCTGCTGTTTGAACTTTTTCGTTGAACTCTTCAAGGTTACGAACACCGGATTCTCTTAGAATAGAGTAACGCTTATCCATTTCTTGGGCCGCCCACATGAGTGAAATCGCGGCTGTTTTCGGATCAGTTACAACCGGCATGATCAAGTGTGG
This sequence comes from Bacteriovoracaceae bacterium, assembly GCA_041546685.1. Taxonomy (GTDB): domain Bacteria; phylum Bdellovibrionota; class Bacteriovoracia; order Bacteriovoracales; family Bacteriovoracaceae; genus M0603. The sequence continues at coordinate 1,645 of JBFEVX010000094.1, read as the reverse complement.
AATTTTTGAAAACGGAAGAAGTTCAACTTCTTTCGGATCGATAAGAATAAGTTTCATTTGTCTTGGTGATTTCTTAATAAGAAGTGAAACCAAAAGTGTATTGATGAAAACCGATTTACCAGCACCGGTCGCCCCTGCAACCAGCATGTGCGGCATTCCGGCTAAATCGGTTACAAACGTTTCACCAAAAGCATCTTTCCCCATTCCGATCGGAAGAATATTTGAAGATGATTTGAACTCGTTACTGCCAAGAACTTCATCCAAAAAGATAACCTCTCTCGGGCTTCTTGGAACTTCAATCCCCATTGTTGTTCTACCAATCAATGGATAAACGATTCTAATAGGTGCTCCATAAAGGGCCATACTCAAATCTTCTTCAATTTGTTTGACCTTGGAAATTTTCACCCCTTGTCCAAGCTCAAGCTCGAATGTATCGACAACAGGACCTTTCAACACATCGATGATCTGTCCTCTTATATTAAATTCTTCGAGTTTATCCTGAATTCTAATGATGATGTCTTCGAAATACTTGTCATCCGGTCCACCGGTAGAAGTTCCAGTTCGTTTGGTTCCTGAAAGTTGCGTGACAAGTTCGTAATACTTTTTCTCATTGGCCTCACCATCAACAGGTCTGATGTTGGTGGGTATATCTCTGAAATCTCTGACTTTTTTGGCCTCTGGTTGTACATTTTCAGTCTGAGTTCCAACCGGTTCAGGCATTTCTTCTCTGACAGGTGCTTCGAAAACTTGTCTCGATTCAGTAGGAGCTGATTGCTTAGCCATCATTTCAGCTCGTTCAAATGGATTTTCAATTTCAGCAGGCTTCTCTCTTTTTAAAAGACTTGGAACTCTGGTCTCCATGTTAGCTTTAAAGCGCTCACTGGTTTTTTGAACTTTATCAACCAGGAGTTTTGGCTGAACTTTCGCTGTAACTACTCTGGTTTTTTCTGGAACTTGAAGAAGCATTTTCCCCATGTCAGTAAGTCCATCTTTAAATGAACTCCTGAAAGCCCCTGCTAGAAAGGCTATCCATCCGACGATTGAAAGAGCGATGATTGCCGGGGTATTAAAATTAGTTTTAATTAAAAAGAGTGCACCCTTTCCAACCATCTCAGGTGCAGCTGCTGTTACAAGGAACAAACAGGCAAAGGTCAGGGAGAAAAAGTTTAAGACATCGGCCTTCAAGTCCCTATTGGAAAACATGAATGCATAAAAAAGTGCAAAAACGATAAATGGAATAAAAACCCATACTCCTGTGTAGTAACCAACCCAGGCAACAACACTCATCAGATAGTAGGAGAGAAAACTCACCGACTCACTGGATGAAGTGATGGTGTAGGCATTATCTGGAAGCGTGTCCTGATAGTAATAAGCTACAAAACTCACCAGCGTGAGGAAAAAGAGAGTAAAAAGTTCGGTTTTAAGTATTTTAGCGTGTGGAAATTTCATACTTTAATGATAACGGGGGAAGTCAATTCGCGCCACTATTAGGACCAATTTCTAGAATTTGGGCAAAAAAAAACCCAGATCAAAGATCTGGGTTTTTATAAAGAAGGCGCGCCGTGCTATCCTCACACTCAGTCCCCCGAGCACTACTTTCGCCGATGAAGAGCTTAACTGCCGAGTTCGGGATGGGATCGGGTGT
>JBFEVX010000033.1:0-33130 GCA_041546685.1 Bacteriovoracaceae bacterium | reverse complement strand
TGGTATTGGAACAAATGCGCCAACTGCGGGAAGTCGACTTGATGTTCAGGGTGGACGAGTGACAATAGGAAACTCCACAACAGCATCAACAAACCAGTTGGATATTTATCATTCTGATCTTGCGCAAACATGGATTTCTTTAAAACGTGGGGCATCGACTAAAGCTAACTTCACTTCAGAAGGTGGCTTTATGATCGACCTTGTTCCTCAAGGAGCCAGTGGAACAGGTTATCTAAGACTGTCTGGTAATACTGCTAGTGAAAACTTCACTGTTAGGAATGCCGCCAATGCTCCTGTTGCTCGATTTTATGGAAGTCAAAAAACAGTGTTTGATGGAACAGTCGCTGTTGGAACAACAACTCCACTTGCTAGTACCTCACTAACTGTCGCTGGTGGGATGAAAGTGACTTCCGGTAATGACATTTGTATTGATGGTGGGAATTGTCTTTCGGCCATGAGTTCTACTACTGGTGATATTACTGGAGTTAACACAGTGACCGGCTCTGGTCTGACTGGCGGAGTTGCAACTGGTACAGCGAACCTGGCAGTTGATGCTGACGGCTCGACACTAGAGGTTGATGGAATAACAAATAAAGTCAGAGTGAAAGATGCTGGTGTCACAGATGCGAAAATCGTTGGAGTAGGTGTTCAAAAAGTGACAAGCTCAGCTGGTAATTACCTGACCTATTCCCCAAATGGAGTTGCTTGTTCTCCCGGTGAGATTCTTGAAGTCAATGCTTCTGGCCAATGGATCTGTGCAGTTGATGACAATACTACCTATACAGGTGGGGATGGCCTTACTCTTACTGGAACTGATTTTTCAGTTAATGTAGATGGGTCAACTCTTGAAACAAATCTAGATACTTTGAGAGTCAAAGATGGGGGAATTACAGATGCCAAAATCTCTGGAGTAGGTGTTCAAAAAGTAACAAGCGGAGCTGGCAACTATTTCACTTATGCTCCAAATGGTGTTGCTTGTGCTCAAGATCAGTTCATGGTGCTGAATGCTTCAGGGCAATGGGTTTGTGGTTTGGCCAAAGTAAACAGCCTAGGGGATTTGGATGCGAGGAACTTTAAAAATATTTATCTAGAACGAACACTTCCAAATGTCGTCGACGATATTGTTGAGATTGGTAAGTTTTATCAGAACTCATCGGCCCATAACTTGGATGTTGCCATCACAGTTGGAGATTCCGGATTCTCTGTTTCTAAAAGGTTTTTAATCACAGCGAATTTCTGTACAGGAACACCATGTGCTGATTCTACTTGGTACACAGTCGCTCCGATTCAAGATACCGGTTCCTATTCTGGAAATGATTATGATCTGGATATTATGCAAGTCAACGCATCTCAAGAGTTAAGTCTTCGTGTAAGACGAGTACTTGGCTCAACGAATGGAACTCTTAGAGTTTATATCTCTCAAATTGGGGCAAACAACGATGCGTTTACTGCCATGACAGGTACGGCGTCTGTGACCGCTCCAACAAATCTCTATTATGCGAGCGTTCTTACAAGTCAAAAAGGCAAAGTTGGTATTGGGAAAAGAAATCCTGCTTCAGCTTTGGATGTAGAAGGAACAGTCACTGCTACTGCCTTTAGTGGGGATGGTTCTTCCTTGACTGGAGTTACTTCAACTTCAGCAGATAATACTGGTGATCTTGTTCTTAGAGCTGATACTGATACCAACACTACAGGTGAAGTGAAGTTTTTTACTAATGGAACTCAAAAAGCTGTAATTGATAACAGTGGAAGTTTTGGTGTTGGGCAAGCGACGCCTACTGCCAAGTTTCATGTCACTCAGGCGACACCAGGTTCAGCAGCTGCAATCTTTGATATTGCAGACAACACCGCTGGCAATTATGTAGTGAGACAAGGAGCCAATGATTATTTGAATATCAATACTACTGATGGCTCTGAATCGATTACACTTGGAAACACCATTACCAATCCAGATATTAATTTAATGGGGAATGTTGGAATCGGAACAACGGCCCCTTCAACCAAGCTTCATATTAAGAATGGTGAAGTTAATATACAGGGAACTGAAGCAGCAGAAACCAGACTTTCATTTAGAGCTTCTGATGACTCTTCACGTTTTAGAGTGATCACTGACTTGGATGGAACAACAGGGAATGATATTTTAAAATTCAGATCAACCACTTCTGATAATCAGCTTGTGCTCAAAGGAAATGGAAATGTCGGAATCGGTCAAGCTGATCCATATGCTAAACTTGATATCAATGCTGGTTCTTACTCCGGAACTGTCGTTCCTCTGAGAGCAGCTGTTAAAGCAAATGTAACACCTAGTTCGAGTAATGGTTACAGTCTCTTTGAAGGGATTGGGGGGACTACTTTTTCTGGTGGAACAGTCTATGGTTTGAAGGTTGATCTTACTGGCGGAACAGCTGGGGCTCATTATGGAGTTTATGCTGATGGCGAGAATCGAAACTATTTTTCTGGAAATGTAGGGATCAGCCAAACTGCACCAACTTCAAAACTTCATATCAATGGTACCGGTGGTTTTACTCAAGGTTTAAGTATTTATTCATCTGGAGCAAATACTCCAACAGTCGGATTGACTGCAGGAGCTGCCACTCCTGATGCCGGCTATCTTCTTTTTGGAGATAGTTCAGGCTGGAAGTTTCATTTCGGACGACGAAGTGATGATGGTGCAACCAAGTTCATGACTCTTAATGATACTGGTAGAGTTGGAATTGGGAACACTGCTCCTGAGACTCAATTACATCTTGGATACGCTTCACCTTCTCAAACAGCTTCAGCTCTAGTCCCTGCTGATTTAAATAACCTCGGAATGATAATTGAAGACACTTCTTTGGATAATGTCGCAGGTGAAATCACAACAGGGATTGCTCTTGGATATCAGAATGAATTGACTAACGCCATCATATCAGTTGATGAAGGAGGTGGAGGTGCTGCTGGATTAGGATTTGTAACAGGTAGTAACTTTGCCATAAAAGAGAGAATGAGAATTAGAAACTCTGGCGAAGTCGGTATTGGTACAGATACGCCAAATTCAACATTACATGTAAAATCCAGCAATGGAGCATTAACCTCTCCATTACTCCTGGAAGAAACTGTTGATTGGGCTTCCATTGCAATGAAATCATCAGAATCTACAAAAGCACTTTCTATGCATTTTGGTGCCAATTCTACAAACGAACTGCGGTTTGGTGGCTTAAATGCAGCCACCTTCGCTTGGGAAAATAATCCAGTTGTTTTTGATATTGCAGCACCAACCAATTCTTTAGTCCTAGTAGACACAGGTAATGTGGGACTTGGGACTGCTTCTCCAACAGATACTCTTCATGTTTTGAGTGCAGGTGGTTCCGAGAATGTTGCGAAGTTTGAGTCCACAGGAAATATGGGAATAGATCTTGTGGGTTCTGATACACTACATCAGTTCTTTAGGTTTTATGGCGATACAAATGGTAGGTGGGAAGTCGGTAATGATCCTTCTGACAATTTTTATTTCAACTCAACCGTAGGCTCTGGGTCTACAGATTCTGAATTCATGATTTCTCCTGCTGGTGATTTAACTATAAAAGGAAAGGTAAACGGACGGGCCATTGCTTCTTATGAAACCGCAGGATCCTTTGTTCTTGGAGATCATGACTGGTCCGATTTAGCCTATGGAGGAGCAGTATCCTATGATGCAGCCGAGGATGGAATGAAAATTACAACTGCTGGAACTACTCTCATTAGAACACGACTTCCAGTAGATAATTATAAGACGTATCGAGCTGAAGTAACGATGAAAAAAATCGATGGGACCGGTACCATCTATATTGGTGCAGAGTCCCTAGATGCAAATTTCAACAGGATTGCAGTGGATACGGCTAGTTCTTATAATTACTTTGCAGCTGGTGCTTATAACTTGGCCGCTGGAAGTGAAAAGACTTTTGTTGGCTATATCTCTGGATACAATACCGTTGCAACTGGAGATCCTACGAAGTTTGATCCTGGTGCTCAGTACTGGGATCTTGTCTTGATCGCCAATTATGGTGGCTCTGGGAATACTGTTGTTAAATCAGTTAAGATTGAAGAAGTTGATACTATTCGTGAAGATGATCAAGGTCGTATTGGGATTGGAACAAATTCCCCCGATGCCAGGTTACACATTACTGATGGGACAGCAAATGGTTCATTGAGACTAGATGTTTTTCAAGCAGGTGGTCCTTTCAGTGGGTTGATGACTGGCTCAGATTTTGGTTCAGTAATAACTGGTGGCGACAATGGGCAATTGGTTATGGCCTTAAAGGATAATGATGTTAATGATGGTTTCCATATTATTTCTGGTGGTGGAAACTATATGGCCGATTCAACCTACGATAAGAATGTTCTTTCTGCGAAATCTGATGGGAAAATTGGAATTGGTCTGAATAATCCATCATATGGTTTGCATGTAAATAATCAAAGTACAACAAATACAGGAGCGATGTTTATCGGAGCTTCGTTAAATGGATCAGGGAAAGGTCTCGTCATTGACTCTTCAACAAGAACTACGGCCGAAAATACGACTCCAGCATTAGAGATTATCAATAGAGCTGGAACAAATACGATGACTGCTACAGTTGAGGGAAAAGTTGGAATTGGGACAACAACTCCAGGTACATACTTGCATGTAAGAGCAAACTCAGCTGAAGCCTCTCCGATTATTGTAGACAGAGATTCAGCCGCTAATTCCAATATCTATTATAAAAATAATGAAGGTGGAATGTATGCAGGTCTAAATCCAGCCGAACAATTTGGTATTGGACCTTCTCAAGACTTGGCTAACGCACCATTCGTCGTTACCAGCTCAAATCAAGTTGGAATTGGGAACACTTCTCCTGCTGCTGGCTACAATCTACATGTTTCAAGTGTAATAGGTATAACCAGTCCATCAGCACCTCTTATTTATTTTGAAGAACAAGATCAGACGGATCCTGTCGGGCGTTGGAGAATCGCTGCAGATGGAGGATCTCTTTCCATTAGAAATAAAGCTTCAGCAGGGACATGGGTAGGTGAGACTTATCCTTTACTTATCAGAGATAATAATACTGTTGGGATTAATTACTCTACTTCTGGAGCAACTCTTCATGTTGGTGGTTCTATGGCAGCAACTTCATGGGTCGGTGCCGGTTGTGAAGTTGGATGTGAATCAGCAGGAGGGTATTCCATCATGTACCCAACTTCAGTAGCGGTTTCTACATTCGGATGGACAACGACATCTGATGCTAGATTGAAAGAGGAAGTCACTGAGGTCGAAAATGTTCTCGATAAAATTGAGAAGGTAAGGGCAGTCGAATATTTCTGGCGAGACCGTGAGATTAACTCACGTAAAGAGATTGGTGTTATTGCTCAAGAGATTCAAGCCGTCTTTCCTGAGCTTGTTCATACAACTGAAAATGGGTTTTTGACTGTTGATTATCCAAGACTTGGTGCAATTGCACTTGAAGGTATTAATGAACTTCATAAACAGATCAAGAGCAATCTTGAGATGTTTGCTATCATGAATGGGACTTTAAAAGTCCATGAAGAGAGAATCTCTGCCAACGAAAGAGCTATCGCCAGTTTAAAAGAAGAGAATGATAAGCTCAAAGAAGAAAATGAAAACCTCAAAAAACGTCTTGAAGCGATCGAAAAACATCTCGGTTTGTAAGAACCTCTCGTTAAAATATTTTCAGTTTTCATGAAAACACTGTATTTTCTCAATTGATTCTTTTAATTTTTCTGATTGATTTCAGCCACTTAATTCTGAGTTAACGAAAAGCTGCCAATTGCCAGATCTTGGGCTGATTTTTTTTTATTCAAGCATTAGATTCCTATCCAACGAAACAAACACAAACACAAAAATTGTGTGAAACATCTTTTTGATAGGAGAAAAATCATGAGAAAACTTATTGCCCTTACACTTGCACTTGTATCAGTTAGCGCTTTTGCTCTTAACCCAAACAGAACGTGGCATTCACGTGGTGAAACTTTGAAAGTAGTTGGTTACCAAACAACACTTTTCAAGTATGACTCAAAAGAAGCTGCTGTTGATGGTGCTCTTGACCTTATGGCTGACCTAACAAGTGGAACACCTTCTAAAACAGCTATGGCTAAGCTTAGAAATGCATTCCAACTTTGGGATTCAGGTGAAAAATGTCAATCAACTACTGGTATGAATGCAAGAATCGTTGCTCAGGAAATGGCCAAAGGTAATGCCGAAGTTATTTCAATCAAAGTTAGCTCTTACTTCAATGGTGCTGGACAAGAAATCTTCAACTCTGTTGTAAGATTCTACGCTCCTTGTGTAATGAAAGACAGAGACTAATCTCCATAGGTTCCGATAGTCCCTCTTCTGAATTCCTTTCAGAGAGGGGCTTTCCCTCAATTTTAGGGGAATTTAAAGTAACCGACCGCCATACTCCGGAAAAAGCTCCCTAACGAATACTAAAGATGCTTTTGATAAAATAATTTCATAGACTTATGAATGTTTTATCAAATCTCTCTCACCAATTGATCAATCGGTACTACCGGAAGAGATATCTTGCTTTCAAGCAGGACATGTCTTCGTTTAAAGACTTCCAGCAAAAGCAACTTCGAAAACTTCTCACTCAATCTGAACAAACAGGTTGGGGAAAAATGAACAAGGTTTCAGCAGAATGGTCTTACAAAAAATTTGCTGAATCACTACGGCCATCAACTTACGAGGATTATCATCGAGATGTAGAAAACCAGATGGTCTCGAAAAATCCAGTTCTTTGTTTGGAGTGTAATCGCTATCAACCAACGAGCGGTTCTACCAGTGGTAGGAAGTGGATTCCTTATTCGAAAGAACTAACGACTGAGTTTGATATGGCTATAGGCCCTTGGATTGGAGATCTCTACGAAACCTATCCTGCGATCATCAAGGGAAAACACTATTGGTCATTGTCTTGGATGCCAGACGAGCTAAGAGAGAAGCTTTCGGATCTTGATGACCTTAACGTCTTTGGTTGGTGGCAACAAATGATCATGCGCCTGACAATGGCTTCACCAAATTCCATTAGTCACGCCAAGACGGCAACAGCTGCCCAACTCGCGACATTGGCATACCTTTGTTCATGTCGAGATCTGACCATGCTTTTTGTCTGGTCACCAACATTTGCTCTCAATCTACTAGAAGATCTATATAAATATCGACATGAACTTATTCGCATTCTCGAGAGAGGAAAGTGGGGAGAACATCAATCTCTACTTTCAAAAGTGGACTGTCCAAAGAGTAAATCGGCAGCAAAGATTCTTCGCCATTGGGATGGTGATCTTAATGCAGAATTTCTCCAGATTCTTTGGCCGCATATGGGACTTGTTTCTAGCTGGGACACAGCTTCTTCTGAAGCCTGGGCCGGAAAGCTAAAGAATTTTTTTCCGAATGCTTCTTTTCAAGGAAAGGGTCTTTTTGCAACTGAAGCAGTGGTGACCATCCCTTTCCAGAGTGAATATGTACTGGCCTACAAAAGTCATTTTTATGAATTCGAATGTATTGAAACAGGAAAAATACTTCCTTCTTGGGAGCTTGAGAAGAATCAAATGGTTTCACCGTTGGTTTCAACGGGGTCGGGGTTCTTTCGCTATCGAATGAAAGATCGCCTTGAGGTGACCAATTTTATGGATGGTCTACCTTGCCTGACTTTTAAGGGAAGAATGAACGATGTCGATCTTGTCGGTGAGAAAATGTCACCCGAAGTAGTTGAAGTCATTTTTTCTAATTTGGAAAAAAATTTTTCCATGATTAGAGGAGTTTCTCTTTTAGGAGTTGAAGATCTGGATCAAAAGCCATTTTATCTTTGTATCGTCGAAGGAGAAGGAAAGGTGGTGAGAGACGATCTTGAAGCCTTTTTAGAAAAGGAACTAAAAAAGAATTTTCATTACAATCTTGCGAGAGATTTGGGTCAATTAGATCATTCAAAAGTAATTCATGAAAAGGATGGCTTCAAGTTTTATCAAGAGCTGGCCATGAAAAAAGGAATGATTAAAGGTGACGTCAAACTTGAAATACTAAGCAAAATAGAAAGAAAACAGCTTGAAGGAGTTGTACTGTGACTGGACAACAAAAGAGTCTACGAGAAAGAGACGGTAACATTGCAAATAATTGGTATGTTATTTGTCTTACTGAAGAGCTTGGAAGGGAAAAACCAATTCAGCGTACGCTTTATGATACGCCTTATGTGATTTGGCGTGATGAAAGTGGAAAGCCTGCGATTCTTCCAGACCGTTGCCTCCATCGGCATACGTTTATTTCAATGGGGGGATGGATAAAAGATGGGCGAGTTTGTTGTCCGTATCATGGATGGGAATACAATAAGTCCGGTCAGGTTGAACATATTCCGTCAGAAGGTCCGGATTCTCAGGTTGAGCGAAAGCTATGTTTAAAACCCGTTCCTTGTCATGAACAGGATGGAGCAATTTGGGCATGGATGGGAGAAGGGGAGCCCACAACAGAACTTCCTCCATGGCGTTTTCCAAATTTTGGACAGAAGGGATGGCATCACTATTTTATGGTTACGGATTTTACTGGTGAAGTGACAGACCTGGCTGAAAATTTCATGGATGTTCCACATACTGTCTTTGTTCATAAAGGCTGGTTTCGAGATAAAAAAGATCAAAAAGTACCAATGACAGTTGAGACAAATAATGGAACAGTTCTTTGTACTTATAATCAAGAAGATGATGAGTTTTCGTGGGCGGCAAAAATGCTCTTGAATCCAGGAGGACATCCCATGAAGCACACAGATAAGTTTATTTATCCAAATCTGACCAGTGTCGATTACTGGTTTGGTGAAAATGGGTTCATCATCAACTCACAAGTTTCTCCTGTGGGAACGCTTAATTCGAGAGTCTACACTTATATTGCTTATAAAGTGAATATGTTCGGTAGTCTTATCAAGCCAATCATCAGTTACTACACTAGAGAAGTGATTAATCAAGATGTAGACATCATGATCAATCAAGGGGGATCGCTTGCTGTTGACTCTCATCGTACCTATCGCTCAACTCCAGCGGATGAGCTTCATATTCAAATTGAAAGACTTCGTAGATATGGACAATTGGGAGATGAGAAACTCTGGACTTTTGAAACGAAGAAAGAAGTGGAGTTTTGGATTTAATGAAACTTGCAGAATTACTTGAGAAATATCCTGAAGTAAAAATTGCAGACAGGTCTGTAAATGCGAAGATTTTAAAGTTCTTTGATGAAACGCCAATGAAGGGAACAGGACTGCAATTGAGATATGAAAGAGCACCTGACTTCTTTAAGTTTCTTGATTATCAATCCAAAGACTATTTTGTTTTTTATGCTGAAAAAGAAAATCAGGTCATGGGAGTCGGAACTCTCGTCATAAGGCCGGGAATGATTCACGGTGAAAATGTTCACGTTGGATACTTAGGAGATCTCAGGGTTAAGTTTGACAAACGATTGGCGATTCTCTGGCGTCGATTCTACGGCGATTTGATGGAAAATATTTACAAGATTGAAGAGTTTCATCATTGCAAATATCTACTGACGGCAATCATTGATGAAAATGTGCAAGCTGTAAAAGCACTTGTTCACAATGATAGACTGCCTTACAAGTACATTCCTAAAGCTCCTTATCAGATGGTAAATATACTGATGAAAGCACCTCTATTAGGAATGAGAAAAGGCTCTTATAAGGTGAGAAAGGCCCATGAGATTGATAAAGAATCGATTAATCTCTTTTTAGAGAGGAATCACCACAAACGGTCTTTCGGGTTCTCATTCAATAAGACTCATAATGAATTAGATTACAGACTCAAAAACTGGAATAACTTCGATATGTCTAATATGGTGATTGTTGAAAAGAATGGGAATCTTCTGGCCGTTACAGGTCTTTGGACTCCAAGTCCGGCAAAAAAAATTGTTGTGGAATCACTTCCTAAAGAACAAGAAAAGCAATTGAAGTTTCTTTCACCTTTTACAAAAATCCCAAAAGTAGAAGAAGAGTTGAAAGTTCAATATATGACCTTACTGACGATCGAGGAAAGCCTGGATCGTAAGGAAAAACAACAAGTCTTCAGACAATTAGTTTTAGAGCTCCACAAATTCAAAGAAGTGAAAAACAGTCACATGCTGGCCTATGCTGATTTTCCCACGCAAGACCCTCTACTGCCTGCCCTTAAAGGTTTTGTTCATTTTGAAACCCCAATGACCCTCTATCAGGTAGTTGATAAAGAAGTTAGAGATAGGGACGAGGTGATGGATGGATTCCCTCCAGGATTTGAAATGGCCTTAGTTTAGCCTGTGAAATCAGTACTTTAGGGGCATTGTAAACATTTCCCGTTTTCCCAATCAAATCCTTAATTCTGGTAGAACATCCTCAATAAATTATTTGGGGGATCCATGAAGTATTTGAATGCATTATTCATCTGTTTGGTCATGTTTCAGATGACTGCCTGTAACTATGTTAAGACAAGTCATATTGATAAAGACTTCAATAGACTATTGAAAGCGATCAACAAAGATGATGAATCTACAATCAGACAAGATCAATACAAGATCGGTCTTCAGATCAAGGATTCCATTGAAAAATCAAAAGAGATTTTAAATCGTAGGCCAAAGCTTGAAGGTCGAATGACTGAAGTAGTGAAGGAATCAGAAGTCTTCGTCAAAAATAATACTACCAGGCTTGAAAATTGGTCTAATCAAATTGAAGCTACACAGAAGTCTTTATTGGAAATCATCCAACTTCTCGGTCAAAGAAATCACGATATGGTTTTTGAAGGAAAGATGGCGCTATCTCCACGTGATCTCGCAATCAATGAATCACTAATATTCTTTACATTGCAATACATGAGAGAACTCAATGAGAAACATATGTTGGCCATCATGCCACTTTCATTGGCATCTCTTAGAAAGGAATTTGATAAGAATGACACGATTCAAGTCTTCAGGGATAAGGTCCTCGATAAATACCTGACACTTGTAGGTGTTTCAAAAGTCATTCAGCGTGATATGGAGAAAACCCTTTTCAAACTTTCGAAGTTGAAAGAACACAATGTTTCTCCTGAGTTTGTTGACAAGAACTTAGCCAGGCATCTTAAGCGTGTTGCCAAAAGAGAAAGTGGGAAGCAAGAGCAATTCAATCACATGCATGAAGACATGGATGATGAACAAAAAAATAAATATGATGAACTCAAAGCTGAGTATGAAAAAAAACTTGCTGGGCTAAGCTTCCTTTATGATCCAAATAATATGAATAAAGACAGCTTCTTGATGGATGCTCTGGTAGTGATAGGTAACCTTACTTGGGGGATGATCAATACTGCAATTGGACTTGGAGCTGTTCTTGGAACTATGATCGTATCTCCATTCACCAGATACGTAGATTTTCCAACATTCGCAATTTCTGCTTCTGAGCAGCAAATTTATGTTGATGTCAGCGGTATTGGACCAATACCTGGAAAAATGAGTCTTGGCCTTTTTGAACTTGATAACCATTCAGGATATTACTTCGCTTCAGGTCATGAAGCAGGTCACGCCAAGCAATCGGCACTACTTGGACCACTTTATCTTCCAATGGTACTTTTCAGTTATGCTGTTCAAGGACACCACGGATCTTTCATGGAAAGATGGGCTGACGTTTGGGCAACAACTCTGGACTAATAATGAAAAAGATAATTTTTCTACTCACATTCATCTTTCTGACTTCTTGTGGCTCAGAAGGTAATAAAGAAAATCATGGAAGTGGTATAGCTACTCCATGGTGTGCTGATTCTTATATCGATGAAAGAAATGAGCTCGTCGATGACATCAATATGAAACTCTCTCTTTGGAGAATTCGATCTACTTATGGTGGAGCAATTGATCAACAAGAGTTCGAAGATCTATTGGCTAGAACAGTTAAGTTTTTGAATACTCATGAAAACACTGTCTGTCGTGGAAATGTCATGCATACTTGTGATCTTGCTACTGACTTTGGTTGTCGATTCGAATTCAAAGAAGAAGTGGTAAATAACACTGAAATAGTGAGTTTACGAAATCGAATGACTGAAATTCTCGCTGGAGTTGAAAAATGAGTCTTATAAATATCAATGGATTTAATGTTTTGACCGTTTATGCCACTGACCTTTCAAAGTCAGTTGATTTTTATACATCGATCCTCGGATTTGAAATCATGCAAGATATGGAACCTGGTAAACTTCTTTATTCTAAGGGAGCAGAAACTACTTTGTATATTGAGGGCGGACGGAGTAATTCAAATCCTGCAGGCACAACTGGTACTTGTATGGCCGTTTGTCTGAATTGTGCTGATGGGGTTAAAGCAGCTCACGATGCATTAGTCGCTGAAGGAATTGAAATCTTCAATAAGTATGGTGACTTCAATGCTGTATTTGCAGGAATTCAGTTTACAGACCCTGATGGAAACATCATCGAAATAGCCGGGAAACCTTGATTGAGTACAGTTTTAAATAATGAGTTGAAGGATTTTTTCATCTCTGACCCCCTCAAATATTTATTTCCGCTTCATGTCCTTGATAAAAAACCTTTAGAAGTATCTACAGTCATTATTGATGAGGGTCATATTCGAGCCGCTTCGGTTAATGGACTAATGTATGGTCATTTTGAAGTTTTCAGCCATTGGATTAAAGCAGAATCTGAAGAGCCCTTTATAGATATGTTAAAACTTCTAAAAGGTGAAGAAATCTATATCAATTGCGATGATTGTTTCTATGATTTACTTTCAAAATCAAGAAATGTCTCTGAATTGAGCCTTGATCGTTACTATACAAGATCTCCTCAAGGGACATTGGCGACTGGACATGGTGATCTAGATTTCGTGAGATTGGATGAAAAAAGTCTTCCTGAGATGATACTTTCTGAAGAAATGAAAAATCAGATAGGTTCCTTTAAGGACTTCCCTGAAGGAAGTTCATTCTGGGGATTGTTGAGAGGGAGAGAACTCGTGGCGATTGCAGATGCTCTTGTCTCCTTTGAAGAGTATGCATCGATTTCACAGGTTTACACTCTGAAAAGTGAGAGAGGAATGGGACTTGGAAGAGAGATGGTTGCTCGGGTTTCAAACTGTTTGTTTTCTCTCGGAAAGACCGTCTCTTATCTTGTCAATGAGGCCAATCTTCCTTCTATCAAACTTGTAGAGTCACTAGGCTATGAGTTAAAAACAAAGTTTTGCTTTGCCAAGATCACAGGCTGAAATTAAAAGCAACCTTTCCATTATTGGAAAAATCTTCAATCCAAGCGACATCTGGTTTGGTGAATACTTCTCCATTGAATGGACCTTGATTTTCTCGATAGCTCTTTAATAGATCATTGAAGTAGTTGTTATAAGCATCGAGGTTGAGATGTGGACGATTGTATTGATCAGGACTTGATGGCCCAAATCTTTTGGCTTCACTAGTAAAGAGGATCATATCTCCTCCAACATCAAAGCCTTTCATTTTTCGATACCAGTCTTTTGCAGAAACGGGTGAGCCAAATATTGGATCAATGGCCCACCATTGCCCATCATCGCCTTTGACAATAGTCGTAACATGGTAGCGCCAGTTGTTTCCACCGGCCTGGAATGAGCCAACTGCCCATAACTTTCTGATTTTGTCTTTTTGAACTCCAGAATTCAGAAGTTCCAAGTGCGCTGTCATCGCACGGCCAAAGCAAAATCCCATGTTTCCTTGTGGGTCATACTGACGAAGGTGACATTGACTGGCTACTGGATGATTGTCTACTGCTCGATATACTTTTTGTCTTTGATTAGAATTGAGTTCTGCAACTCTTTTTGCATGATTGTCTTCTAGGGGAGCGTCTAGATATTTCAACGTCCCGTCATTGATAGTGTTGGCCTCCCCCTTGGCATTTCTCCAAAGTTCGAACATATCAGACTCTTTCATTACTTGGTCATATTGATCGATAAGTTCATTTCCATTTTTAAGAGAAGCTTCATAAATAGCTGTCGCTTTGGCCGTTGCTGAACCTCCAAAAATGGATGAGATCATATTGCGACAAGTACCAATAATGTTGGCGGGTGTTCTGTTCTTTGAAAAATCAGGTTTCTGAATATACTTTGCGGTTATGGCAGCTTTTTTCTCAATAGGATCCTTGAAACCATTAAAATGGGAGCAAGAGGTCAGGATGAAAAGTAGAATCAGAAGTGATCGATACATAGTTGTCCTTTTAGGGGAATATTCAATTCTCTTTTCGGTAAAAAAAGCGGATTAGATGATGGAAAAAGAAGTGTGTAACCGCTTGTATTTATTAGTATTTTTCTCACTCGTACTTAATGGAAATAACTCTGGCATTTTCATTGAGCGACATAATAAAATTACGGGCATAGAGTACTATTACAAAAAGGTTCTTCAGGCTGTGAAAGCACATCATATTATCTTGTTTCTACTCATTATTTTGCTGTTTCCATTAAAGAATTCGTTGGCTGAGGAGTGCAACAGGTCTTCAGTTCTAAAAAATCAAATGACCCTGATTTCGACATTGCAAGCACAGAACGAGCAACTTGAAAAAGTTCTTTCTGGAGAGTCAGAGAATAAGATGCTTGTAAGTTCCTTTTTTCCTTCTGGATTCAAGATTTCAGATACAGAAAAAGAAGTGAACAACCTCGTTGTTTTGAATGAGAACTCTGGAGGACTTTCTGAGACAAATAAGTACCATGTTGATTGCCTGAAGGCTTTGAAGCTTGAAAAAGACTATCAGAAACTTTCTGAGTTGGCCGTGGCAGTCAACTTGAAAAAGATAGAGCTCTTCAAGAAAAACGCTGAACAGGAAGGAGCACTCAAGACCAATCTAGATACTCAATCCTCTATTCCAGCATTGAAAGATGAAATCAGCAAAGAAAACAAAGAATCTGAAAAGATCAGAAAGAGTCTGGAACAAGACCTCATCAAGTCCGAATCGCAAAGTATCAATGAAAAGGATGTATTGAAAAAAGAAATCCTTAATATTGAGAGTGTCCTGACCAGATACCGTATCGATCTTATCTCTAGGAAAATCCGTCAAAACAAAGATCTGGAAGAAAAAATTAATTTCTTTGATGAAAAATCTAAGAGAGTTGAGAAAATATCATCATTAAGAGATTCTTCTAATGAAGGAGTCCTTAAAAACTATGAAGAAGTTGAGAAGGTTTGGCGAGAGATCACTAAAGTCAAGTTTTTCAAATTAATTGACCAGGAATCTGACGGAGTACTACCCAAAGTCCCAGATGTACCTGAAAAACTCCAGAGTCTAGATCCAAATGAAATTTCTAAGCTGAATGCACAAAGAGAAGAACTGGTAAAACTTAGAAAAGAGTCAATTACTGAGTTGTCTCAGAAGAGAAGCGAAGAGATCAGGCTTCTTAACAAATTGGTTGTTCAAGTTAATGTAGCAAGAAGCAGGCTTTATTCGAAATTGACTTCGAGACAAGTGTTCAAAAAGTTCACCAATGGTACCATCTTTCATGATCTCAAAGATGAGTTTTTCGCTTCTCCTTATCGAATTGTCAGTTTCTTCTATGCGAAATATTTATACCTGTCAGAAAATATTCAAAAGGGCAAAGAGGGATATTATATTCTTCTTAGAAACTTTTTCACTTTGCTTTTTTACATACTTGGACTTTTGGCGCTTAACACGGGATTTAAGAAAATCTACCAGTTCGTTGACTCCAGTCAACATGCGCTAATTCAAAAATTTGGAGGATTTTTTCTTTCGAAGATACTTTCTTCAGTCTGGAGCCGATTAAAATCTGATACCGTCATCGTTCTTTGGCTGGCATTACTTTATTTTGCCAGAGAAAGTTCCAAATTCGATCAGCTGATTATTGTTATTGATTTGGCCCTAGTCTATTACTCTTCAAGAATCATCAAGTCTGTTGTGATTATGTTTCTAGGGTCGGTTTCGCGCCTCGATATGTCCAGTTTTTTAAGCTTCAAGAAAAAGGCGAATGAGACTGCTATCTCGTTTGCGAATATTTATCTTTTCTACTTTGTGACAATGATTTTTGTTCATGCCACAGTCGGAAAAGTATTGATCTATACATTGATCAATATTTTTGCCCTTCTCTATGCTCTTTATCGCTTGGTTATGGCCTCAAGTGCTTGGGAGAAAGAATTCAGTATTTATATGGAGAAGAAGTTCTCTGGAGTCATTATTGAGAGATTAGACAAAACATTGAATTTGTTTCCTTCAAAGCTGAAAGCAACTTTAATGCTTTTGTCGATCCTGGTTCTGTCTATTCTAGATATATTTATCAGAAGTACTGAGAATTTTGAGATATCCAAGAAGATTTCAGCTAATTTGTTCAAGAAGCAAATTGAAAAAATTGAAGCTGAAGCCGGGGCTGATGACAAGATTCCTGCTGATTATAAAGAGCTTTTCTCGCTCACATCTCTCACTGATGAGACAGAGTATGTGAGTTCAAGCAATGGCCTCGAAGACAAAATTAAAAAAGAAATCGATGAATGGATTTCTGAACAATCTGACGAGCATTCGGTTGTAGTGTATGGAGATAAAGGAGTAGGAAAAACGACTCTTTTAAAGCATATTATGGAAACTTATGAGGGAGAATCTGTAGATTTCCACTATATGAAAATTCCCTCCAAGACTTTGGATGAAGCGAGCTTACTTAAGTTTATCGGTGATTCCCTTGGTGCTAAGAAGGAAAACTTCAACCTTTATGAGTATGATAAGAGTCTTGAGAAGAAGCTGGTTCTAGTTATTGATGAATCTCAAAATGTTTTCTTGTCTGAAACTGGTGGTTTCGATGCTTATTACTCTCTGGTAAATATTGTTAACTACAATACAGAAAATATTTTTTGGCTACTTTCATTCAACAAGTACTCGTGGATATTTTTAGACAGAGCGTTTGGTAGAACTCAATACTTTAGAAATGTTCTTGAAGTCAAAGGTTGGACAGATCTTTCTATTAAAGAATTGATCATGAAGAGACATCGCAAGTCCAAGTATCGTTTGTCTTATGATCTTCTTATCAATGCTACTCGATCACAAGATGAAATAGACCGATACTCTTCGATTGAATCCAAATTTTTCAAGCTGCTATGGGAGTTGTCGAGAGGTAACCCAAGGCTTGCCTTGTATTTATGGATGACTGCCTTATCCCGTAGAGGAATGCATTCTTTCAATGTAAATATCCCAAAAGAAAATGATAATGCCTTCTTGGATAATATTTCGGATGATCTTCTTTTTGTTCTCTCTCATGTTTTTAAACATGAGAATCTGTCAGCAAAAGAACTTGAGAAGACAACGAATCTCCCTCATGGAGTTGTCAGAAACTCTATTAAATTGGGGCTAGAAAAGAGGATGCTGTATAGAGATGAAAGGCGTCGATACATGATTGATATTACCTCTCAATTTGGACTAATTAGACATTTAAGAGTGAAGAATTTTATTTATGGAAGCTAATAAAGACATATCATTGATGATTTTTGATTTCTTCAAGTTGGACAAGATACTTTTGTTTGTCTTTCTTGTTACTTGTATTGTGGTTTCAGTAAAACTCGTATCAATCTGGTCGAGTCGTTTACAGGAGAAGTTCTCTGGTAAAAGGTTGCTAATTCTCCAGGTAACGACCGTATTCTCATTCGTTACTTATCTTTTCGGGATACTTTGGACCTTTTATTTTGTTTTCCAGCCATCAAAAGAACTTCTGGTGGCCTTTGGTGGGTCAGCTGCCGTTGCTTTTGGATTCGCTGTCAAGGATCTGGTCGGCTCAATTATCGCTGGGTTTATACTGCTTTTTGATCGTCCATTTCAAGTAGGGGATAGAGTTTCTTTCGGTGATGTTTATGGAGAAATTAAAACCATTGGGCTGCGGTCAGTGCGGTTGGCGACTCTGGATGATAATCTCGTAACCATCCCTAATTCAAAATTTCTTACTGATGTAGTTGCAAGTGGAAACAGTGGAGCCCTGGACATGATGGTAGTTACTCACTTTCACATTTCAATTTTTGAGGATTTGGAAAAAGTACGAAACATCCTACATGAGGTTGTCATTTCTAGCCGCTTCGTTTACTTGGAAAAACCAGTCAGTATAACTTTTGAAGAGATCCCAGTTTCAAACAACTTTGTCATCAAAGTAAGTGTAAAGGCCTACGTATTTGATGTTAAATATGAAAAGGCATTCCTAACTGATATTACCAATCGTGGAAGTAGAGTACTAAGAGAAAATGGAATTATCAGACCTATCGCAGCCTTGGCTCCATAAAGAGTTCAGCTTTCTTCTTGTGAGGAAGTTCTGTCGTCTTGGAGTTAACTGAGAGACTATAGAAAATGGCAAGTCCTGTTACTAGAGTTCCAACCGCTAATAGAATCAGGTTGGTTGTCAATGGTACGATTACCAACGCCGTAATAAACTGGATACTGATGGTTGTCAGGAGAAAGGCCGTGATGAACTTCCTTCCTCTATCTTTGATGAAGATACTTCCCAGTGGAGCTCCGAAAATTACAACTGGTACACAAACCAGCATGTACTCAAAGGCCTTAAGATCAATTCCACCAAAACCATTATTTTTCATGAGAATACACATGATACTGTTTACGGCCATCAAGATAACCGACGTTGGCGTGGCAATTTTCTCACATACGTTGAAATAGAGAGTTAGGAGTGCAAAAGTCATGATATCCAGACCAGATCCCGTCATGGCCGAAATTGCTCCACCTAGAATTCCAATTCCAAATAGAAGGGAGTTATTCTTCGTTGAGTTCGTGACTTTTGTATGACGAAGGTCTTTTCCCTGCCATTTCACTTTGATCAATACGAATGCAAATGCCATCCAGAAACTACAAAAGAAAACTTTTAGAGCTGGTGGTGAAAAAAGAGCCGTTAGAAAATTGAAGGCAATGATATTTCCAATCACAGCTCCAAGTGATGAATAGATCAATGCTCTTTTTTCAACGGGGATTTTCTTTCTAAGAATAACAAGAGATGCCGCAGTCATTCCAAAACTTTGTATCAATAGTGAAAAATCTCTGGCGGTTGAAGGAGCAATCTTGAAGAGTAGTGTCATTACAGGGAATGCGACGGCACCACCACCTTCACTTGTTGCTCCCGCGATAAATGACCCAAAGGCCATCGTAACAGTCATAAACCAATTATCATTGAAGATGTCCCAGATACCAAAAGCTGACATAGCTGAAAACCAGAGGATCAGAATGATCAAGCTGAATGGAGAAATAAAGGACAATCTTTTCATATTAAGCTCTTCTTACGCCAAAGATTGCAAGGAAGCTTTCCAAAGCATTGGAGAGACCTTTCATTTGTCTTTGTGCGATCTTTTTTACTGTTTTCATTGGGTATCTGAATGGAAGACCAAGATCAAATCTGGCAAGGCAGACAAGCTCCGTTCCCACTTCCCAAGAATTGTTTGTTTCTGAGAAAAATTTGATTCTGTCATTTTTCTTCTTCATGTCGTCAGTGATTGGTGCAACATCACCCTTGAGGTGGTCGTGAATACCTTCAAATTTGATCAATCCTGAAGTTGCATCATAGTTTTCAGGATATAGTTCAGTTGCGAACTTATCCATGATTGATTTCTTTTCAGATGGAGTTTGTTCTTCAAATCTTGGGTAATGCTCAACAAAGTTATTCGCCATCAAAAGGTAAGTTTTGTAACCTTTGGAGATCAGGAACCAGTAAAGAGGGGAAAAAGGTCTCTTCAACTTTTCCTTAAACATATACATGATGAAGGCCATCTGAAGAGCTGAACCACCCCAGTATTCTTTTTCAATGATCGTATCACCAGAGAAAACGCCTTTCACTCTTTTGCCTTCCAGATTGAAATGATAATCAAGGATTGTTGAAAATCCTTTGATTTCACCATCTATTTTGTCTGTCAGAACAATAACGTGATTCTTATTCGACAAATCCGAGACGAATACTTCTTTCGTCACAGAGGCATAGTACTTGTGGTAAACATTGAACATTTCATTGATTTGCTTATCAGAAAGCATTTGCAATGGAATTGTTCTGGCTTCTAGTCTTTTAGCTTTCATAACTCTTTCTCTCAGTGATCTTACATTCTAATAACGTTATATTCGTTGATTTTTACATTTTCATACTTGGCGATTTGTCCGTTACACCAGTTTACAGTCACATCGATTGGTCCTTTGTGCTGACCAAGTCCGAAGTGAATTCTCAAGTCGTTTTGAGCTTCAAACCCATTTACAAGTTGAGCTTCTCTGAATTGGCTTACTTTTTCACCTTTGTCATTGGTGTATGAAAGAATGACAGACGATCCCAGCCCTTGGCTGTTACAAGTTTTAGCGTCACCTTCTAGAAGGAAACCTGCCCAGTTTCTTTCTCCGTCGTCTTTTACCGGTTTCATGTTGTTCTTGTAGATAGTCGGTCTTTCAAATTGTCTTGTTACTACCAGGTCAAGCTTTCCATCATTATTTAAGTCGGCAGCGGCCATCCCTCTGGAGTTGCCCTTGTAGTCCATTCCGATTTTTTCTGCTACGTCGACAAACGTGTTAGCTTTGTTACCAGTATTCAAGTAAAGACGATTTAGTTCTTTTCCGTAGATACAAAAACCTCTGATATCACCCCAGTTGTGTACATATCTATGCACTGATGGAGCAGATCTTGCGATTTTTTCATTTACATACCAGAAGTCTGGACATTCATCGTATTTCTTGTCGATCATGTCATCGACCATACCGTTGGCTTGAGCGATATCAAGAAGTCCGTCATTGTTGAAGTCAACAATTGAAGCTCCCCAGCCGAATCTGTCTTCGTTTAGAGCATTTCTCGTTGTCGCTTCATCAATAATCTGTGGTCTGTTTGATGTTTCGCCTTCTTTGAACATCCATAGAAGTGAACCTTCTGCTTGAAGTTCGTGGTGAACGTTTGATACGTAGACATCTTGCCATCCGTTACCATCAACGTCAGCGATGGTGGCGTTCATTCCTTTATAGGTGTCTTTTCCTACTGAACCAAATATTTTACCTTCAATTTTCTCAAATCTTTTACCTTCGATATTGTAATAAAGGTTATCTGGTCCAAAGTCATTGGCAACATAAACGTCAGTATATCCATCTTTGTTCAAGTCACCAGTTGCGATAGCGAGTGTCCAGAAGTGTTCTGGCATTCCCATCTCTTTAGAGTCCTTTTGAATGAATTTTCCATTTTCATCTTGGATGAAGATGTCGTTTACACCACCATTGTCAGCCATGTGCCATGATGCGTGCATGAAGTTGAACATTCTCTTATCACCTTCATATTGAGCTTCAGGTAGCTTGAATAGATTCAGTTTCTCTGGCTTGTCTGCTGGGTAGTCTGGAAGATGCTTCGGCCATACGTTTCCAATGATGAGGTCAAGTCTTCCATCTTTATTAATATCCAAGAAGTTGGCTGAGATCGAGTTTGTATAGACATCAAGTCCCTTTTCTTTAGTCACTTCTTTAAAATCTGCAACACCTGTTTGTGTAAGCTGGTTTTCAAGAAGGATCGGCGAGCCAAATGCATATGTAATGAATAGGTCCAAATCCTTGTCGTTGTCGATATCTACAAACATGGCATTCGAAGGAACTCCATATTTTTCTACATTGACAGTTTTTTCTTCAATCATAGGAAGAGGAACTCTTTCGAACTTGAAATTACCCTTATTGATATAAAGAGCATTCCTATCGGCATCTCTTTTAAGGATATTGGTGAAGAACATATCTTGAAGTCCGTCACCATTGTAGTCACCAACAGCGACACCGTCACCAACTGACATGATCCACTTGGCAAGATGTTGAACTCTTGGATCTACTCTGTCGAGAACATCACCATTGATTGGGTTGATCGATGTTGTCTCAGGTCCGATTGACTCAAATCTTAGTGAAAGATTATTAATAGACAGTGTTGGCTTGATTACATTGTTATACATTCCCATAGAAACAAGAGCGATTGATCCAAGAAGGAGTGGTCTTTGCCAGTAACCGCTTCTGATAAATTTATCCATGAAATATTTGATTGGGTTTCTTCCCTGGATCATTTCTTTTGAGTGCATCCAAGCAAGTCTTCCGAGTTGAAGAGTCAGACCCGCAAAAAAGAATGTGTGATAACTTTGCTTCAAGTGAAAAATCAGATCAAAAAGTGCCAGTAGGAAACCAACGATAATCTGTTGTTTCTTGTCTCCAGGCGAAGTCGCTGGATCTGTGATCATGAAGAAAGTAAATAGAAAAAATGCCGGAGATGTAATCGTACCAAAAAACAATGTTACAAATGGCAAATGATGCTTCATCAACCAAGCTCTAAAAAGAATCTGTAGAGTGAAGAAAAATAGAAAAGAGAGAACAAGTGGAAGTCTCTTTACTTTTGGAACAAGTAAGAACATCCCGAAACCAGCAATGAAAATTCCAAAGTTGGCGATTCCTGTCCACTGATAAGCTGGTGAAGAGGTAATCAATGTACTGGCAAAAAGGAGTGAGAAACTCACTGCGGCCTGAGCAGGGTTCAGTACGTGTCTTCCATTGTATGTGAAAAGAAACTTTGAACCGATCGCAAAAAAGACCGGAATAAAGAGTACATAAAAGTTATGACTATAGTTAAGAAGGATACTAAGTGAGAAACTCGTGATCATTGCACTAAATGGAAAAGTCAGGACTCTTTTGAATGCATAAAGAAGAATCACTTCGAGGAGCATTGCTGAAAGAGTCGTCACGATGGCCTGAGCAGGAGTTCTGTTAAACCCTAGAACTGTGAATCCCAATACCAGGTAACTAAAAAGGATGATGGCGATGACTTTCTTTGGATCAGAATTTTGAACAAATCTCAAAGGCGTAAGAAGCACCTCAATAAAGGACTTATTTTGCTCTTTTTCCTGGCCACCAATAAGGACACCTTGATTGGACCTGATTCCCATAACTTTCTCCCAAATAATGATATAAATGGAATTATTGATGCAACACGTATGCCAAAAGAAGCATGGATTTGGCCCCCCAGAAGGTAAAGATTACAGGTATTTACATTTGTGCGATCCGCCAGCTTTCTGTCATGTCAATAGTTTAGACAGTCCTTCTAAAAGAATCTGACAATAGTGCTTTGCATATAATCTTCTTCTGTCAGGGCCGCTACGCTCAGATATCACCTAAGGAAAACACATATGAGCATTCGACTTTTGAACTACTTTCAATTGATTTTTCTCCTCCTCTTTTTCACATGGGCGTGGCAAGGACAGGCCCATGAATTTGAGCTCCCTTACATGAGCCAGAGTCCTGTCTATCAAGGAGAAAAAGGTTTGGTTGAGCTTCCTGAGCAGATGCCAGAAGTAAAGACCATGAGAGTGCTTGTCTTTCCTCATACGCTTAAAAGAGATGGACGTCATGGAACTCCAGATGATCCTAAAACTGTGACTTTCTTTTCTGATCAAGCCATGACTCTTACTGGAGAAAGTGGACTTGTGATGAATCCATTGAGATTTACAGTGACTGTTCAAAATAGTGAATTTGTTATCGAGACAGCTACGGGTGAATTGGCAGTAGAACCAGGAGAGCTGACACTTTCTGGTAGTGCACCTATTCAAGTTGAAAGAATTGTTAATCCAGATAAAACACACAGCTATCTTGGAACATTTGAAATCAAGAAAAATGATACTGATATTCAAGTCATTAACTTGGTCGATATCGAAACATATCTTCGTGGAGTTGTTCCAAGTGAATCAATTGCTACGTGGCCGATTGAATCTTTGAAAGCTCAGGCAGTGGCCGCAAGAACATACGCTCTTTATCATTTTACAACTGCTCCAAGCAGTAGGCCCTATCACGTAGATGACACTGCAAGATTTCAAGTTTACACCGGACTTGATCATATCAAACCTTCAACTGATCAAGCCGTTTCTGAAACAGACTCTGAAGTCATGATGTATCAAGGAAAGTTGATTATCGCTTACTTTCACGCTTACAGTGGAGGGAGAACAGACTCTGCTAAAAATATCTTCAAGCAAAACGATGCTCCTTATTGCGCCGGTAACGCTGAAGTTTTTACTCGAGATGAACTGAGAGCAGAACTTCCGGCATCAGCTCATTGGATTGTTGAATGGACGACAGATCTTTGGAATTCTGAATTTCTAGTTGATAAGCTCAAAAACAGTGACACTACCAGAGGAAGATTCTCAACTTTTACTCTCGATGGTGGGTTAGATCTCAAAGTTTTGGATTGGAACTTTGATTTCGGTTCTATCAAAACTATTCAAGCTGTTCAGGACAAGAAGGCAGTCTCTTTGGACTTTACTGAGATTAGAAGGGCCATTGGGTGGTCTGAGTTTCCTGCTTATCATTTCCGCCTTCAAAAGGAAGACGACGGCTTCAAGTTTGTTGGAAATGGTTGGGGACACCACGTAGGGATGAGTCAGTGGGGGGCGATGATGATGGCCAAACATCACGGAGCAACTCACTCAGTTATTCTGAAGCATTACTATTCAGGGATCGATATCACCAAAATCTAGGTAGTATCTTCCCCCCAAATTTCAAATACTTTGTGCTGCGATAAAATGAAATTATGGCTACTTATAAAATTGCCATACTTTTATTGTCAGCTATCATTAGCTTTCCTGTCGGAACGCTATGGGCCCAACCATCTCAAAAAACAGCAATCCCAAAAGTTTACAAACATCACTATTACTTTATTGAAGAAGGGGACACTCTTCAGACCATCATGAATGAAAATTTCAAATGGTCGAAGAATAACAAAAAGAATCGCGTTTTCGTAAAGTGGGTCAAGAACTGGAATATTGCTGTTAAAGATTGGAAGGAACTTCCAGAAGGAAAGAGACTATATTTCAAACTTCCTTTTTGGAAAGGAGAAAAACTTCCTCGAACAATGCAAAGCTTTAATCTCAAAGAAAGGGAGCGTATCCCTGTTGATAGGATCATTCCCGGTCTGAAAGAGTGGGAAGAAAAAGAGAGACTTCAAAGACTAATGAAGTTTGGAAAAGGCGCTGGAGCCGGTGGCGCAGGAGCAATGGGGGCGGGGGCCCTTGCAGGTGATGGTAAAGCTGTGAAGAACAAGCAGATTGTTTCAAGTAACATCAAAGACGGTCAAAATGGGCAAGGAAGTGGTGGTGAAAACTTGGATGATTTCGACAAGGAACTTCAAGAAGCCAGAGGAGATCAAGGTGGGAAGGGGAGTGGAGAGTCCAAAAAAGAGGAACCCAAGAAGAAGGGACTGATTAAGTCGAGTGAGCCTCATAAGTGGATGGGCCTTAACTGGAAGTTTGCAATAACATATACTCTTTTACAAAACATAATGAATGACAAAACAACTACTGAGACGATCAGTTCAACACAAGTTTCATGGTTAGGTGCAGGTCTTAATGTCAAAGTATGGAATCAGGTTCCTGACCCAGAATTTGTTTTTGTAATTGGTGGTAACGTTTCAAATCTTTCTCAGCAGGGATCGTTGGAATATCCATGGGCCACTTATGCTTATATGCTTTTTGCTTTTCCAAATTTAATTACAAGCTATCTGACTCCAACAATTGATTTTAACTATGAAACCTTTTCAAATGCGACTCAAGTCGGTGGGAAGAATAAAGTTCAGGAGAACTCTGGGAACTGGGTCAATCTCGCCTTGGGGTACAGACGTCCAATGTTCAACCATGACTCAGTATTTAGAGGGGTTTTTGGTATCACGCTTGGCGATCTTTCAGCGAATATTCAAGGTGGCGACTCGGTTGCTTCATATACTGGTACTCAGATAGGTTCCTCTTGGACTTTTTATTGGAGTTCATCAACTTGGGTTAGACTCTTTTTCAAACATACAGTTCTTACTAACTCTAGTGGTACGAGTCAGCTAACCAAAGATCTGTTTGGATTGACGATTGGAGAAGAGTTCTGATTACGGAGCAACGTAACGGAATGGCTTGAATACGGTTCCTAGCGGAGTGATGTGAAGCTCATTACCCATCTCTCCTGGATCATTACCAATATTTCCATTTGAAGACCATTCCTGACCACAGACACCGTATGGGTTCACCCATGAGGTACCATTATGTCTTCTGTTGGCTCCCCAACATTTCACGTTACCACTTTCTAGGATCGCACATTTGGCATACCAGAAGTGTTCAACTTGAAGGACATTCCAAGGAAGACCTGTCGCAGGATTGGTTCCCAGATTGATATCAGTCAGATTGAGTCCCATATCTGCAGGAGAATCACCTCTGTTATTAGTGTCTTCATAACCAAGTGGAGAGTAGGTTCCATTGTTGTAACCAACACATTTGATTTTAAGATTATCGAATCTAGCACACCATGAATTGTCTCCAGCACTGATCTCGATGACTTTGTTACCAGTTGTTGGTTGACCGAAATCAATAACAGGTAGGAATGACCCCATCTCTCCGGCACCGTCACCTCTGTTGGCAGTATCTCCAACCCCAAGTTCACCGTTTCCATTGTAGCCCCAACACTTCACATAACCATCACTCATAAGAGCACACATGTAATGATATCCGGCCGTAAGTTGAGTTACAGTTCTTCCATCAGTCAAAAGATTAAGATCAGTATAGGCGAGACCATCACCCATCTCTCCAGCGTTGTCACCTCTGTTAGTGGTGTTACCTTGTCCGAGACGGCCATATTGGTTGTAACCCCAACATTTGACTCTACCGTTATCTAGAACTGCACAAGTGAATTGGTCACCAGCTTCAATTGAGACGGCCGTTCTTCCTGTACCAAGTTCGGTATAGGCAAGATTGTCACCCATCTCATTGGAGTTGTCTCCACGCTGAGTAGTATTCTCTTGTCCGAGCTGTCCATAATCGTTACGTCCCCAACACTTTACTTTTCCATTGTCGAGAATGGCACAAATATGATGAGTACCTATAGTCAGATCAGTTACAGTTCTTCCAGCTCCAAGATCAATAAATGGAAGGCTTTGTCCCATTTCTCCAGGGTTGTCACCTCTGTTTAAAGTGTCTCCGTAGCCAAGGTTACCGTAACCATTGTATCCCCAACACTTGATTCTATTAAGGTTGGTTCTCATACAAGTTGTGGCGTTACCAACATAAGCATCAACCGGCCATTCAACAGCCGAGTCTAGTCCAAGATCAATTGGAAGTAGCTTGTCGTTCATGGTGTTGGTACTCCAGCCTCTACCAAGAGTCGTGTCACCATAACCAAGTTCACCATTATTGTTGTGACCCCAGCACTTCATGTCTTTATTACTCATGATCACACACTGGTGATATGTTGTAGATGCTCCTGACTTGGCAAGTTTTGAAACTACCATCAGGTTTTTGTCGGTGATTCTAGTGTATCTGAGATTGTCTCCCATCTCACCAACACCATCACCGGTTTGAGTGGTCCCTTGGTGTCCAAGCTGACCATAATCGTTACGTCCCCAACATTTCACTTGTCCGTTATCGATGAGGGCACAGACATGATAAATACCTGTGGCAAGTCTACTGACTCGAAGAGGAACGCTTGTTCCTTGATAGTTTCCTAGCATGGCAATAGGTAGTGAGGTTCCCATTTCATTGAGAGCATCACCTCGTTGCCAGGTATCTTCTCGACCATGGTTACCATAGGCATTGTATCCCCAACATTTGACTGTACCGTTACTCAAAAGAGCACAGGTTTCTATATTACCAGGCCTGATATCAGTAATTGTGACACCTGCAGGAAGCCCGACATCGGTGAATGGAAGATCGTCTCCCATCTCGTTGACGGCATCACCGCGTGAGCCAGCATCACCAACACCAAGTTGACCATAATCATTACGTCCCCAACACTTCATATCACCAGTGTTAAGCAGGGCACAGAAGTGGTGTCCTCCACCTCGAAGCATGGTTGCAGTATAAGGGTTGCTGGTTGCTGGGTCTGTCCCAAGGTCTACAAATGGAAGGGCTGCCATTTCACCAGCACCATCACCGTATGTCGTAGCGTTTCCACGACCAAGTTGTCCCCAGTTGTTTCTACCCCAACATTTCACTCGACCACTTGAGTCTCTGATACAGGTTGAGTTCTGGTTGACGGCCATCTCTTCAATGGTAGCTCCTCCAAGGTTTAGAGAAGGAGTGATTGACGTAATCGTTGCCATTTCTCCAGCACCATCTCCGAGTTGCACGACGCTATCTCGTCCAAGGTTTCCGTAACCGTTGTAACCCCAACACTTCATGGCACCTGAAGCAAGTAGGGCACAAGCGTGTAAATCAGCGGCAATAATATCAGTTGCAGGCTCACCAAGGTTTACAGCTGGGAGGAAGTCTCCCATTTCATTAGGACCATCACCTCTATGAGCAGTATTGTCGAGGCCAAGTTGTCCGTTGGAGTTCTTACCCCAACACTTGACGTCGCCATTATCGAGGAGGGCACAAGTAAACTCGTTACCGAGAGCTAGTTTGGTTGCATAACGTCCGGTACCTAGTTCTACATATTCAAGATCAAGCCCTGATTCTCCGGCCCAGTCACCTCTGTTATTTGTATCGCCAAGACCGAGCTGGCCAAAACTGTTGTAACCCCAACACTTGACCTTGTTCTCTGAAGTAATCACACAAGTATGGAGAGCTCTACCTGAAGAATAAATTTCTTTGACTTCAGGATCTTTGAAGTTTTTGCTCAGATCAAGAGGTGGTAGTGAAGCTTTATTTCCACATTGATCTTCAAAGGTGAGAGTGATCTCAGTATTGTCCCCAAAATCGGCAATAGCGTTTGTAGCTTGGACATAGTTATGTGAAGTTCCATCGTATCCATTTACATTGTTGTATAGAGTTGGCTTGTCAGTACTGATCGTAAATGTAGGACTGACTGGGTTGTCAGGTGAGTCAGGAGCTCCTGTTACAGTAATATTGTCCTCTCCTGAATTCATGCTGGCTGATACAGCATATACTTCAAGATGACCTTTATTGTGAATTTCAAAAGTTTGTGAGTTTGTTGTACTTCCACAAAGTGAAGTTCCGTCATAGTAATGACATTCCATGGTAACTGAACCAGTTATTACACCAGCTCCTGTTCCTG
Organism: Bacteriovoracaceae bacterium; assembly: GCA_041546685.1. Taxonomy (GTDB): domain Bacteria; phylum Bdellovibrionota; class Bacteriovoracia; order Bacteriovoracales; family Bacteriovoracaceae; genus M0603. The sequence continues at coordinate 4,191 of JBFEVX010000033.1, read as the reverse complement.
AATAATCACAGTTTTGGATTCTAGTATAATCAATGAATCCGCTATCTCCACTCATCGCTTTAACTGCTGTCAATGCTCCTGCTGGGGCACAAGTGGCAGTGTAGTCAACACCATCGACCAAGGTGTCACCTTCATTCTTTCCAGGTGATGCTGGAAAGTTAAGACCAAGTGAAGGAGTACCAAGAGTCACAAGTGATGACGCAGAAAGGTTGATTGTCTGGTCAGCGTTAACGGGGTTAACTGCTGGACCAACTACATTGTTATAACAATCTCTCGTAAAAGTTTTAGCCGTATGGTTCGCGCCTGGATCTTCATAGAAAAGTCTCTGGCCGTCCCACTCATTGGCACCAGTATAGATGATTGTGTAGTATTTGTTGGTAACAGTTATATCTACACTTCCTGAAACAGTTTTCCCGTTTGAAGTACAGTCGTAGGTAACAGTATTTGTGACTGATGGAATTGGGTTTCCATTGGCATCAAAACCAAGAACAGCATAGTTTGGATTAATATCGAATTTGTTGGTGTTGAAAGTAATCCATGCAGGGAGACCTCCTGTTGTGTCCGTGATGACTGGAGTATCTTCTGCATCTTCATCAGTACATGAAATAACTGAGGTAGAAACGGTAGCACCTTCTTCAACAGTCAGGTCAGAAGGCTCTGAAGCAAAGACAGGATTGACATCAGTATCATTGATAGTGATATCAAAAGTCTTCTCTGTCCCCATGAAGACTGAAGCAGCACAGTTATAAGTGATAGTAATGGTCGTTGATCCCGTTACGTGATCGAGAAGATCAGCTGTCGGAGCAACCACAATCTGACTTGGACCATTAGTGTAAACATAAGATGGAGCTTGCTTCAGTACGACTGTTGCAGTCGGATCGAGAACAAGGTTTCCACCAGCATCATATTTCTTACAAATAGCACTCTGTGAAATTGAAGCCAGCTCGTTAACGGTAATATCAGAAAGGTCTGGTGTTACAGGCTTCGGATCGAGTGAAGCATCTGGTGCTGTTTCAAAACCACCTACCAGATAATTACCGGATTCATCACCAGCAACAACATCTTTTGAATAGACTCTGTATGAATACTCCTTACCTGGGCTGACATAAGTAGAAAGGTCAGTCGAAGTATCCTTTGCAATAAAGTTGTTGAAGATCAACGAGTTAGTTGAGTCATAAACTTCCATTCTTGCGATGAGGGTATATCCAGGAACATTCGCCCAAGTGATTCCCATGAAGTTGGTATTCTGATCGAAAGTCAGAACCATATTGCTTGGGAACGGAGCACCTGTGAAGACTGGGTCTGCAGGAGTCGTAAATTGACCTGAAATAAATGTCGTACTCTCAAGTCCATCAATTGGGTGATAAACCCAGATCTTGAAGTCGTAAACAGTAAGCTCTTGAACTTTTCCTGCAAGATCAATAGATCCGGCCTTGGTTGTATATTCGTCAACAACGAAAGCGCCGTCACTTTGCTTGTTGATTTTTACTCTTGAAAGAAGCTCAAATCCTGGATTTGTCCAGTCAACTGAGAAGAGTTTTGATGCTCCATTATATGTTCCAGCAAGTGCTGCTGGTAGTGATGGAGGTGTCGCTCCACTCGGAGGATCAGTTGTGAATGATCCTGAAGAGAAAGTAGAAGACTGAAGTCCTGTTGTCGTATCAATCACCCAAATTTTGTAATTATAAGTTGTACTTGGAGATACTTTTCCATTGAAATCCAGTGAACCACCATTGATGGTGTTTCCTGTAAGTACAACATTACTTGATCCATCTCTGACTTCGACAAATGACATTACTGTTGGACCAGCTGTCCAAGTTACCGTCGCCAAGTCAATCGGACCATCATAAGAAAGAGCGAGAGCACCAGGTAATGCTGGAGGAGATGGACCTCCAACACCTGAAATAAAACCACCGTTAAGACCAGTTGTCGATTTAAGTGTCGTACTCAAATCAGTAACAAAAATACTATAAGTATAATTTGTTGTAGCTGTAACTAGTCCGCTGAGATCAACAGAACCACCATTGAGGACATCTCCTTGATAGATCAAAGTAGAGGAGAGGTCTCTAACTTCAATATTAGCTGAAAGTAGAGGTCCTACTGGATCGGTCCAAGTAATCACTGCAGAGTCTGTAGAAGAGTTATAGGCCCAGTTCATGTCCCCAGGAACAGTTGGAGGAGGAGTACCTGCAGGTCCTGAAGTTACTGCAGTAATTGATCCTGTTACTGAACTTGGATGTTGTACTGAATTTTCGTCGATGACGAATACTTCCCAGTTGTATGTTTGACCATCAACAAATGTTCCAGAAACATTAACCGCACCACCATTGAGTATTTGAATGTCATGAATAGTTGCTGGAACAGAGTTTTGAATGACGATTCTGGCCATCATGAACTGATTCGATACCTGATCCCATGACACTTTTACATACTTTGTATCATGGTTATAGGTTACCTTCATGTTGTTCGGATAATCGAATGTTGGAGGCGCACTGGTCGGTGTCGGTGGTGGAGGAACATATCCGCCGCCTCCGCCGCCAACAGGGACAGCTGGATTGGTCGCACTAGCGCCTTTCTTACTCTCTGTAGGAGCTTCCCCGTTACAACCAGAAAGAATAAGAGCTGCAAGCACAAGCCATGCGCTCAAAAACTTTCTCATGAATGTGAGATCAAGTGATCTCATCATATATCCCCCATAGTGCCGAATTACGGCGCTACATAATTAAACGTCTGCGGAACAGTCCCAAGCGGTGTGACTCGCGTACTGTTCTTATGACCAACAGAGATACCCCATCGATAGGTACCTGAGTTTTCATAACCCAACATTCCATATGGTGATGACCAGGCTGAACCATTGTAGTATCTGTTATTTCCCCAACAACGGACTTTACCGTCATCAAAAATTCCACAAATGAAGTAATAACCACCTTCAATTTGAGTCGTTTGATATTGCTGTGAAGTAGATGGATTGATTCCGTGTTCGATATCTACGAGTGTCGCCATTTCACCTACAGCATCACCATATTGAGTCTGATTTTCTGTCATGGATTGTCCATACCAGTTGGCCCCCCAACATCTGACTCTGTTTGTATTGGTAATGGCACATGTTTCACCCACACCGACACTGAAATCCTTGATCGTTGCCCCAGTTAGAGCAATAGGAGGGAGTGAAGCCATGGCGAGGGTCGTATTATTGGAGCCCCAATTTGAAGCAGAGTCTTGACCAAGACGACCAGCATTTCCATAACCCCAGCATTTTCCTGCACCGGTATTATCAACTGCACAAGTGTGTCTGTAACCAGAGACAATTTTCGTGATTGTTCCAAGACCATGAGCAGTTAATGGGAGGGCTGCCATTTCTCCAGCACCGTCTCCTCGAGTAACTGTATCGTTATGCCCAAGATTACCATTACCGTTGTAACCCCAACATTTGATTGTGTTGTCAGCTAAAAGTGCACAACAAGAATATTCCTGGCAATCGATTTGAGTGGCAGCAGTTGCACCAAGAAGCGCATTTGGAATGGCATCTCCGGTTTCACCTGCACCATCTCCATATTGAGTTGTGGCATCGATACCTGATTGTCCATAATTATTTCGGCCCCAACACTTTACAGATCCGTTATCTAGAATGACACAAGTTCCGTTGGCCGATGCCGTAATATCGGTTGCAGTTCGTCCAGCTCCAAGATTCACGTATGGAAGATCGTAACCCATTTCACCGTAACCATCACCGAGTTGAGTGGTGTTACCGTGCCCAAGTTGACCATAACCATTGTATCCCCAACATTTTACATTTCCGAGATTGGTGAGAACACAACTATGGGCGTTTCCTACTGTTCCATCAACCGGCCACTCCCCACTTGGTAGTCCAAGCTCAACTCTTGGAAGACTGTCATGCATAGTTTCAGCACCCCAGCCCATAGTGTTTGTATTTCCGATTCCGAGTTGACCGTTTCCATTCCAGCCCCAGCATTTGACTGTATTGTCTGCTAGTATGGCACACATATGCCAGTTGTTTGCACCGGCATCAAAGAGTTTTGTCACTGAAATCATATTGGTATCGAAAAGTCTGACGTAATCAAGGTTATTACCCATTTCATTTACGCCATCACCTCTATGAGTTGTGTGGTTGATTCCAAGAGCACCGTATGAGTTATTTCCGAAACATTTTACGTATCCGTTATCAACAAG
>JBFEVX010000201.1:0-2705 GCA_041546685.1 Bacteriovoracaceae bacterium | reverse complement strand
TTGCTCCATTCGATCACTCCCTAATGAAGAAAGAGACTCGTATGGAGGAGAGCAGTATCAGTTGGTTCTTGGCGGAGAAGTGGTTTCTAAAGGCAAGTTTTGGGATATGGATGACATGATGGTAGGTTGGGATAGTAATTACTGTCGTGATGGAAAAATCAATAAATGTCAGCTTAAGAAAGTTGAAGACTCTGATGGTAGAGTGACCTTTGGAATCTACTTGGATGGAAGGCTTGCTTGTAAAACGAAAGATTGTAAATCTCAGGGAGTGAAACGTACTTCAAATGATTTGGATAAGAAGCAGAAAGAATTTCAAGATAAGATCTTTGATAAAATACCTAAATTTGCAATGAAACATGGCTGTTTTTATCCAGAAGGTTTTGCTGACAAATTCCTAAATGGAATTGCTGATGATTATGTCAAAACTGATAGAGAAGAGGCCATGAGTGAACTACAACGCCGTATTGCAAGTGAGAATGAAGAATCACATGGCTTTCAACATCGTGGACCTGACTTTTTGGCACCCCGTAATACTGGTAGTCAGCAATAAATAAAATTCTCACTGACACTGTACCAATTCCTAAGTAGAATTGGTGCATGGATTCACCTGTAAATCATCCACATTGGCATGCTCTTGAAAGTAGTAAGTGTCTTGAACTTTTAGAAGTCGATTCCAAAGAGGGGCTCTCTTCTGAAAAAGTCCAACGACGTCAAGAGCAATATGGCCTGAATGAGATTCCGGTAGAGAGTGGGCGAAGTCTCGTCCAAATGATTCTGGCCCAGATTTCGGACTTCATGATCATTATTTTGATCATCGCTGCCATTATTGCCGGAGTGATGGGTGAGACAGGGGACGCTATTGCTATTCTCGTCATTATTATTGTTAATGCAGTTGTCGGAGTGATTCAAGAGCATAAAGCTGAAGAGGCCCTAGGGGCCCTGAAAAAAATGTCGACGCCTTCTTCCATGGTCTTGCGAGATGGCTTTTGGAAAACCATCAACTCTGTAGATCTCGTACCTGGTGACATTGTTAGAATTGAAGCTGGAAATTTTCTTTCTGCCGACTTGCGACTAATAGAGGCAATTTCTCTTAAGGCCGAAGAAGCTGCCCTTACAGGAGAAAGTGTTCCTGTTGATAAGAGTATCAAAATACTTGAGGAAGAGACAGAACTCGCTGAACGAACCAACATGCTCTATAAGGGGACTGTCATTACTTATGGTCACGGGATAGGAGTCGTAAGTGGAACGGGCTTGAATACTGAGTTTGGCAAGATTGCCAGAATGTTGAAAGAAGAAAAGAGAACTGAAACCCCTCTTCAAAAAAGATTGGCAGAGTTTGGTAAGAAACTCACTTGGTTTCTACTTCTTGTATGCTTGTTTGTTTTTTTAATTGGTGTTTACCAAGGTGGGACTTGGCTTGAGATGTTGATGACTTCAGTATCCCTTGCTGTCGCCGCCATTCCTGAAGCTCTTCCGGCGGTATTGACGATTTCTCTGGCCCTTGGCGCAAGAAGATTGGTGAAAAAAAATGCTCTTATACAAAGACTTCCTGCTGTGGAAACACTTGGAACAGTCACCTATATTTGTTCAGACAAAACTGGGACGCTGACTCAGAATAAAATGCATGTTGATGAAGTATGGAGTTCAAATGAGGAGTCACTTCATCAGGCCATGTTATTGAACAATGATACAGAACAAAGTGCAGACGGTGTTCTATTGGGAGATCCAACGGAAACTTCCATGTTTCAGTTTGCCATTGATAATTTGGGAGATGATCTTTCGAGTTACCACTTACCTCGTGTTGGCGAAATTCCTTTTGATTCTGATATCAAGCGAATGACGACAGTTCACAGAAGTGACGATCATTTTAAAGTCATCGTTAAAGGGGCTTTGGAGAGTGTTCTTCCTCTTTGTTCTCATATCCCTGAAGGTGTCGAAGAGAAGGCCCTTACCATGGGGAAAGAAGGTCTAAGGGTTCTTGCTTTTGCGGGAAAGCAATCTGAGGGGAAAGGCGAATCTTGTACTTGGGAACAAGGTCTTGAATTCCTTGGACTTGTCGGTTTGATCGACCCACCAAGAGAAGAATCAGCTCAAGCTGTCCATGAATGTAAACTGGCAGGAATTACTCCTTTGATGATTACTGGAGATCATCCAGTCACGGCCAAAGCGATTGCCAGTCGTATTGGAATACTTGAAAATGACGATGACGAAGTCATCTCCGGGAAGGAGTTAGATGAGATTTCAGAGGATCAGCTAAAATCCAAGCTTGAGACTGTCAGAGTTTTTTCCAGAGCTACCCCAGAACAGAAAATCAGAATTGTTAAGGCCTTGCAAGAAAGTGGACAGTATGTCGCAATGACTGGAGATGGAGTGAACGATGCTCCTAGTTTGAAGCGCGCTGATATCGGTATAGCCATGGGAATTACCGGTACGGATGTTGCCCGAAAAGCAGCTCATATGACTTTGTTGGACGATAACTTCGCCACTATTGTCAGTGCCATTAGAGAAGGGCGCAGAATATTTGATAATATTAAAAAATTTATTAAATTCGCCCTGATTGGAAATACAGGAGAAGTACTTACTATTTTTCTTGCTCCATTTTTTGGACTTAAAATTCCTCTCCTTCCTATTCATATATTGTGGGTGAATCTCATTACTGATGGACTACCTGGTTTGGCCTTCTCTGGAGAACCAGAAGAGGAAGG
>JBFEVX010000160.1:0-6944 GCA_041546685.1 Bacteriovoracaceae bacterium | reverse complement strand
TCGGAAAAAATCAAAACCGAAGAGACAAGACTTTATGGTCCAGAAAAGAATCACCAGTGAAGCCACTTTTGTGGCTCACTCAAGACACTGATCACGAAGCTGAAATCGTCGTTGAACAAATTGTAAATCATCAATCTCAGGGAAGACATCTTGGAGATATTGCCATTCTCTATAGAAGTAATACTCAAGCTCAACCGCTTGAAGAGCAGCTGAGACTGAGTCAAGTTCCATATACCATTATTGGGGGACAAAAATTCTATGAGAAAAAAGAAGTTAAAGATCTGATCTCCTATATGACTGTTCTCATGAACCCAAAAGACCAGATGGCCATCAGACGAATACTTAATGTACCTAATAGAGGTATCGGACGGGTAACACTCGAGAAATATCTCGAAAAAAGTGAAAACGAACAAATCGATCTGTTTGAAGCTATGGAGTTGGAACCAGAACTCGCTGGAAAGAATGAAAAAAATATCAAAAAATTCACCGAGTTGATAAAAAAACATCAAGAAAGCTTTGCCAATCATCCACTTAATGAAGCTATTTCGATGTTGATCGATGATATTGAATTCTACAAGTTTATAGAAAAGCAATACGACAGTGCCAAACAAGTCGAACGTAGAAAGAATGACGTGATGATCTTCATTGAGTCCGCCGAAAGATTTGTTCAATTCCAAAAAGCACATGCAACACTCAAGAACTTTGTCGAAAAGCTATTACTTCAAGATAGTCAGGATAATCAAGATGGTGATGATGAAGATGATGACGTCAGAAAAAATGAAGTCACTTTAATGACGCTTCATTCATCTAAAGGGCTCGAATTCGACACTGTCTTTCTTGTCGGTATGGAAGAAGAGTCTCTCCCCCACAAGAATGTTATCAAGCTCGGAGAAGATATTTCAGAAGAAAGAAGATTATGCTATGTGGGAATAACAAGGGCCCAAGAGAAACTTGTGATGACATTTTGCAAAGAGCGTAAAATCTACGGAAAAAATCTCGTCAGGCATAAGACTCGGTTCCTCGAAGACTTGGACAAAGATGATTTGTTTGTCCTTCAAGACAGGACAAACTTCGGTCACCTCGCGACTGAAGAAGAAATCGAACAATACAAAAAAGACAAGTTCGCGGCCATGATGAACATGCTCGACGATTAGAACTTGGCGATCAAACTTGTCGTATACTGATAGTCATATTTTCGATTGCTCGAAATTGTCGGCATATTATCGTAATTCCCCTCATAAGAAACCTTGAGTGAAAAAATGGAATTCAATGATGCTTGAATACTTGAACCACCATTGAACATATAATCAGACCCTTCTGAAAAGTTCGGGATATATTCAAACCATACTCTGAAAAAAAGTGTTTCAGTAAGTTGATGATCATTCTCAATATAGGCACGTCCCTTTTGATATTTGTCATCGGCCTGAGTTGAGTTGCGATGCTTTTCAACAGTATACCTGTAACCAAGTTCCGTTTTGATTTTGTGTTTCTCCTTATTAAGAAGCTCCAAACCCGCACCAATATCTGTATTGTAGCGACTATCAATTCCTTTGAATTTGTCAGCCTCAACTTGTTGACTGAAATAACCAAGCCAACCCTTTTTGAAATGTCTTTCATAACCAAGCTTTGCGTCCCAGTTGCGAGCACTCTCTACTTCACCTGCTTCACCGTATGTATAGTGTCCACTCAACTGATAATTAGATTTAGAAAGTTTGTAGTCATTTCTGGACTTGAGGTTCCAAGTCGAAAACTCAGAGTTTCCACCTGACGTCAGAATAGAGACTTCTGATTCATGAGAAAATTGGGCCATTCCCAAAGCTGGTAAAAAAAGCATGAACAATACTAATTTCTTCATTTGTTCTCCCAAAATAAAAAAGGCCTTCCTGGCCTCCCTCTCATCATGAAGAGGGTTCGCCGTTGGATTCGTCCTTGATGGCGTCATCTTCCTTGACGGATTCGCTTAACTCGCCTTCTATAATAACAGTTTTTCCACTTACGAACGGAATAAGTCCGATGATATTTTCCCACCCAGTGGTTTTGGTCGTAATGGAAAGGTTTCTCACATCATTACACCGTATGCCATTCTCTGCCAGAATCTCAGATACTTTGAATTTATCGGGATAGGTTAAAAACTTTGAACCGGTATAAAGCTTCTTGGTGACTGTGAACTTGTTTCCATCTCGAACGACCTTGGCGGGATATCTAGAAGTCTTCTCTACAATGCGTATATTTGTGTTTTCTGAACAGCCTCTATTTTGAAGACTAAGATGGCCCGTGCAACCACTTAATAAGAAAAAAAGTATTAAACTTATTCTACTCAAATTCGGTCTCCGTACTTTTAATTCCGTAGGCCACAATTTTGTATCTTACCGGTATATACATTCCTAGAGAAAGCCAAGAAACAAGCATATCAGTGAAATTTTGGTATTCGATGATGTTCAAACTGGCCGCAGAAACCAGACCTTGATTCCACAACTCCTGGTCCAGAAAAACAGTGTGATCATCACCAGGGATTTTTCCCCAGAGATAGAACTCCTTGTGTCCATTGGCCTCTGCTCGATGCTCGTGCTTATCACGAGCGGCCAAGGTGACTTCCATCTTCCCACTTGAACGATAATGAACTGTCGTGCAAGAGGAAGAGATCAGCCCAAGGAGGAGAATGAAAACAAAGTTTCTCATCGCTCTCTCAGTAGCTAAGCTCAAGTTATCATTCAATTTTTTCAGGCAGGAATCAGGATGTCAAATAGCAGAATCACTCGCCTTTGAACTGAGGTTCTCGTTTTTCTTTGAAGGCCTTGACCCCTTCAAAATGATCAGATGTTCTTTGAGCAATTCCTTGATAAGTCGCCATCAGATCAAGGTGTGATTGAAGATCAGAAAGTCTAGCAGACTTGAGGGCCTGCTTGGTCATTTCAATCGCCACAGGAGCGTTTGCTGCGATCTTTTTGGCAAGCTTCATAGTTTCTTCTTCGAGCTTCTCAGAGTCAAAAAGGTGATTTAGTAGACCAATTTTTTGGGCCTCTACTCCATCAATGATATCTCCCGTGAGATAAAGTTCCATCGATTTGGCATAACCGAGCACTCTAGTCAGAAAAAATGGGCCACCGTCACCCGGAACCAAACCTAATTTTGAAAAAGTTTCACCAAAGCGTGATTTGGAGTGACCAGTTCTCAGATCACACATACATGAAAGATCACATCCGGCTCCAATTGCAGCTCCATTAATCATCCCAATTATGGGCTTTGGAAATGATTCAATGAGACGTGGTATTCGCTGTATCCCATTGATGTAATTTGATCTTAAAAGCGCTGATTCGCCAGCGAACATTCCAGTTTTAGATTCCATGGCATTTAAATCGCCACCAGCGCAGAACGCCGATCCTGTCCCCGTTAAAATAACGACTCTGACAGTTGAATCAAACGCAGCTTCTTCAAAGACCTCTTCCAATGAAGAAATCATGGAAAGAGTAACAGCGTTCCTCTGGTCAGGATTATCGAGCCTGACAATAAGAACATTTCCATCAATTTCAACTTTAAGATCAGTATAGGCCTTTGAGTAACTCATATCATTTTCTCTTAGATTGCCAGGCAAGTAGATATTTGGAAGAACTCACTCTCCCAAGTTTCGATAATATAAAAGTCGATGCTTCAGATAGCTTGTCCAAATCAATTCCTGTATTGATTCCCATAGAATGCAGCATATAAACCAGATCCTCAGTTGCGAGGTTTCCAGTGGCCCCAGCAGCATATGGACACCCTCCTAGACCTCCAGCTGATGCATCGAAGCTACTAAACCCTGCTTCAAGGCCTGAGAGAACGTTTGCCAGAGCAGTTCCTCTGGTATCGTGCATATGTAGAGAAAATTTATTCAAAGAGAATGATTTGGAGAGGATTTTTCCTACTTCTTTGACTTGAAGAGGATTGGCAACACCAATGGTGTCTCCCAAACTCACCTCGTAAGCTCCCATATCAAAAAGTTTTTCTGACAGTTCAACCACCTTATCAAGCGAAGTTTTTCCTTCATAAGGGCAACCGAAAACTGTTGAAATATATCCTCTTATCCCAAGACCGTTCTTATTGGCCTCTTCGCAAACTGCCGTAATTCTTTCGAGAGATTCATCAATAGAGGCATTGATATTTTTCTTGTTGAATTCTTCTGAAGTCGCAGTAAAAACCGCAATATCTCTGACTCCTGCGTTTATGGCGTTTTCCAGTCCTTTGACATTGGGAACAAGACAAATGAGTTTATTCTCATCTATTGAAACTTTGGACTTCAAGGAATCAAATAGTTGAACAGCGTCTCCCATTTGAGGAATTTTGTCTGCTCTGACAAAACTTGTGGCCTCAATATCTGTCAGACCTGCTTCAACTAGCTTTTGGATAAAATCGATTTTAAGATCTTGATCAAGAATAGTCTTCTCGTTTTGAAGGCCATCTCTAGGACCTACTTCTACAACTCTGACTTCTGATGGAAGATTCTCAAACATCAGGCTTCCTCCATCCCTTTGAGTTCAACCAATTCAACTCCACCGTCAACAAGTTCTCCTTCTTGATAGTGAAACTTTTCAAGTACTCCGTCATTGGACGCTTTGATTGTATGTTCCATTTTCATGGCTTCCATGATCAAAAGACCATCACCTTTACTCACTTTGGCGCCGACCTCAACTAATAGTTTGAGAATTTTTCCAGGCATTGGAGAAGACATTGCCTCGCCATCTGATCCCTTAGAAGCTGCTCCGCCCCTCTCAATAGGTCCTATTTTATAGGTCTTCCCATCGACTATTACACCTGATCTTCTTGATGGAGATATATTAGAAAAATGATTTCTTCCGCCGTAACTGAAAATAAAATGCTCAGGATTAGACTTCAAAACTTTGAAATCAAATTTTTGACCGTCGACTTCGATCATCACTTCTCCATCCTGATCTTTCAAAATGAAGAATTCTATTTCCTGATTTTCAATCATCAATTTCTTTTTCATTACACATTCCTCAATGACGAAAGTCTTTCCCACGGTCCAGGATTCTTATTTGGTCCGCTGTTTGCTCCTCCGAGAGTTGATTGACCGGCCTTTAAATAGACAAGAATTGCCTTGGCCATCTCTTCAGGACTGATTTCGTTGGGGCCCAACTCATCTTTCCAAGTATCAACAAAGTGAGTGAATGTTTCGCCCTCAATGAATTTAGGATGCTTCAAAATTCTCATCAGATAATCCCTATTAGTTCTTACACCATAAAAAGGAACATCAGGGAGAACGGCCTTCATCTTTTCTATGGCCTGGTGTCGATCAGATGAATGAACAATAAGCTTCGCCAACATTGGATCGAAATTGATTGTCACCTCATTTCCATCTTCAAAGCCTGTATCGAGTCTCGTTCCAGGCATGGAAGGAGCTCCTACCCTCTCAATTTTACCTGTCGAAGGTAAAAACTCATTATCAGGGTCTTCTGCATACAGACGAACTTCAATTGCATGTCCACGTGCTACGACATCTTCTTGTTTGATTGGCAAAGGTTTCCCTTCTGCCACTTGGATCTGTAGATCTACGAGATCAAGACCCGTTATCATTTCAGTAACAGGATGCTCCACTTGTAGTCTGGTATTCATTTCTAGAAAATAGAATTTTCCATCTTCATCGAGAATGAACTCAACTGTTCCAGCACCTTCATAATCGATACCTGAAGCAATTTTAGCGGCAGTTTCTGTGATTTCTTTTCTAATTTCAGGAGTCAATGCAGGAGAAGGACTTTCTTCAACAATTTTCTGATATCTTCTTTGAATGGAACATTCCCTTTCTAATAAATGAAGGTGATTTCCATGTTGGTCTGAGAAAACCTGAACTTCAATATGTCTAGGATTTACAATGAACTTCTCGACAAGAACCTTGTCATCACCAAAGGCATTCATCGCCTCTCTTTTGGCGGCAGCAAGAGAATCATTAAACTCTTTTTCAGAGCGAACAATTCTCATTCCTTTCCCACCACCTCCGGCACTTGCTTTGACAAGAACCGGGTATCCTATTTCTTTGGCCTTTGTAGCCAAAAATGCAGGATCTTGGTTGTCTCCGTGGTAACCCGGAATAAGTGGAGCATTGATCTCTTCCATTTTAACTTTTGAGGAAATTTTATCTCCCATCAACTTCATCGAATCTTCAGATGGTCCAATAAAAATAATGCCCTCTTTTCTCACTCTGGATGAGAAAGCTGCATTTTCAGAAAGGAATCCATATCCAGGGTGAATGGCATCTGCCCTAAGTTTTTTAGCGATCTCAATCAATAGATCGTGATTAAGATATGTTTCACCAAGAGTTCCTTCGCCAAGACAAATACTTTCATCTGCCAAAAGTGCATGAGGGTAATCTTTTTCTTCCGGCTTGTAGATACTGACCGTTTTTATCCCCTTGCTCCGACATGTGTTGATCACACGAACAGCAATCTCCCCTCTATTGGCGATCAATATTTTTTTTATTTCAGCCATGATGGTTTCCTTTTTTCGAGGAGTGCGGCCATACCTTCTTGCCCCTCAGCACCTATCCGGATCTGACTGATTGTTTTACAAGTATAATCCGTCACAGCTTCTTTTCCTTGATGGGATAAATGAAGAACATTCCTAATCAAGTCTTTTGCTGCTCTTTGAGCACCAGGTCCAGCTTTTAGAAAGCTTTCAACAACTTTTTCGCAGTCATTATGAAAATGTCTTTCTAGTGATATTTTATGTACCAACCCTATTCTCATGGCCTCTTTAGCATCGAATCTCTCTCCTGATAGAAAATATGCTCTGGCATTGGACTCTCCAATTTTTGCCATGACAAAGGGAGAGATAACGGCCGGAACCAAACCGAGCCTCACTTCAGTAAAACCAAATATTGCTTCTTCACTGGCAATTACATAATCACAGGCCGCCACCAATCCAGATCCGCCACCTAATGAAGCACCATTGATTTT
>JBFEVX010000124.1:0-10782 GCA_041546685.1 Bacteriovoracaceae bacterium | reverse complement strand
GAAAGATAACATAAGCGGCTCTGTAGCAGAAGGATTAGATTTATTAAAAACCCATCTTAGTATTGATGAAATTTATTGCTCAACTAGTGAACTAACAGACTTAGAAGAAAGACAGCTTTTAGAAAGAAAAACTGAGTTGGAAGATAAACTGAACTTCATTGAAGGACTTGAGAAATGAAGACAGAAAACAAGAATTTAATGATTAAAGTTTTTGCTATTTGGGCCGCTATAACAGTTTACTACTTCCCTTTTAGTGGGAGTAAACCCATGGGATGGTCATACTTCTTTGATGTTTTTAGAGTTTATTTGGCAGGAGGAATTGCAACATTTTTATTGAATCTGAAATGGCCCAAAATGAATATTTTTTCATACGCGGCCTTAAGTATCATCTCAACATTGTTTTGTTGGACTCTCATCATGATGATCATTATGCCATTCCATACACAGGTAAGTTTTTCTGATGCCTTGGCCATGCTTGCCATCACACCACTCGCTATTTTTCTACTCTACAAGAAATTTGCTATTAGTTACCTGGTTATTGTCGCAATTTTATTTATCTATAATAAGATTCAAAAAAAACAAAATCTAATCGAAGTGGGGAGTCAATAGGCTCCCTTATTTGAGAATTACTCTGAATTTATCAGGACCGAGCTCTTTTTCTATTTCGTAATCAAATACCAATCCGACACTCTTTGAAGCAAATTCCTTCATCTCTTTTTTCTTCATCCCGCGCTTTGGGATTTCAAAAGTCACCAACTTTTCTTTTTCTTCAAGGCAAACCTGCCAATCGAAACTGTGTTTAGTCTCTTTTAAAAATCGGTAAAATAAAGCTCTATGATTTTTGTCTTTATGTCCTTTTATATAGCAATGAGCGATCATGGGCATGACTTTTCGATCGAGAGAAATCAGCTGTGAAAGCCTTTCCACTTCTGGCTCATGAACAGTTCGAAGAACCTGATGACACCATTCTTCACCATTCACAGGACAAGTTTTATTCGGTTCAGGGCATGGGTAAACAACTCCATAACCTTTATCAATCATAGCGTTTCTAAACTTCGAGATCTGATAAAAACTCTCTTTGGTTCCAGGTTCAATTAGAAGGACGATTTCAGGATTTGTTTTTTGAACAAGATCCAAACCTTTCTCAAGCTTCATTTCATTCAATGAGTTTCCAAAGAAAAGAGTTCCCTTCGAAAAGTCCGGTGGAGGCCCAAATGAGAAACTAGCTCTGTCTCCCAGAAACTTTTTAGCTTGATCAATCATCAGGCTCGAAGAATCTACGCCAAAAAGCTTGCTCTCACTTTTAAAATATTCACTATGCGCGAGAAGATAAGTGCCTGGACCTGTTCCAACATCAAGGAAGTCCAGCTCTCCAATTCTATTTCTGATTTTTTCAGGGAGCTGATCCATAAGAAAACCAAACTTCACCATATTAGTTGGAAGATAAAAACAGGAATAGGCCGAGACCATTTCTGGTGAAACGACATAATCTCCAATTTTCTCTCGCTTCGAAGTGAAGTTTTCTGATATTTTTTTTAGCTCGCTGACGATCTGGCCCTCTTTAAGAGGAACCAATAGGTTTTCTAGAATGGTTGTATAGGAAATTGAATTCATTGGATTCGAAGAGGGACTGGAAAGTCCCTCTTCTTAGAAATCATATTATCTTTTGTCGATAGAAACATAGTTACGGGTGTTGGAACCTACGTAAATCTGACGTGGCCGAGCGATTCTTGTCTCACCATCTTCACGCATTTCTTTCCACTGAGCTAGCCATCCAGGAAGTCTTCCAAGGACAAACATCGCAGTAAACATGTTGGTTGGAATCCCCAAGGCCTTGTAGATGATTCCAGAGTAGAAGTCCACGTTTGGATAGAGGTTTCTTTCTTTGAAATAATCATCGTTAAGAGCTTCGTACTCTAGACCTTTCGCAATTTCAAGTAGTGGATCATCCACTCCAAGTTTGTCGAGAACAGTGTCACATGCTTTCTTGATGATTTTAGCTCTTGGATCAAAGTTCTTGTAAACTCTGTGACCAAACCCCATCAATCTGAAGCTGTCATTCTTGTCTTTGGCCTTACCAATGAACTTCTTGTAATCCCCACCAGCTTGTTTGATCTGCTCAAGCATCTCAAGAACCGCTTGGTTGGCACCACCATGAAGTTGTCCCCAAAGAGCGTCAATACCGCCAGAGATCGTAGCAAAAATATTTGCGTGAGAAGAACCAATAACTCTTACTGTAGAAGCAGAACAGTTCTGCTCATGATCTGCATGAAGAATGAGAAGAACGTCGAGTGCCTTGGCCACATCTTCATCAACTTCTTTGCCTTCTTCAAAAAACATCATATTGAGGAAGTCTTTCGCAAACCCAAGAGACGGGTGTGAACGATGAGGCTCTAGTCCTCTTGATTTTCTATAGAAGTATGCAGTGATGATTTTTATTTGAGCTATAAGCTGGGCAATTGCTCTATCTTTATCAGTGTCAGACAAGTCAGACTTCAAAAACTCAGGATAAAATGCTGAGAGTGAAGATGTTACCGATGAGATCACTCCCATTGGGTGAGCATTTGCTGGAAACTGATCGAGAATATTTGTAATGCCTTCAGGAAGGGTTGCAAAACTTGTCAGCTTTTCTTCAAAGAAATCGAGTTCGGTTTTTGAAGGAAGCTCTCCGTGAATGAGGAGGTAAGCGACTTCCATGAATCGTGAACCCTCTGCAAGTTGTTCAATTGGGTAACCTCTGTATTTCAAGATCCCCTTTTCACCATTCAAGAAAGTAATTGCACTTCGACAAGAGCCGGTATTTCCAAATCCATTATCCAGCGTGATGTATCCCGTTTCAGCACGAAGGTTACGGATATCGATGGCCTTTTCATTTTCAGTACCAGTAATTACCGGTAGCTCAATCGTTTTGCCATCAAGCTCAAGTTTTGCGGTCTCTGACATTTTGTCCTCCAAATAATATCCCGTATAAAAGGCCCTAAGGCCCAATAAAGTAAGATAAAGTTACACGGGAATCGCAATATTTACAAAGACATCGCGTCTAAGGATGATTTTTCCAGTTGGCCGGATCACGCTGCCAGTCAACCAGTAGCTTACCCTCTTCCTCGG
This sequence comes from Bacteriovoracaceae bacterium, assembly GCA_041546685.1. Classification (GTDB taxonomy): domain Bacteria; phylum Bdellovibrionota; class Bacteriovoracia; order Bacteriovoracales; family Bacteriovoracaceae; genus M0603. The sequence goes on along the minus strand of JBFEVX010000124.1, from coordinate 7,674 downwards.
AAATGAAGCCTTGCTTCAAAGAACTCTCGAGAATCGAATCAAAATTGGTTAAAGAGATCAATTCCAAATGATTAGAAGAGATCACTTCTTTGGCGGCGGCCATTTGATAATCAACAATGCAAAAACACGCTAGAGGATTTAGCCCTGCATTACGAACACCGTCCAAGGCCTCGCCTAAACTTTTCCCCTGATTTACCAAGTCTTCAATCATAATTATTTTTTGACCAGGCTCGAAATGACCTTCAACTTGATTGCCTTTTCCATGGGCCTTGGGTTTTGACCTGACATAAATCATTGGTTTTTTCAAAGCATCAGCAATGAATGCTGCGTGGGGAATCCCTGCAGTGGCCAACCCACATACAGCGTCAAAATCTTTTCCCCATTCTTGGATTCGCTCAACAAAGGCCTGAACGATCAATTCTCTTTCTTCTACATAACCCAAGGCCTTTCTATTGTCGCAGTAGAGAGGGCCTTTAAGACCTGAAGCGTAAGTAAATGGGTCACTTGGACTGACTCTTAGACATTCGATTTTGACGAGTAGGTTCGCTATTGATTCTGCATTCATGAGGGAACTCTATCAAATGGGTGCGATCTTTGGCAAAATGGTTTTCATGAAAAAAATCATAAGTGTCATCATCTCCAGTCACAATGAAATGAAACTGGACTTTTTCAAGGCCACCCTGGAGAACCTCAAGGACTTCCCCGGCGTTGAGTTGATCATTGTCGATAGAAAAAGTGATGATGGGACTAGTGAACTGGCTTCACGCTATGCAGACAAAATGGTTTCCACCACACAAAACTCCAGAGCAAAGAGACTCAACATGGGAATTGAAGTGGCTTCAGGTGAGATCATTTTTCTTCATCACCCTCGATCAGTGATTGATGTAAGAGCACTTGATTGGCTGAAAGAACACAAAGATAAAGTGACCTGGGGAGGACTGACTCATCAATTTGATAAGAATCACTTCGCCTTAAAATTCACTTCTTGGTATTCGAACATGGTTCGCGGAAGAATTAGAGAAATCCTCTACCTCGATCATTGTATATTCTTTCGAAAAGATCTTCTCCCTGAGCACGACGCAGTACCTGAAGTTGATGTCTTTGAGGATACCCTATTGAGTCAAAAGCTCAAGGCCAAGGGAAGGATGGATCTCCTTCCCTACACCAGCCTGACCTCTGCTATCAGATTCACCCATCGAGGGGTGATGACACAGGCATTCGTCAACCAGTTGATGAAAATAGGTTTCTACCTCAACCTATCAGACAAATGGATGAATCGCCTCTACGAAGGCACTTTAAAGTTGAATTCCAAATACAAAAAAGTGTAAAAACTTTCGACACCACCCTAAAATTCCAGGACTTTGGCCAGCTTTTGAAATATTCGAGAACCTGTAAGAATTTCAAGGGAACACCAGAATCTTAGGCTTTCCTTTAGAATGGTCAAAAACATGCGCGTACTCGTTGAGGTTATTTTAAAGTGAAATTGCTGATCGCATTCCTATTTATTTTCCAGTTCACAGTCTGCTTCGCCCAGGCCGATGATCCTGGTTCAAATGGTGGTGGTAACTCTGGAGTTGATACTCCAGGCGGAAATACTGGTGGAGGTAATGCAGGACCCACTCCAATTTCATGGCCTTCAGAACTATGGGATCGCTTTTCTACAGACATTGAAGATGAACTGGACTCTCAAGGGGCAAAGCTAAACGCTTCAATCTTTGAATCACTGACAGATCTTGAACTATACAAACTTGGCTTCGGGGAAAGTAGTTCTCTCGCCTTCAAAGTTCAAAGAAAGGTTTATAACAATCACGATATCCTTGATACCTACACAGTCATTGATTTCATGAAAGTGCCTCTGACGATTCCTATTCCGATTCCTCTTGATGATGGATTCAGAATCGGCGGTGGTAATGTTGGTTTGAGTCTTGGACTTAATTTGAGTCTCAACACAACCAACATTAGACAAGTCCTACCTAAAGGATTGGATAAACTTCCATCTCTTACAGAACTCAATCAACAGGCCACTGATGTTATGGCGCTTGATGATGCCCTCAACACTGATGAGAACGAGAGTAATGAGAATTCCGATCAAGACCAAGGAGAAGACACCACACAACCAAGTGATTCAGATGTCACTAATATTGATCCAGCAATTGCCGACAGACCAGGAGCAGGTGGTTTCATACTTGAAAACCTTGGACAGGTACTTGTTTGGAGAAGTGAAAATCCTCTTACAAGAGCTAGGTACAAGAGAATTTGGAACCTACTTACTCACCCTTTCAGATTACCTCTGACAATGAAGGCCTTTGATAGATTGGACAACGGAGAGATCGTTTCTTACGCTCTTGATGGTTCAGTTCAATTGGGTGGATCTGTTGGATGGTCTGGAATTGAGTTTGCGGGTGTAGAAGGACTCTCTGTTGGATTAAGTGTATCCACTTACCTTCATGGTGGTTTTAAAGTTTCCATCATGAAAGAATCTGAAACCCAAGCACAACTCAAAGTTAGTAGAAGAGATGGAGATGGTTGGGCCGCCAGTGTTGGAGTTGGAGCACCGGAACATGAAGTTTTCTCTGGTGTAATGGTTCTTGGAAGCAATGTCGGAAGAATCACAGAGCAAGTCATTCCATTCAACTTGAGTGTCAACAGACCTCAGGCAAAATCATTTGATGTAGGTTACCGCTATGACCTTACAAAAGAAGAAGCTAAAGATGCCTATTTCAAAGCATGTTTTGGAAGACTCAAAATGTCTGACGACCTTTCACAGAAAGAAGGCTCCGGAGTTACAAAAGTATTCACAAGAGAACAACGAACTCAGTCTGAAAACATCAGTTATAGAATGAAGTTGAGTCTCTTTCTTCAAAGAGGACACGTCACTTCTAATACGACAGCTCAAGCAAGAATTACTCTTGGTGATGACGTCCACCATATTTTCAGAGCTACAAATGTTAATAGCCGAGGCTACGACACACTCTGGGAAGATGGAGAACAGAGAAGATATACTTTCAACACTACAGTTTCTCAGGAAGACTTTGATACCACTTGGGATAAAGGAATGGCCCTCAAAATTGAAGGCTCTATGGAGGACCTTTATACAACTGGTGCTGAAGCTCATGAGTATATGACAGAATTAATGGTTGCAACCGGGCAGACAGACCTCTTCCCGGTTCTTCCAAAATTCGATCCAGATGTTAAGTGTTCAGATGTCGGTCTCACTCACTGGTCAGCAAGAAATCCAAGACGTAATGATCCAAGAGGCAGAGTCACAGATCCTTGCAATAATCACAGAAGACAAGCCAGTTACGGAAAGACCAGATTTTTCTATCGACTCGGTTTTACAAGAGCGCAGCTTGAAAAGTTCATCAATCTCCCAGAGGACAGGATGTGGGAAATACTTGCTGTTGCTTTCGGTGTGAAACCTGAGAGATTTTCAAGTGCCGGAGCCAGAGCTTCAAGCGCTCTTATGAATACCTATGCAACACTTTTGAATATTCCATTGAACATTCTAGATCTTCACTTGGATAGAGGGAGTATGGTCTGGGAAGCCAAGAAGTTTCATGAGCAATGGATGAAACTTAAGCAGATCAATGAACCTAAAGAAATGACTGAAGTCTTTGCAGAAATGTTCCATACGAGATGGCATTCGCAAAACTTCATGAAAGTCATGAAGCTCTCACTCATCGGAGAAGAAATCGCTTACTATGTTTCTGCAGACGCCAGACTTCTTTTTGGAACAATTTCCAAACAAGGGAAAACAGTTGATGCTGTTGACACAATCTCTGGTAGAGCCGCTGAACTCATTGAGTTCGACAGACTTGGTTCACGTACTAATGTTGATACTTCTGCCAACGTAAACAATCTCTCTGTCAAAAAAATAGAGAAAGGTAAAGTAGAAGTTTCATTCGACCTTTCCCAAGAGCCAAAGCTTGTTTATGTGAGAGTGGATAGAACTACTACTTGGAGATCATATAAAGTACTGGCGAAATACATCATTAAGAACACAGGGTTCCTAAAGAAAGGAAAGAACAAGTTCATTGTTAAAAAAGATGGAACTGATCTTCTGAGCAAGCTGTTTAAAAAGGCCATTTTCAACGATCAATACAACACCTTGATGATGGCGATTAATGCCAAAGATGCATCATGGGGTCCTGTAGCAGCAAAGAGATTCCGGATCAGACCTGCTAGAACTGACATTCAAAGGCTTCGTGACGAACTTCGCGCCAGAAGAGAAGCTGAAAAAGAAAGACAAAGAAAAGAGAAAGAACAGAAAAAAGAACAAGAACGTCTCGAGAAAGAAAGACAAAGAAGAGAAAATGATGAAGAAGAAGCTCAGGAAAGTGCTTATTCTTACGAAGTCTAGAGTTCTCTGAATTTTTCGTTCAAAGTATTGAAGTCAATTCCTTCGTAAGTTTTGACTTCATCCAACTCTCCATCAACACCACGCCAATCAACGTTTCCATCTTTTGCTTCCGGAGCACTATTCTCAAAAAGTTCAGTAAAATCCTGATTTTTGAATGCTGAAGAGTCTCGAACCACGGCTTGAATCAAATGATCTTTCAATTGGTTTTCTTCACCCTTGTCTTCGGCAGTTGGGTCATCTATTTTTTCGAATGAATTTGCCAGAATTCCAAGAGCACGAGATTCATCTCTTGTGAGTTTGACAGGACTGGCTGATTTCAAAGTTATAACTGTATTTTCAACAAGTGCTTCCGGTTTAAGAACACGATAAAGAGACCAGACGGATCTGGTTGGAGAAACTCTCGACACCGTTCCTCTAGCAAAATACCCATTCACCGGATTGGAAAATTTGGCGTGATCACCAATCTTGATCCCCTCTTCCCTGCCTTTATTGATAAGAATCGTTTTCTTGGAGCTACTAAGTCCCAAGAGCCTGACAACCAAGCGTTTATCCGGCTCAAGTCCATGAGCTGACATGGACAACACGAAGATGAATAAAATCGAGAGAAGATTAATTTTCATTCTTTATACTGACTACCTTACCAGGCCAACCTGTCACTTTGACTTTGATGGTTTTCCAGAACGGGTTCCAATGACTTTCTTCAACTACATACTGAGGGTTGATGAGCACATCCGCTTTACTTTGCCTGATGGCATTGTATGCAGCTGCAGATTTGATCTCTTCCACTTTGGAAAGGGCATCAAAAAAACCAGGCTCGGATCCATTATATGAAATACCGTCAGCAAACTTTCCATCTCCACTAACTTTCAAGAGATTGAAGAGGTAGCCACCGTAGGCATAGCCAGTCAGCTTAGTCGTCAGATCCACGTCCACCTTTGCTCTCATTGGAGCTGTGATCGAAATTCCGATTCCAGAGTTTTTGTGACTTTTATTGATGGTCGAGCAACTGGCCACAACCAAGATCAGGGATAGATAACCCAAACTTTTGAGTGTTTTCATCAAATGTCCTCCAATAATACAAGTGTCTGAAAGTGCATTAAAGTTGTCAAATTTGTGGACGCATTCTTTCAAATTAAAATCAACAAAACCAACGATTTTACTCAAGTTTTGACCGTAAATTCCGATAGTCATTTCGGAGGACGTACGTTGAAAAAAAATCTCATTCCCATTCTATTCACCATGCTGATCATCACAATGGGATGTAAAGACGATCCTCCACCCTGCTTGACTTCACTTTGCGATGGCTATGTACACATGCTACCTCCAAGTGGATCTGACCTGGATGGAAGGATCACCAACGACGGTTTCGGAACTCTACCTCCCGAAGTCAGGTGTGAAGTCAAAGACGGAAAACCAAGTCTTCCAACAAATCTAGAAGAGATAGCCAGACAAATGACCGAGTGCAAGCCTTTCAAAGACAACAGTGTTTGTGCCTGCAAGGATGTTTGTCCAATGTCGAATGAGATTCTCTCACCACAATCAGCTCAACTCGAATATAGCGATGCTAATACTCCTTCTCTTGAATCAATTCTTCCAAGTGCTTCATTTGATCTGGGAAAACTTGGCTTCATAAAAAAAATGAACAACTTTGCAAGCTTCGACAAAAATGGTGACAGGCCTTCACCACAAGAACTTCAAGGCCTCTTGAAATCGGCGATGAATGGAGAGATTGCCAATATTTCAGGATTTGAAAATCTGAAAGAGCTTGTTGAACACCAAGATTATAAAGACGTCTTGATTGAAACGATCAGAGCTGAACAGAGCTTTAGGATTAATACTCTAAGCTCAATGGATGCTTACGATGATTTTGCTACTGAAAAAGAGAGAAATGAGTTTCTCTTCTCAAATACCATCAAGCATCTGGAAAGAAATCAAAGGCCGATAGTCACCTTTCCTCACCCGACAACTCTGGAAGCACAAGCTTTTCTTGCCACAGAAACCAGAAATGAGAACGGGCAAAAGGTGATGTGTCTTCATGATCCATCAGAAAACTATGAAAAGAACAGTGGTTGCCAGACCAAAGTCAGCATGAAGGCCGATGGAACTCTCCTATTCAAAACACCATCAAAGCCGGAAGGACGTGCCATTTCCCAAGCGGGTATCATTGAAAATCAAGAAATCGACATGGAAAGAATGGGTCAATTAATGAATGCCGGAATCAGTCCTCAAGAAGATGCCGATTGGCTTTTGGCCATCCATGCTCACACTAATCAATGTCGATCAAAGATGGTCGCATGTTCTGAAAAATCTTTAGACGAAAACTTTGACAGACTTTTTCCAGGTCAACCGAACGAGCCGATCACTCTTTCAGCCACTTCAAATGATGGACCACTCAAAGTACAAGTAGAAGGACCGAAAGATCAGATCCGAGCTGTTCAGGCCATTCTCGGAGATAATATTTCGCCCATTACTTTGACTAGGATCAGTGCCTGTTCGAAGCCTGCGACCCCTATCTGCGTTCTCGAGAAAACCTTTGGCAGTGTCAAAGATGCAAAGAGGTCTATGGTTGTCTGGAAAGAAACTGGCTTTGCACCTGAGATTGTAGAGCCAGCGAGTCGTTCTATTGCTTCAGTAAATGATCGTCCACTTTCTTCGAGTGGAATTGATAGTCATCGAAAAGATACTGATGTCGGACGACTTAAAAAAGGCTCAGGAGAAGAGGCCAACTCCAGCGCAACTGGACTTTTCCGTCGACCGGTCACTATAGATGGAAATCTAACATATCAAACTTGTACTGCAACGATTGTGTCCCCTTCTGTTGTACTGACGAGCTCTGCTTGTTTGAATGACAAACCAGATGCCACAGGCTCACATGTCATTTTCAACTCACAGAAAGGCACCCCGATGACCAAAAGGATCAAGGTCAATTGCTCACGAGTACTATCCATGGATACACAGAATCACCTTGTCCTTCTTCAATGTGATGGAAGACCAGGAGATCATTTCGGAGTAACAGAATTCTCCGATAAGACGCCGCAGCCAGGAAACAACGTCTATACTGTTCACCATCCTTCAGGCAAAGAAAAGTCCTACACCACGGGGAAAGTCAGCAAGGTCAACCCAGGCGCAACCATTGTGAGAACTGATGTTCTGACAGGAGTTGGATCAGGTGGAAGCATGATTTATTCGAGAGAAGATCACAAAGCACTAGGAATGAACTTTGGTAGTAGCGAGAACAAGCAAGAAAGTTTTTCAGTTGATGCGGCAACCATCAACAAATTTATCAATGACAACAGCCCCAGTCTCGAACTGGG
>JBFEVX010000036.1:0-32418 GCA_041546685.1 Bacteriovoracaceae bacterium | reverse complement strand
CCTAGTGTTGTTTGTATGGCAGGCTTACTTTGCTCCGAAAACTCCTATTAAAGCCCCTGTTACTATTGAAAAAACTGATTCTTCGACGACAACTCAAACTGCTGAAACTAGCACTGCCAAGGGTTCTGAGTCGTCATCAACTTCAGAGATTAAGCCTGCTGATGCAACTGAAGTTGTCGTAAACACCAATGTCATTGAAGCTTCTGGATATAAGTTCAGCCTTCTTTCTGATCTCACTATTTCAGATGTTGATAGTAAGGATGCGGTTTTCGCTTTTAGAGATATGGCCGGAACTAAGCAGGCATTACAAATTAAAATCATGACAACTGCTGGAGCTAAGCCAGTAGTTTTCGATATCGTAAAAGGTAATGATCCCTCGACTTTTTCTGGTAAAAATGAATCTTATGGGATTGATCTCTCTGGTGGAATTAATGAAAAGGGTATGCTTGGGATTAGTCTAAAATCACAACAACCTTATCGTTACCAAGTGAGTTTCAATTCTACTCCTAAGGAACTTGAGAATAACCAAATACGTAATTTTATTAAGTTTTCTAATGATACAGAGAGATTTAAGGTCGGAGATGAGGAGTCTGGAGAGGCGAAAATTAAGTGGTTTGGAATCGATTTCGATTATCACCTCCTTGCCTTCGTTCTTCAAAATAAGACCAATGCTCGTTACAAGACAGATACCAAAGGTGTCTTAAGCGTTGAGATGGTAGATCCTGCCAATGAATTTACTGGCAATTTCGTTTTTACCAAAAAGAATTATGACACTCTTGTAGATATGGGGGATCAGCTCGATCTTTCAGTTGATTTCGGTATTTTCGGTATTATTTCAGTACCTATTCTTAGATGTCTTCAATGGTTCTATAAGTATTTTCCAAACTATGGTGTGGCCATCATTCTACTTACTCTATTGATCAGAATGATTCTTTTCCCGCTTAGTTACACTTCATTCAAATCAATGAAGAAAATGCAGAAGATTCAACCTGAACTTCAAGCGCTTAAGGAAAAGTACAAGGATGATCAGGCGAGAATGCAAAAAGAGACGATGGAACTTTTTAAGAAAGCTGGTGCCAATCCTCTAGGGGGCTGTTTGCCGATGCTTCTTCAAATGCCAATTTTCTTCGCTTTTTACCGCGTTCTTTACGGGGCAGTAGAGCTTGTTGAGGCACCATTTTTTGCTTGGATCACTGACCTCAGTATCAAAGATCCATTCTATGTTCTTCCTGTATTTATGACGATTGCCATGTTTGCTCAGCAAAAGCTGACTCCTACGACAACAGCAGATCCTACACAGAAGAAGATTATGATGTTTATGCCACTTATTTTTGGTTTCATCATGAAAGATCTTCCAGCAGGTTTGAATCTTTATATCGCTGTTTCAACTATTTTTGGTATCGGACAACAACTTGTTGTCTATAAAATGACGGATTGATGAATGGACTGGCTCTACAGTGACGAACCTATCATTGCCTGTAGTACCGGCCAGCTAGAAAACACAGCGATTTCTGTTATTCGTGCCTCTGGATTCGATAACTTATCGATTTTTAAAGGCTTTTTTGACAAAGATCCTGAAAGTTTTTGCCCCCATAGGACCATTTTCTGCCACCTTTTAGATCCAAGGGATTCTTCACTGGTTGATCAGGTGGTTTGCACTTACTTCAAGGGGCCAAAAAGTTATAACGGAGAAAACATTCTTGAAATTTCTGTTCATGGAAATCGATTTAATGTTTCAAAGATTCTTAATCTTTTTGTTTCCTCTGGAAAATTCAGAAAATCTGCACCTGGTGAATTTACTTATCGTGCACTCAAAAATAGAAAGTTAACTCTCTCCCAAGTAGAAGGATTGGATCTTCTATTGAATGCCAGCTCGGGATTCGCTCTGGATCAGGGATTACAGGTTCTTTGCGGAGAAGTTAATGAAAAGTATCTTGAACTTCAAAATCTCTATCTTTCTCTTCGCTCAAATTTTGAACTTAACATTGATTTTGTAGAGGACGTTGGCGAAGAAGTAGCAGACGCTAAATTTAAACAGGCTTTCACTAAATTTGAAACTTCAGTTCACCAACTCCATAAAAGGGTAGGTGCCAATTCAGCAGTCCTTTTAAAACCTGAAATAGTTCTCTATGGCGCTGTAAATGCTGGAAAATCCTCACTTTTTAACGAACTCCTTTCTACTGATAGAAGTATCGTTTCAAGCACAAAGGGGACAACTCGTGACTATGTATCCGAAGGCCTTTCCTATAAATCAGTTGAATATTCTTTGGTAGATACTGCCGGTATTCGAACAACAGAAAATGAAATTGAAAGTGAGGGAATCAAAAGAGGGAAGAAGAAAATAGAAAATGCTTTCTATAAAATTCTTGTTATCAATCCATTTGAGCCGCCTTCAAAAGCCGATGCAGTCGATGATCCAGACGTTGTTGTATTTACTCATTGTGATTTTGAAAATCATGAAAGTGTAATCGCTTCTAGTTCTTATAAGAACTATCCATATCTTCGTGTGGCCTTAGCTGGTCCTATAGAACCAAAAAAAAGTGGTCCTATAGAACCAGAAAATAGTGGTCCTATAGAACCAGAAAAAAGTGGTCCTATAGAACCAGAAAAAAGTGGTCCTATAGAACCAAAAAAAGGTGGTCCTATAGAACCAAAAAAAGGTGGTCCTATAGAACCAGTCGTTTTATCCAAGAATCAAGCATTTACCAAAATTATGGATCTTGTTTCTTCGAAATATTCACTACTTATAGAAGATAAGCCGCTGCTTTTAGAACGCCACGCAGACCTCATACGCAAGATTCATTCAAAGACCGATGAATTTGGTAAACTATTGAAAGAACATGATGATTTGGGTATTATCTCCAGTGAAATCAATAGGTTAGGTGTGGAGGTTGAGGAGCTTTTGGGTTCACTTCCCCCTGATCAAGTTCTTGGAAATATCTTTGAAAATTTTTGCATAGGTAAATAAATCCATAGACTTACATCCATTTTTTCATTATGCTCCAGCGAATTGTTCCACGTGGAACATTGAGGGAAACAATGTTCGATATTGTCATCATTGGCGGCGGTCATGCGGGTGTAGAAGCGGCATGGATATCGCAGCAGTTTAATTTGAAAGTTGCGATTCTTTCGCTTCCGGGCATTGGTCTAGCTTCAACTCCATGTAATCCAGCTGTGGGTGGTGTCGGTAAAGGCCAGGTTGTTAGGGAGATCGATGCGCTTGGTGGTTTAATGGGAAGGCTTGCAGACCTTTCTGCCATTCAATACAGAACTTTGAATGAGAGTAAAGGTTTTGCTGTTCAATCCACTAGGGTACAGGTTGATAAAGACGCTTACTCTAGAAACGCAGAATTCATTATAGAAAATGAAACAAATATTGAAGTAATTCGAGATAAAGCGATTGAGATTGACCGAGAAGAGGGTATTTTTAATATCTCACTTGAAACTGGGCGCAAGGTTCAGTCTAGAAGGGTGATTGTTACAGCGGGAACTTTTTTAAGTGGGTTGCTTCATACTGGTGAAGAGCAAAAGTCAGGTGGGCGAACTGGTTGTGTCCCTGGGCCTGGTCTTCAATCATTAGTTAAAGAGATAAAGCTCAATCCACTCAGATTTAAGACTGGTACGCCGGCGAGATTGGATAAAAGAACAATAGATTTCTCTGTTATGGATCCGCAAGAAAGTGATAGCGAGAGTCTTAACTTTCACCATGCCCACATGCCTAAACAAAGGTTTTTAGAGCAGGTTTCATGCTATTTGAGCCGTACAAACGAATCTACACTCGGAATTATCAGAGATAATAAAGAGCGAAGTCCTATATTTAATGGGCAAATCAAAGGTGTTGGTCCTAGATATTGTCCATCTATTGAAGATAAAGCATTCCGCTATCCAGATAGAAATTCACACCATGTATTTGTAGAGCCGGAAGGACTAGAAACAGACAGTGTATACCCAAACGGTATTAGCACTTCACTTCCGAGAGAGGTTCAAGAAGAATTTATTAGAACAATTCCAGGGCTAGAGAAAGCTGAAATATTAGTCCATGGGTACGCAGTAGAATATGATGTAGTTGATACTACACAGCTTGATAGATCACTAGAGCATACACTTGTTTCAGGTCTCTATTTTGCAGGTCAAATTAATGGAACCAGTGGCTATGAAGAGGCCGCAGGACAGGGTTTGATAGCAGGCTTAAATGCTTCTTTGGAGCTAGTTGGAAGACCAAAAGCTTACTTAAAACGTGAAGAAAGCTATATCGGTGTGATGGTTGAGGATCTTGTCACACAAAAGCGGGATGAGCCTTATCGTCTCTTTACGGCAAGGAATGAGAGACGTCTTTATGTTCGTGAAGACAACTCTTTTTTAAGAATGGCCCCATATAGGTTGTCTTTTGGGCTGAATACACATTTGGATCAGACGTTGATTTCACAAATCGAACAGTTTGAACTGGTGATGGATTTGATTGAAAGTTATAGATATAGAGACAATAATAGTAATCGCACGCTATTTTCTATAGAAAAATACGGTACATTTACTCCAAATATAACATTGTCTGAGCTTTTAAAGAGAAGTTTTCTAGATCCTGTAGCTGTACTGACAAAAGAGCTATCTAAAAATGGTATTTTTATAGACAGTAGGGTTATTCGAGCTGCAGCCATATCGAATAAGTATGCAGGTTACATTGAAAGAGCGAAGATAGATCTTGATAGGGTAGATAGATTTGATAATAAAAAAATTGATTATACATCTCTTCTTAAATCGTCGAATATATCCACCGAATGTAAACAACGTATTGAGGAAGTTAAGCCTGAAACTTTCGGACAACTGAAAAGAATCCAGGGTATTCGCCCTGCAACTCTTGCAACAGTGGCTGGTAATTTTAATTAATGGAAGAATTTGCAAAAAAATATCTAGAGATTTTGAATGGTCCTCTCAAGGGTCTAAATCTCACTCGTATCACTGAATACGATGAATTTTTCGAGAAGCAAATTATCGATTCGATTATACCTCATACTGAATGTGCCATCTTTCAAGATCTGATTAATGAAGTTGATATAGTTATTGATGTTGGCTTTGGTGGAGGCTTTCCAATATTACCCTTGGCTAAGCTCTATCCTCATAAAAGATTTATTGGACTTGAGGCCAGGAGAAAAAAATCAGACGCAGTCAATTTGATTGCTAAAGAGTTAGGCCTTGATAACGTTAAGACTTACCATCAGCGTATTGAAGAAATCTTAATCAACCGTCCAGTTATGATCACTTTCAAGGCCGTTAGCACAGTGGAAAATTTATTGCCACTCATAAACTATGAAGAAGGTACATCGGTTACGACGGTCTTTTATAAGGGGCCTAAGTTTTTCGAGCTTGAAAACTTGGAAAACATTCCTGAAGATTGGGAATCAATTGGTTTTGAAGAGGTAGAGCTACCTGGAACTGAGGGGAGAACCTTTGCTTACTTCAAAAATTTAGATGTTCCACGTGGAACAAATCCAAATAAACAACTTGTCAGACTGACCCAGTTTATTTAATCATTTCATATAAGAAAAATTCCTTTAAGGAGCTATAAATGGCTAAAATTATTGCGATGATGAACCAGAAAGGTGGAGTCGGCAAGACGACGACTTCTGTGAACCTTTCAGCCTGTTTGGCGGTCGCTGAGAAGAAAACTCTATTAGTTGACCTCGATCCTCAGGGAAATGGTTCTTTAAGCCTTGGCTTGGGTAAAGAAGAGTTTGTGCACTGCAACATATATCACACTCTTGTTGCCGATGAACCAATTAAGAATGCCATCTACAAAACAGAGCTTCCTTACCTCGATATTTGTCCAGCAGATAACAATCTTTCTGGTGCACAGATTGAACTAGTAAGTGTCTTTGCTAGAGAATCAAAGCTTAAGAACGCGTTTGAGGCCGTACAGGACGAGTACGATTACATCATTATTGACTGTCCACCAAACCTTGGACTTTTAACTGTAAACGCTCTAACAGCAGCTGATGTTTATATTGTTCCAATGCAGACAGAGTTTCTAGCAATGGAAGGTTTGGCACAGTTGCTTAATACTGTACGTATGATCAAGGGAAGTTTGAACCCAAGACTTGAAATGGAAGGTGTAGTTCTTACCATGTTCGATAAAAGAGCGGCACTTCACAATCAAGTAGTACAAGAAATTCAAAACCACTTTGGTGACAAAGTTTTTAAAACAATTATCCCTAAGAACGTGAGACTTGCCGAGTGTCCTTCATATGGTAAGCCAATCATTCTTTACGATATCAAGTCTACAGGAAGTAGCGCATACCTTTCATTGGCCAAGGAATTAATTCTCAGAGAGAGAATGGCACAACTTCAAAAACCAGCAGACAGCATGGGAAGCGAAAACACTCTCGGAGTGTAAAGGGAATTTACGATGGCCAAGAAAATAGCATTAGGAAAAGGTATTGCTTCACTCATTCAAGAAACGCCAAATCAGATTCTTGAAAAAACATTAAAAGATGAAGTTGAAAGAGAAGCAAAAGAAGCTACAGCAAAAGCGGATTATACTCCGTACCTGGTAGATATTTCACAAATCAAAACTAATCCAAATCAACCGAGAAAAATCTTTAAAGAACAAGAGATTCAAGAGCTATCTAATTCGATTAAAGAAAACGGAGTCATTCAACCTTTGGTTGTTGCTAAAACTGAAAATGGATTTGAACTTGTTGCTGGTGAAAGAAGGCTTCGAGCCTCTAAACTTGCAGGACTTGAAAGTGTCCCAGTAATAATCAAACGAGGAACAGAAAAAGAAAAAATGATCATGGCGATCATTGAAAACGTTCAACGTGCAGATCTTAATTGTGTTGAAGAGGCCTTGGCTTACTATCATCTAATGAATGAATATGGATTGAATCAGGAAGAAGTTGCTAAAAAGCTTGGCAAAGAAAGAAGTTCTGTAGCGAACTATCTAAGGATCCTGAAGCTTCCAAGGGAAGTGGTTGAACTACTTCAAAAAGAAGTACTTTCATTTGGGCACGCCAAAGTTTTAGCTTCAATTAAAGAAAGAGAAGCGGCTATTAGGTTGGCCAACATTGCAGTACAGGAAGAAATGTCTGTACGTGAGCTTGAAAAACTTTCGAAAAAGAAAGCTACGCCAGTGAAAGAAAGAAAGCCTGTTTATGAAGCTGAAAAACTTGATCAGTATCGCCAAAAGTTGGAAAATAAGACTGGTTTTCATTTTAAGCTGGCTGCGAAAAATAATGGTAGTGGACAAGTTACTATCAAGTTTTCGAACGAAGCAGAATTTAACGATATCTACGAGTATTTACTTACTCGTTAATAATGCGGAGCACATGTGAGCCAAGGAAAAGGTGATATCTCAGCAATCATCGAAGAGGGGTGCAAGTTTGAAGGCAACCTCTCTTTCAATGGCGTAGCCAGAATCGCAGGAATCGTGAATGGAAGTATTTTCTCGAATGATACTGTAATTGTCTCTGAAGGCGCTGTGATTAATGCTGACATCAATGCCAATGTTATTCTCATTTCAGGTACTGTGAAGGGAAATGTGAAGGCCTCGTCGCGCGTAGAAATAATTAAGCCCGCAAGATTTGAGGGAACAATCACAACACCAAGTTTGATTGTGGAAGAGGGCGTTATTTTCCACGGAACCACTAAGATGCGAGACAATAGATAAACACGATTTCGCCAAGCGTCTAAACAACTTCAAAACTGTTCATAACCCGTTCAAAAAAGGCCTAATTCACCTTGACGTTTGTTCTGGCTAAGTTTATTCATAGGGTTCAAAATTACAGGCATTTTAAAGCATTTAGGCTGTTCTAGAGCTTGATTCTAAAACTACCGGAAGCTTTCAAAAGGAAATATCAATGGATCTTATCCTTAGTGTTTTTAAAAAACTTAATGTAGATCAAACAGTCTTCATTCAATTTGGTATTCTTGTTGTTCTTTTTTTCCTTCTTAAAGTCATCTTTTTTAACAAGCTTCAGTTTGTCCTTGAGCTTAGAGAAAGCAAAACAACTAAGCTTGAAGACAACGCCAATAAGACCTTCTCGCAAGCTGAATCATTGTCACAAAAATACAAAGAGCAAATCGACAAAGCTTATGTTGAGGCTCAAGACAAATACAATAAAAGAAAAAACGAAATTCTCGATAGAGAAAAACAAAATATCAAAACTGCTGAAAACCAAATCAACCAGGAAGTTGAAAAAGAAAGAGCGGCTTTCGTTGCAGAACTCGATTCTAAGAAGAAAGAAGTTCTCGACAATGCTGACTCACTTGCAAAAAACCTCGTTGATAAATTTGTGAATTAATAAAAGGTAGAAAATGAAAAACCTTCTCACACTTGCTTTGGTTCTTATTTCATCTAATGTGTTTGCTGCCGGTGCCGGTGGCGGTCACATTTCAGACCTCATGTATCCAGCCATCAACTTCTTTCTTCTTTTTGGATTTATTTTGATCAAATTGAGAAAGCCAATAAGTGATGCCTTCACAAAGAATAGTGAAGAGGTTGAAAACCTCTACAACATGGCTGAAGAAAAATCCAAAGAAGCTCAAATTAAATTGGATGAATATACAAAGAAGCTTGAGTCTTTAGACTCTGAAACTTCAAGAATACTTATGAATGCTGAAGAGGACGGTACAAAATTCGATTCAGCTCAAAAGCTGGAAACAGCAGCTTCAATTGAAAGAATGAAAAGAGATGCTGCAAACAAAGTTGAAAGTGAAAAGAATGAGATGGTTAGACAACTAAACTCTTCGCTTCTCGATGAAGTTATCACCAAAGCAAAAACAGAAATTAACTCAAATAAAGAATATAAAACGAAAGCAACTCAAAAGCTGCTATCAGATATTGGATAGTGGAGGTTAAGTGAAAGAACAAAATGTTGCCAAAGCATATGCTACAGCCATGTACGATCTTGCAAAAGAGAAGGGTGTTGATATTGCATCTGAGTTAATCAAACTTAATGAGTTGATTAACAAGAATAACAACCTTGAAAATGTTCTTTTCCTGGATGTTTTTACCCCAGAAGAAAAACAGGCTGTTATGCAAGATATTTCAGCGAAGCTTGGGCTTTCAGGGCTTCTTAAAAACTTTATCAACTTCACAATTTCTGAAAAGAGACTTTCATTGTTTCCATTGATTTATAAGGAAATCGTGGTCAGAGACGATCATGAAAAAGGTTTCCTTAGAGGAACAATCGAAGGAGCTGAAGACGATGTAGACGCTGCTTTTAGAGAAAAAATTACAGCTTATCTTAAAGGTAAAATCAATAAAGATTGCAAACTTGATTATGTAAAAAACAGTGCCATCACTGCAGGATACAGAGTTACAGTTGAAGATCTTCAATTGGATGCATCTCTAGATAATCAACTTAATAAATTTAAAGAAACGGTACTTAATTCATAAAAAGGAAAGAGGGATAGCCATGTCTATGAATCCTGAAGAAATCACGAGCATCATTAAAGAAAGAATTGCTAATTTCGAAACTAAACTACAAGTGGACGAAGTTGGTACTGTACTAACCATTGGTGACGGTGTTGCCAGAGTATTTGGTCTTAAGAACGTTATGGCCGGTGAGCTAGTTGAGTTTTCAACTGGTACTAAGGGTATGGTTCTTAACCTTGAAACGAACAACGTTGGTGTTGCTGTTCTTGGTGAAGATACTGGTATTAAAGAAGGCACTACAGTTAAGAGAACCGAAAGTATTGTTGAGGTTCCAGTAGGTGATGCTCTTCTTGGTAGAGCAGTAAACGCGATTGGGCAACCAATTGACGGTAAGGGTGATATCAAGTCCAACGATATGAGACAGGTTGAAATTAAAGCTCCTGGTATTCTTGCTAGAAAATCAGTTCACGAGCCACTTCAAACAGGTCTTAAAGCTATCGACTCAATGATTCCAATCGGTAGAGGTCAAAGGGAACTTATCATTGGTGACCGTAAGACTGGTAAGACTGCCGTTGCGATCGATACGATCATCAACCAAAAAGGTAAAGATGTTGTTTGTATTTACGTAGCTATTGGGCAGAAAAACTCAACAGTAAGACAGGTACAACAGAAATTGATTGAAGCTGGTGCGATGGACTATACAATCATCGTTTCTGCAACTGCTTCTGAAACAGCTCCACTTCAGTTCCTTGCTCCATATACTGGTGCAACGATGGGAGAATTTTATAGAGACAATGGTAAGCACGCAGTTATCGTTTATGATGACCTTACCAAACAAGCTCAAGCCTATAGACAGATGTCACTTCTTCTAAGAAGACCTCCTGGACGTGAAGCTTTCCCTGGAGACGTTTTCTATCTACACTCAAGACTTCTTGAAAGAGCTGCTAAGCTTTCTGATGAAATGGGTGCTGGTTCACTAACGGCTCTTCCTGTTATTGAAACTCAAGAAGGTGACGTTTCGGCCTATATTCCTACAAACGTTATTTCGATTACTGACGGTCAGATCTATCTTGAATCGGACCTATTTAACTCTGGTGTTAGACCTGCAGTTAACGTTGGTCTTTCTGTTTCAAGAGTTGGTGGGTCAGCTCAGATTAAAGCGATGAAAAAAGTTGCTGGTACATTGAGACTAGACCTTGCTCAGTATCGTGAACTTGCTGCCTTTGCTCAGTTTGGTTCTGATCTAGATGCAGCTACTCAAAGACAGCTAGCTAGAGGTGAAAGACTGGTTGAGCTACTTAAGCAGGGACAATATCAACCACTAGAAGTTGTTGATCAGGTTGTTTCAATTTACGCTGCAACTAAAGGTATGTTCGACACTATTCCAACAAACAAGATTCAAGAGGTTGAGAAAGAACTTCTCGATAATCTTAAATCAAGACACGGAGAAATGATGTCAGCAATCGCTGCAGAAAAACAAATCTCTGATGAGAATGGTGAAAAACTTACAGCAGCTATTAAAGAATTTGTTGCTACTAAAAAATACTAAGAGAAGGGAATAAGAGCTTATGGCTAACATAAAAGAGCTCAAGAAAAAGATTAAGAGTACCAAGGGTACTCTTAAGATTACGCAAGCGATGAAGCTTGTATCGGCTGCCAAGCTTAATAAGGCTCAGCAAGCGATTCAAACTTCACGTCCGTATGCCACTGAACTCGAAGAAACAATCAAAACGGTTTCGGCCCTGGTTGAAAACTACGAGCATGAATACCTGAAAGAAAATGCAGAAAATAAAAAAGCTGCTCTTTTGGTGATCTCGGCAAACAAGGGACTATGTGGGGGTTACAACTCGCAACTCGCTAAAAAAGTAAGACTTTTTCTTGCGGAAACAGACCTTGATGTCAAAGTTTACTTCATTGGAAAAAAGGTAAGAGACCTTGTTAAAAATGAAGTTAATGAAGGCAAATTTTACACATTCGAAAAGCAAGATGCTTCATTTGCTGAAATTCAGGAAGTGGGTAAAGAGCTTGCGGAACTTTTCAAAACAGATGAAGTTGGAAAAGTGCTAGTAGCATTCAACGTGTTTGAATCAGCTATCGCCTTTACTCCGACAATTTCACAACTTCTTCCAATGTCATTAGATGAGGATGTGAAAACAGAACTTCAGGAAAAGTTTCCATTCGACTTTAAATACGATCCAAACCCGAAAGAAATTCTGGATACATTGATCCCTGAATCTTTTTCAACAAGTCTTTGGACGGCTCAACTGGATGCGAATGCAGCTGAGCACGGATCGAGAATGTCAGCCATGGATTCGGCCGTACGTAACTGTAAAGATGCTATCAGATCACAAACACTAACTATGAATAAATTGAGACAAGCAGCGATTACAACTGAACTTATCGAAGTTGTATCTGGTGCTGAGTCGTTAAATGCTTAAGGAGCGATGATATGTCCGGTAATACAGGATTGATCAAACAAGTTATGGGTCCGGTTGTTGACGTTGAATTTCCAGGTGGACAACTTCCAGCTATCAACAACGCTTTGACTGTTACAAATAAAGTTATCGACAAAAATGAAGATAACCTTGTTCTAGAGGTTGCTCAGCACCTTGGTGACAACGTTGTTAGAACTATTGCGATGGACGCAACAGAAGGTCTTTCAAGAGGACTTACTGTAAAAGATACTGGTGATGCCATTCAAGCTCCTGTTGGTAGGGAAGTTCTTGGACGTATTATCAACGTTATCGGTCAGCCAGTTGATGAGGCCGGTCCACTTCAAGCTAAGAAGTCATATGGAATCCATAGAGAACCTCCTACGTTTGAGGACCAATCAACAAAGCTAGAGCCATTCTATACAGGTATTAAAGTTATCGATCTTCTTGCTCCTTATTTGAAAGGTGGAAAGATTGGTCTGTTTGGTGGTGCCGGTGTTGGTAAAACCGTTCTTATTATGGAGCTGATCAACAACATTGCGACTCAACACGGTGGTTTCTCGGTGTTTGCTGGTGTTGGTGAAAGAACACGTGAAGGGAATGACCTTTACTACGAAATGAAAGAATCAGGAGTTATCGAAAAAACTGCTCTTGTTTACGGACAGATGAACGAGCCTCCTGGGGCGAGAGCTAGAGTTGCTCTAACAGGTCTTTCTGTAGCTGAATACTTCAGAGATGAAGAAGGTCAGGACGTTCTTTTCTTCGTTGATAACATCTTTAGATTTACTCAGGCCGGTTCTGAGGTTTCCGCACTTCTTGGTCGTATTCCTTCTGCCGTTGGTTACCAACCAACTCTTGGTACTGAAATGGGTGCCATGCAAGAAAGGATTACTTCAACCAATAAAGGTTCGATTACATCTATTCAGGCCGTTTACGTTCCTGCGGATGATTATACAGACCCTGCACCTGCTACAACATTTGCTCACTTGGATGCGACAACAGAACTTTCACGTCCAATTGCCGAGCTTGGAATTTATCCTGCGGTTGACCCACTTACTTCATCTTCAACAATTCTTACTCCAGCTATTCTTGGAGATGAGCACTACAACATTGCCCGTGGTGTTCAGCAAATTCTTCAAAGATATAAAGAACTTCAAGACATCATCGCCATTCTTGGTATGGATGAACTTTCTGAAGAAGATAAGATTCTTGTTGCTAGAGCTAGAAAGGTTCAAAAGTTCCTTTCACAACCATTCTTCGTTGCTGAGCAGTTCACTGGTATTCCAGGGCAGTTCGTTCCAATTGAAGATACAATCAGTTCATTCAAGGCCATCTTGAATGGTGAAGTTGACGATCTTCCAGAACAAGCTTTCTACCTTGTCGGTAACCTCGACATGGTTAAAGAAAAAGCTAAGCAAATTGCAGCTGGAAACTAATAAGGGATAAATAATGAACAACTATACAGTTGATATCCTTACACCTTCTAAAATTGTAGCAAAAGGGATTCCTGCTGAGTCCCTTTTGGTTCCAACTGTTAGGGGACAAATCAACGTTCTAAAGGATCACACTCATATTGTTTCGAAACTTTCTACAGGAATTGTGACAGTATTTGGTGGAGAAGACGATCCTGATAGATATTTTTCAGTGACAACTGGTATTTGTAAGGTTCTTGATGACAAGGTCATTTTGCTGTCAAATACATCAGAGGAAGATCACGAAATTGATGTTGAAAGAGCTAAAGCATCTCTCAAACATGCTGAAGAAATGCTTCAAGCTGAAGCTCTTACTGATGAAGAGCTTACTAAGTTTAGAAGAAAAGTGGAAAGAGCTCGTCTTAGAGTTCAGTTGGCTTCATACAAGGGCTAATTTCACTGAGTACTCAGTACTGACTATTCAAAAAATGAAAAGACCCGATTTATGTCGGGTCTTTTTTTTGCCAAAAATTTTCATAACCATGACGACTATTCAAATGAACACTCACAAAATAAGGGAAGAAAGTTCTCTTCTCTTGAATTTTCTGTATGACATACGAAAATAAAAGGAAGCTTATTAAAAAACGTTTTTTAAAATTATGAACAAGATTCTCAAAAACATTTACACGCTCTGCCTGGTAGCCTCTCTGGCTGCCTCTTTTGCGTATTTGAGTGATCTTAGAAAGTCCGAAGACAAGCCATTTATCTTTATTTCACATTTCTCCAAAAAAGTTCAAAAAGCCCATGGGGAGCCTGTTTTGAGCAGTGTTAAAGTGAAAGATAAAGTTAAAGTAATCGTTAAAAAGAAAAAAGTAACAAAGACAAAGAAAATTACGTTTGCAAAACCTGTTACTAAAAAAATCAATATTAAAAATGTAAACATCACTAAGCCTAATCTTGATGTAAGAGAGCCTGTTAAAGCCGTGGTAGCAGCATCTGAAGACAACGTTGTTAACAACAATGAGCTTATCCAGCACTATGGCTATAATGTTAAAACTGAAGATCTGGCTAAAATTAGCTGGTCAGAATATTTCCAAAATCAAAACATTGATAGAAAACTTGCATCACTAAATGAAGGTGAAGGCCCTACTTTAGAAAAGCAAAATGAAATTGAAGAGAAAAAAATTGCAGAAATTAAAAAACAAAATGAAATCACAAATCAAAAAATTGAAGATTTCGTAAAAACAGTTTCAAGTCAGAAACTGAATACTCAAACAGAAGACACAGATTTGGTATTTTATGACTATTCAAAATCTGATGACGAGGATGAGAATGTCAGCCTGGCGAATCAAGTTGATCTTACTATAAAGACAAAAGCTGTAGAGCAGCCAAAAATAGAAGTTGAAGTAGTTAATAATAAAAAAACAGATGAAGCAGTCCTCGCTGCACAAAATGAAAACAAAACTGAAAATCCTAATACGATAATTTCAAAGAATGTCTTGGCGGCATATGAGCGTGAGATGGGTGAAACACCAAAAATGGCTATGGCCAATAACCCATTGAATACTCAAGCAAAATCGAGAGGTGAGTACTCAAAAGTAATTGATCAAATCTCTAAGAAAAGATCCGCAGCAAAAAAAATGAATACTCAAACAAGTGGATATTCAAAAACGATACTTACCACCTATGAAGTAAATATTGGTGAAAATACGAAAGATACTCTTAGAAGTTTTCAATTTACTTCGGCGAGTGAGGGCAACAACAGGCTTGAAGATAACAATAATGGCTACATCAATATCGAAACAGAACTTGCGAGCAGTCAAGGTGTTTATAGAGGAACAATCTTGAAACGAGACTACCTAAGAACAACTATGGATATTGCTCTTGAGCCAGGAACGATTGAAGTCGCAATTCCTTCGATTTCACAAGAATCAATGATGAAGTTTTTGGATTCTCATCAAATCAGAGGCCTGGGTGGCTTCCTCTTGGTTGATAGAGATAGAGGAATTGATAGTCTAGACCTTGATGCTGAGTTTGAAGCAAAATTTGATTTTGATGAAAATTTTAGAATTACAGAGGACGAAACTGCAAAAAGATATGTGCTTTTTGCAGGTGTAACAGCAGGTAATTCACTTTTAAAAATTAGAACTGTTGATAATGAATACTCAGAAAAGATAATTCACATAGTTGAAGATGAAGTTTTATTTGAAGCTCTGTTAATTACGTCGCCAGAGACGATGAAAGTGACAACACTTGAAAGAACTATTCTATCTAATACGGCCACAGAGCTTGATATTGACTCTGATAAAATCAGATATTTCAATAGAGATATCAAAGCAGAAAAGATGGCTTCGAATCTTCATGAAATTAAAGTGCCAATTCAGCCGCTCGGGATGAGAAGATATTTAGCATTTTCACACATGGAAGAAACTGTATATGTTGGGATTGGTGATAATAAAAATGTAGAACTTCCAAGCTCTGATTTCATTGTAAATCTTCTTGAGGCAAATAACATGAGCGGTATGGAAGGAAAATGTGTTATTCAAATAAATCTACAGAGAGAACTACTCAGTGTGACAACCAATGGTGAATCAGCCAGAGGACCTATGGCCCTTGATAAGTTCTACCTGGAAAAGAATGGCTCACTTTCAGAAGAAGAGACACCACTTAGTACAAAAGTATTTATCCTTGGCGATCATCAAGGAATCATAAATCTTAAAATAGAATATCAGGACAAAACAACTGATTACTTACAGACTTTTTGCTCTCCAGAAACCTATCTTCTAGAGCAACTTTGATTCTTTACTAATTTCTTAAAATTTTTAGGATAGTTTTTTCTGATTTGTGTATCGTTCAATTGAAGATACCTTTTACTGGTTAATTCTACGTCAGAGATTAGAATGCTGCCTTTCCCATAAGTCCCTTTAGGAAACTTGAAATGCTTATTGAGAAGATTGAAATAAGGAGAGGACTTTTGTAAAGCCGTAAAAATTCTTGAAGGTCGTATACTGCACTTACTGATATAAACTCTTAATGGGTCATTATACTTGACGTCGGGTTTAAGGTTATCGTCGATACCTAGAAGTTCTTTTTTGTAGGCCAGAGTATGAACTAATGCCAGAAAACTGGAATAGAAATTACTTGAAGCAAACCCAATATGAGGATGATCATAATGAGTTAACATATACTCAAGAGACATATCTTTCTTTTTAAACTTCCTTCTGGCCCGAACAATATGCTTTGTCCCACTGTTATATGCTGTTACCGCCAGGTCCCATCTCTTTAAAATCATTTTGTTTTGTTTCAAAAGATGAAAAGCGGACAAAGTGGATATTACAGGGTTGTTTCTGGCATCTTGATCTTTATCTACAGGCATAAATAACTTACCGATGAATGGCATGAACTGCCATATGCCGGTAGCTCCCACTTTAGAAGTTGCTTTGGTATTAAAACTACTTTCTAAAAAAGGAATAGCGAGAAGTTCCTCTGGAAGGTTGTAGACATCAAAATATTTATCCATAAAAGGTTTGAAGGTAAGATAATTTACATACCCTTGGAGGATGTTGTCCTTTTGACCAGTTTGAGCGCGTATATTTGTGGAAAGATTGTTGAAAAACTTTTTTCTTTTCCTCTTACTTGGGAATTTGTGACCAGCTTTATCAAGCGCTTTCAGAATTCTAAGTTCAACTTCCCCCTTCTTTCTACCTTTCGCAAGATTATTGAACGCTTTCTTGTAGAGATTGATCCTCTCTTCAGTGTAGCGAGCCTGAAGAGCATACACAGTATGTGGATTAATAATAGAGCTTTGTAACTCAGAAAAATCAATAACGTTATAAACAATATCAAGGTCTTCAGAGTCGTGGAGAACCACTGAGCTAGATGGATAAGCCGTGTAGATATTGAACCAAAAATGTACTCTTTTTGAGAAATACTCAGGAATATTGAAGTCATCAAGGATTCTATTTTTCGGATCTTTTCGAATTAGATCAAACTTGTCTTCAGTAGGGAGCTTGATGAAATAGGGCTCTGAAATTGTGTGGTTTGCAATTGCTTTATCAATAAGATCAATATCATTCTGAAAAATATTTTCAGGAACCAGAGCAAAAGAGCTCAGGCTAAGAAAGAATGTAAGTATAAATACTATTCTTGCCATTCGTGATTATTGAAGATGTCCATTGTTCTCTTGTATCCGAGTGATACGAGTTCAGAAGTCTTATTAGGATTCAAGCTAAAGCTATTTCTAAAAAATATATTGTAATGTTCATGATCAGGGTAAATATCAACCAATTGCACATTGCGTTTGTAATTTAACTTTCTTTCTAAGATTGAAATTAACTTTTTCCTGTGAACCTCATCAAACTTGTTTGTTTTAAGATAATCATTAACGGTATCAATGATGTCTTCAGCAGTTTTCCTCTTGGCCCTGCTCGCAACAATTTTCTTTTGGATCATGAGGTAGATAGATTGCATGGCGATGGCCGGTAGACCATAGTTGATCAATGAGCCAATTTCATCATGGTAGTGATAAGGTGTATGAGTCCAACTTGAAATAATAAATTCACAACCATTATCTATTGCAACATGAGTAGAGAGTGTTTCTCTAATTTCGCCATCAATATAGTAATCCGTTTGTCCCGTCTGTGCATTGCTCACGGGATACGGACTATAAAAGGGTGGAACAGACATTGAAGCTGCTACGGCTTGACTCACTGGGGTACCAGTATAGTAATGAGCTGTTGAATCATGACTTGGGTTTGGATAGTTATATTTTCCAAAAATCACTTTCCTGGAGTGGTCTAGTTGTGTAGCAACAATAAAAAGGTCTGAAAGATAATCTTCAAAATTATCACTTACAAGTACGTGCTTCTGAATATATTCATAGAGACCATGTGTTGTGAAAAAACCGGAGATATTCAGCATCGGTCTCAAAATTTGTTTAAGAAATAGTGGAAAACCATCAAACGGATCATATACAGTTGACCGTGGTGGCTTTCCTGAAGGTTTTTTTAGACAAAGCATATCTTTATAAGAGATTGCTGGAATTTGAGAGTCCTTCCTTCTAAGGGTAGCCTTGATGACATCCATAGGTCGAAATCCACATGCAAAATATAGATTGATCAATGCACCGGCTGAGCTTCCAACATAGGTATCAATTTCTAATTTTGACGGACTACTTTGGTTGTTTTTTAAAGTGAAACCCAACTCTTCAAGAGCGAGGGCTACACCCAAGTGCCAAGCTGCGGCCTTAACAACCCCTCCAGATAGGACTAGAGCAGTCTTTTTATTCTCGAATGCTGATATGTCGACTCTTTGCATAAACTTCCTGTTGCGACGCACACTCAGATTGCGTAATTCCAAGTCTTTAACTATCATATAAGAAACCGCACTCGAGAACAAACAGGATGTTTGAAGGAGTTTAAATGGAAGAAAATACTGGCGTGTGGATGAGTATTCTTGAATACGCAAGCTTCAAGTCCATTTCAATCAGTACTATTAGAAGATATATAAAAGCCGGCCGTGTCAAAACCAAGAAAGACGGCGGGAAGTTCTATATCTATGTATCACCAGAAAAGATCATTGATAAAAATACCAAAGAAGAGGCTCAGTTAAAAATTCAACTGGAGAATGAAAGGTTGAAAATGAAAATCCAATCTTTGGAAGAAGAATTAAATGACTTGAAAATGTTGGTTCAGATTTATGAGCAAGGCCAACAACAAACAAGGCAGGAACTCCCTGAAATTCCAACTATGTAAAATCATCATTCTTTTAACACTCATTATGTCCGCGAGCGATTTGTTTGCGGCCAGGTCGATGAGAAGATGTATGCTATTGCCAGTAAAAGATAGTGTTGGTGGGGCACTTGGATTCAAAGTATTTGAAGAACTTGAAAGATACCTTAAAGATTCTGAGTGGTGCTATTACGAATCCAACTCAGGTATTTTGGATATTCTTAGTAATTATAAAAGAAATCTAGATGCATACCTTCAAAACAAAGATGTACTTAAGGTTATTGCAGAAAAAAGTAATGCAGGTTCATTAGTACGAGTAGACTTAGTCAATCAGGTGAAAGGTGTTGATGTCCGAGTCCGCGTTATTGGTGAGAATGGCGAAGATGTTTATTTCAAAGAGGAAACGAGACTCAGCACAGAAGACTATACAGTAATCGCACAGACAGTTAAGAACTGGTTGGATGTATACGAAAAAAATATTCCTTACGATGGGATGATCATTGGCGTCTTGGGAGATCAGTTTACTTCTGATGTTGGCAAGAGTTACGGAGTTCTTCCAGACTCAACTTTAAGAGTTGTTAGACCTACAAGAAAGAAAAGACATCCACTTCTAAAAGAAATCGTAGACTGGGAAACAGAGCTCATTGCGAAAGGAAAAATCTTTCACACTGCTGCGTCTCAATCGCAAGGAAATGTTACAACTTACGAGTCAAAGAAACGTGTTGAAGTTGGTGATTGGTTACTGATAGATAAAAACCAGAAAGCGAAAGCAAAACAGGAAATGGATTTTGGTGAGATCAATGAATTTGAGTTTGGTAAACATGGGAATATTGGTCTATTCGCTTTGATTGGAAATGGGTCAAATACAATTACAGGCACCAGTACAAAAAAAATTGGTGGGATGATGTTTGGTGTGGATTTGACATCTGAAGTCTGGCTAACGCGCACATATTTTGCAGGATTGGAAATAGGAAGAAGGTTTGGTTCATACAGCAAAAAAGAAGGAACTCTGCAGTCAGATTCGAACAGCCTATCTGGCTCAGTGTTCAAGCTGAAGGCGGGTTATAAATATCTACCACTTGGATTTTTCTATGGACCACAAATTGATGGATTCATAGGTTATGCAAATTATGGATATGGGTTCGACACAAGCAGGACAGACGGAATAACCGGAGTTAATTTCAGTGGGATAATGCTTGGGGCCAAGGGGTCAATGCCTCTTCATAAACTCTTTAGAATTTCCCTGCAATTGGATTTTATTTTTAATCCTGGATTTAGTGAAGATGTTGCAATTAAGGGGTCAGCAGACTCGACATCCAATTATCACATAGAGCTTGGAGGCTCATATCAATATAACCCCAACATGACATTCGATGGTGGTCTGGGGTATACATCTAGCAAGGCGGAGTTTAAGAGAACTGTCAGCAGTATTTCAATCAAAGAAACTGCTCTCAAGCTAGGCGCTACTTTCACATTCTAAGTGGAGTAAAAAATGACACGCATTCAAGAACTTGAAAAACTGATCAAGCATCATAAGGCCATGTACTATCAGGGCCGTCCTGAAATTACTGACCATGAATACGATAAGCTTGAAGATGAATTGAAAAATCTCGATCCAGAAAATAGAATCCTTGAATTTATTGGCTCTAAAGTTGAAAGTCAGGACAAGGTAAAGCACGATAAAAAAATGCTTTCGCTTGGAAAGACATATATCGTCGATGACCTTATCAAATGGAAAGGTAATGAAGATATCCTTTCTACAATGAAAATTGATGGAGTCAGCTGTTCATTAATTTATGAAAATGGACATCTTGTTCTTGCTAAAACAAGAGGTGATGGGACATTCGGGGAAAATATTACCCAGAAAGTTATGTGGATGAATACAGTCCCTTCAGCACTTCCAGATAAAACAAAGTCATTTGAAGTTCGTGGAGAGCTCTTCTGTCGAGAAGAGGAATTTTTTCACCTTAGCGAAGAAATGGTTTCACTCGGATTGGAAAAGCCAACAAGCCAGAGAAATATTGTAGCAGGTCTGATTTCCAGGAAAGAGAATGTAGAGCTTTGTCGTTATATTGAATTCATGGCCTTTGAACTGATCTCAGATGATTTTGACCTAAAGCTGGAGTCAGATAAATTTAAAGAGTTAGCCAAGCTTGGAATTGAAACACCAGAGACAGTCCTACATAAGAATAAAAAAAGCGTTGAAAAAACAATAGAAGAAACCAAAATTTTTATGTCTGAAGGTGACTTTCAGATTGATGGCATTGTGTTTACGTACAATAAGCTTTCATTACATGAGGAGTTAGGTGAGACGGCTCATCATCCAAGATATAAGATGGCCTTCAAATTTGAAGGTGAATCAAAAGAGACGGTAATTAAAGATATCTTGTGGTCTGTTAGTAGAAATGGAATTTTAACTCCTGTTGGGAATGTTGAGCCAGTAGAGCTGAGTGGAGCAGTGGTTTCAAGAGTAACATTACATAATTACGGAATGGTAAAACAATATGGACTGAAAAAAGGGGATAGGATTGAAATCATCAGAAGTGGTGAAGTAATTCCAAAGTTCTTATCAGTTGTGAAGCCATCTGCTGAAAAATTTATTGTGCCTACGAACTGTCCAACATGTGACTCCAAGGTAAAGGAAGTTGATATTCGTCTTTATTGTACAAATCAACATTGCCCAGACCGAGTCCGTGAAAGTATTCTTAATTTCATCAAAAAAATTGGAATTGATGATCTGAGCTCAAAGAGACTTGAGGAAATGCTCAAAGTAGGGTTGGTAAAGGAAATACCGGATCTTTACAAACTGAAAGTAGAAGATTTTCTCACCCTTGATAAAGTTAAAGAAAAGCTGGCTAACAAATTCTATGAAACAATCCAGGCTTCAAAAGAAGTAGATTTTATTACTTTTTTGAGTGCTCTCGGTCTAAGTGGGGGAGCCTATAACAAGTGTGAGAAGGTTGTTCACAATGGCTTTGATACAATTGATAAAATAAGAGCGGCTTCAATTGAAGACCTGTCTATGATTGAAAGTTTCGCCGAGAAGTCAGCGACGGAGTTCTTAACATCCTTTAAGGAAAAACAAGACCTGGTAGATGAATTGATAAAGTTAGGATTTATCTTCGAAGAAAAAGAGATTAAAGACACTCCACTAAATGGAAAAAAAGTTTGTATCACCGGCTCACTATCTGAAAAGAGAAGTGTTATTGAGGGCTGGATAAGAGATGCTGGCGGAGCGACAGTAGGCAGTGTTTCAAAAAAGACAGACTTTCTTCTAACTAACGATGGAGACTCGGGCTCATCAAAATCAAAAAAAGCAAAAGAGTTAAATATTCCAATAATTTCAGAAGATGATCTTAAAAAAATGATTCAATAAAAAAGGTCGCCTTCGAAGGGCGACCTTCTTCGAGACTAAATAAGAGGAGCAACAATTAGATAGTCTCTGTAACCAAAGATAGGTTATTCATTTTAAATTTTTGTAACACATCGATAACTTTGACAATCCTGTCATAGGTAACTTTTTTGTCAATTTTGAGCTCTACAGGTAGGTCTGTGTTTTTTACACCCTGGCAAAATTTATCAAATTCATTTAATGGGGTCTTTTTCCCGTTTAACATGAACTCATCTTTGTTCAGCTGGATAGCGAGAGACTTCATATCTTCTTTTGTCTCTGTTGATGTTTCAGCTTTGGGAAGCGCCAATAGCAAGGCCGCATTTTTTTTCTTAAAGACGGTTGTCGTCATAAAGAAGATGAGAAGAATAAAGATAACATCAATTAATGGAGTGATGTCCGGAGACAACTCCTCTCTTTTTCGTCGTGATCTCATACTTCAGCCCCTGTCGTAAGGAAAATCTCAACAACTTTTTCTTCTAGCTCAACTTCATAATCCGTCATTTTATCATTGAGATAGTTGTAGAAAACAAAGTTAGGAATAGCTACAATAATGCCTCCGACAGTTGTAAGAAGGGCCATTGAAATCCCACCGGCAAATAGATCTGGCTTATCAAGTCCACTTTGAGCGATTGATTGAAAAGCTCCCAAAACACCAATCACAGTACCGAGGAGACCTAGGAGTGGTGAAATCGAAGCGATAATTTTCACAGTAGTAAGACCTTTTTGCATTCTGAGTGTGAATTTATAAATCCGGTCTTTTATCATTTCAATTACCATGTCCTTATTTGTCAGGTCGAAATTAACCAATGTGCTGAAGATATCTTTTGCATTTTTGTTGATTTTCCTCTTTTCGAATCTAATCAAGAGATACTTACTGATAATGATAGAAATTCCCCAAAAACTCATACCAATAAGTAGATACATTACCGGGCCACCACTTTTTACATAAAACAATAATTTTTCCATACTTTGCTCCTCTGGAAATTAAGACTTGAATAACAAGCCAAATTTAACAATTCTATTATCTATCCCCTTGGGGAATTTTAAATTCTTTGAAACCATCTTTACGCAATCAATAAGCCCACTGATGGCCATTTTCTTACCTCTGCCTTTGAATCCTACTTTGGCTAAATCCACTCGCCCATTTGAACTGATGGTAATTTCAAGTGGTACTCTGCCTGAAAGAAATTCATCTCTTGCTAGAGATCTTTCATAGCAAGATTGAAATTTGATATCGCCCTTCTCGAGAACATCACGAATGCCTTTTATGTCAAAAGATGCTGTAGTCTGGAATTGGTCAGCCTTAAGTCCATTGAGATCAAACTTCTTGTGTTTAAACTTACTGTTCTTGGCAACTTTAAGGTCTGATGACCAATCTTTGTTCTTTTTCTTTTTTACTTTTGCTTTTTGGGTTTTAGCTACTTTGTCCTTCTTAAGTGATTTCATAAGATCATCATAAGACATGGCCTTTGATTTTCTCCTCTTGAGGGCTCGGGTCGGAGCAGGAGCCTTCATAGCTATCATTTTGAGTGTCTTAAGTTTGAGCTTTACCTTTTTTTCTTTTTTAACTTCTTCAACAAGTTTCTTTTGGGGCGGTGTTGGAGTGGTCCAAAATACTCCAAGTACAATAACGACACCGATAAATAGGACGTGGGCCATGGAAGAAAAGATTACTGAGAAGTGCTTTTCTGTGATTGTAAAAGAAATGGTATATCTCATATGTCCATTCCTTTTACTTTGATAGTTTTCTCTTTGGTTAGCTTTTCTTCAATGTTTAGAACTTCTTCTTTTAGAAGGTTGACGATAACCTTTCGATTCTTGGTATCTGAATCTATATACTCCATCATTGGACGTCTTACTTCACCGGAGATTTCCAAATTACCTAGATCCACAATGTTTTGTGCAAAAGTTTGCGATGAAAGAAGTAAGAAGACTATGAATTTCATATATTCACCCTCCTTTCATTCAGTTTGGTTAATAACATCTCTTTGATTTCGGGTGAGAGACTCTTATGTTTCTGCAAGCGTGATGCCAATGTTTCGATTGATTTTGAGAGGTTTTCATTACTCTTTTTGAGTAATAGCTCAAAAGACCAGAGGTGATTAGCGACTCTTTTTCTTCTGTAGTCTATTCTTTTAAAAATGCGAGAGAGAAACTTTGGTGAAAGCTTTGCTTTCTTCGCTTCTGTACTGAATTTTGCACATAAATTATAAGTTTTAATGTCTTTTAAGAGCTCTTTTTGTGACTTGAGCTCTTTAGGGGTTGAGCCTAAAGCTTTTCCATTTCTTGCTTTATTCAAATATTTAAAAATATAAGACTTAGAATTAAACTTACTCTCTGTGGTAAGGTAGAGTTCAATAAAGCTTCGAAATAAAACACGATCCTGGGTTAGTTGCCTCTTGTATTTAGGGTAACCGCTTACTATCGTTGCAAGATCTTTACTATCTAAGAGTGAAGCAAGATAAAGCTTTGTAGCTGTTGAATCACTCTTGGAAGATGAAAGGGCCTTGGTGATTTCGTTTGCCGTAATACTCTGATGACTTTTTCCTTTTTTGCTAAGGACATAAAGTAGTTTTGCTGAGTTGAAATCAAGATTTCTACTATTAATGTATTTGTTGGTGAAGCTATAGACTTCATTTGTCTTATTCTCTTTCAGTGATTGAGTTAGTACTGGCAAAAAAGAATGAACAACATCTTTATTAACTCTTTCTGCGCCAAAGGCTTGAATAAGTGCTTCAACATTAACAAGGTCTTTGTTTTTACTTATGAGAAGTGAAAGTTCGCGAGAGTTTAGAGGAGTAGTTTTTATGACTTTGATTTGTTCGTCTCGTGAGGAGTAAAAATTAAGAAGACTCAAGCGAAGAGAAGAATCTTTCGATTGAATTAGTATGCTCTCTAGTTTTTCTAATTCATACGGATGTGGATTCCAAGAATAATTAGGACAATAATTAACGAAGGCCTTAACAAATTCAAACCGTGCATTAGGTTCATCGACTTCAAGAAGGTGTGCTTTGAATAGTTCACAGCCAACAGAGTTTCCTGGCTCTATGCCAACAAGTATAAGAGCTTTTTCATAAGAGTCTTTCTCATTGAAATCAACATGGCTTAAGGCTGCAATAAGTTCTCGATTATTTGGTTGCTTCTTTGCGCAAAGCTTGAGGTACTTCATTAGGGAATCGGATCCATAATGAAGAGGATACTTTTGGGAAACACGCCTTATCGGTATAGTTACTTCACATGCTTTGGCTTTATAATAGATATTATTTTCAAGAATGAGAGACAATGAAGATTCAAAAAGATCTTGGTCTTTAATAAGTTTTAAGAGTTTATATGGTGTACGTGTTTGATACTTTCTATAGCCACCATTTAAGCCCTTAGAAATGAAGATGAGTGTCTCATAATTGTATTTGGGGAGACTTATTCTCAGGATTTTGTCGAGATAAACGGCCTCGGCTATGAACTTTCCAAGATCATTTGCGATGATTTCCCTTAAGTCACCTTTGTTGTTTTTTGTGAGCCAGCTATTCCAGAGCTTGATCAATTCGATATATTTGCCCTGGTTTACTAAAATCCAACCCTTCTTATAAACAGAATATTCTTTAAGAGAAAAGTCATCAGTCTTATTTATTAGTGTGTTGAAAAGCTTAAGTGCTCGATTTAGCTTTCCTGAACGAAACAAAATATCAGCAGACTTTCTTTGAAGAGCTTCGTACTGAGTCTTCTTAAGTCCTTTGTTATATTTGAGTGCATTAAGGGCAAAGTATGATTGATCTTCAGAACTAAGCTTAAATTTAGTCATCGTGAGTAGATAACTTGTCCGAGCAAGTATGCGATTGTTTTCGGTGTTCTCAAAGGCATAAACCAAGCTCTTCTTTGCTTTTTCTTTTTTATTTTGAAGAAGATATTTATAACCAAGTGCTAGATGTTTTTCTGATGAAAAAACGCTCGTTGATAAAAACAGGAGTAAGGCTAAAAGTGCTTTCACGATTTACACCTCGACTTCAAATTCACTCTCAAGTTTTTTTGAGAGCGAAGCTTTAAAATTCGTGCTTGGTTCAATGACCAGAAAGTCTTTTTAGATATGGCCTTCCTTTTAATTTTTAAAGTGTCATCAGTATTTTTAGATATAAAAGTTAGATCAGCATTTAAAGCGATATAGTTCTTAAGTGTTTTAGAATCCTCTATGTTTTTACCGTTTTTGATCGAAGACAAAATTTCTAATGCTTGATTGTTGAGACAGTGCCTGGATAGCGCCATCGCCTCTAACATTTGAAGGTGATTAAGCATCTCTGGTTTGAGATTCTTTAAGTTGATGCTCCTATATAGATTTCCACCAAAGAATAGGTCCCACTGTCCTCTCTTGTAGAGGATTTTTTGGATTTCGAGGTGAATTTCCCCGTTCTTTTGAGGAAATTTTCCTTGTAGTGAGAACAGTATACTAAGACGGTCAGTCTTGGCCGTGCAAGTGTATGTAATCACATAAAATGTCATGACAAAATAAATAAATTTTATCATATTTGTTGCTCCTATAAGCCTATAGAGCAAGCTTTATGCCAGCATTTTGTTTTGAAAACGGAACAAAACAACTTGCCTAAGTGGTTGATATTACGTTGCCAGTATTTGGCATGCTGATTGCTCTTAATGAGCATGAATCATTTATAAGGCAACTGACTTTAGCAGGGTTTGTTGCTATGAGTTGAGGAACTAAAAGGACGAGAAATGAAGAAGTTAACACCTATTCTATGTGCCGCTTTGATGGCCGGGCCTGTCTTGGCTAAAAATGGAATTGTTGAGAATCCATTCAATAAAAATGAATTGTTAATTGTCAGTGAAGGAAAAATTCTAACGACTGGTAAGCGATTAAATAAGCCTGCTAATTTTGGAGTTACTAAGGAATATACAATAACCAAACCAGGTAAGTATCTTCGCTTTTATACTTCTTCAATTGTGGTTGATGATTTTGAGATTAATTATCAAAAAAATAAGTTTCTAGACAACATTGAGCGAGTAAAAGAAAGATGTAATAGAACAGATGTTGACCCAGTGTTGTTGAGAAAAAACTGTCTAAAAATGTTGGATAGAGACTTTTTCGGCGAGGGTGAAAATCACATAAGCGAAGAGGCCCATGGTTATCTGCACTTGAAATTTAATGAGGTCGATTCTGGAGATAACGGCATTAAAATTTCTGCGTTAGAAAGTAAAATTAAAGAAGTGAAATTTAACTATAAAGACAAAGAAAACAGCATGCTGTTGAAGGTTGAAGAGCTTGAAGAGGAATATCAAAAAGCCCCAGTCGCAAGCTTCGATGGTGATTTGCTTTATGGATTCAATTATGAGTCAGGACTTGTTTATGACAAATATCGGGCTGGGCTGAATAATAAAAATGCTAAGTCGTATAATGACTTTTCTATCTTAAATTATTCACCAACGGACATAACAAACTTCAAAGTTATGAGCTTGAGTCTTGTTCCAACAGTGGACATCTTTGATGGAAAGATTCAAGAAGTAGAAATAAATAGTGAGCTTTCGCTTTATAAGATTGAAGGAGCACAAGAGCTAGTAGAAATAAAAGATGCAATGAAAAAAGACATGTTTAAGGTTCTTAAAAACGACCTTAAGAGGTCTACATTTGAAAAGCTTCAGGGTTACACAGTAACTTTTAAAGAGTTGTTGGAAAGATATGAAGAAAAAGTAGTAGACGAAGTTGTTGAAATGTCATTGTCGGCTAAATTTGATGATGTCGAAAAACATGCTGAGGATTATGCCTTTAAGCAAGTTTCGGAAGATGACTTAACTTCAGAACCAATGAAGCTTATCAGAAAGCTAAAGATTAAAAAATAAAGGGATTTAATATGAAACAAGTAATAATGATTATTGTAGCGGGTTTGCTTTTAGCTTCTTGTGGTGGAGAAAAAGCTAAATCGCCAGATGTCACAAAATTACCTGCAGCTGACGAAGCGGCTATAAATTATGTTGATAATGCAAAAAGTATTTATAATGGCTATTTCAACAATACCTTTGTACCAGATGCGTTGAATAAGAAGCAGATAATTGAAGTTGCGTATCTATTTGCTAAGCAAAACATTGATCTTGCTCGATTGAAATCAAGTTGTACTCGTGTAAATCAAATGTATTACGACGGAGACAGTTCAAAAGGTAGCGCTCTCTGTAAGGCCTTAAATAAATAATTCCAAAGCCCTCTTTTGAGGGCTTTTTTGTTTCTGTTCTGGAACAAATTTCGAAAAGTACCTTAGCTAAAC
The DNA here is from genome assembly GCA_041546685.1 of Bacteriovoracaceae bacterium. Lineage (GTDB taxonomy): Bacteria > Bdellovibrionota > Bacteriovoracia > Bacteriovoracales > Bacteriovoracaceae > M0603. The sequence goes on along the minus strand of JBFEVX010000036.1, from coordinate 3,821 downwards.
CCCTGAAATAAAGAAAAATTAAATTGGCACATGCTTTGCTTATTCAAATTGAGACTAAGGAAAGTATGAAATTGAGAACACTACTTACATTCGTATTATTAATTAATACTGCAACAGCTGCAGAGGGTCTGAATTTACCAGAATGGTTTAAACCGTATGTCAATATAATCAGGATTGGTGCAGACCATAGCAGCAGGAAGCAAGTTAAAAAGTGTCTACATGTTGTTGATGCAAGAACACTCAACTTAAGTGGATTACAGGGAAATATTACTTTCACACTCGATGAATTACCAGCACCAACTCAGAGTGATAACAAGCCACCGACAAACCCTGAAGATGAAAGGCTTCTTAGAACATGTGGTGTTCCATCAGACCAAAGAGTTAATGAGTTCGACTATTCAATTAAGCCCAGTGGAAAGTTTAAGAAGCTAATTGATGTCAATTTATATCTAGATGGAAACATGAGGTCCTACTATGCAAATGATTGGGAAATAAAGCGAAAGAAAATCAGTTTTACGCTAGATGAAGTGAGTGACAACCAGAAATCACCAAAAAGATTAAGCTTCGAATATTATTCGGAAAATATATTAGTAGATAAAAAAGAACACCTTGTCGCGATCCTCTTAGAGTGTGAAGCACAGGGTACGGATGATGATTATGATGAAGACGGTAATCCTAGCAACGTTATTGGCAACAATTAATAATGCTTGGTCTCAAGGTCTTGTAGAAGACATTTGGGACAAGAGCAAGGTTAATGTTGTTAAAGATGGAAAACTTTTAAGAGCAGGTGATGGAAAGGTTCTTTCCTTGGTGAAACCGGTTCCAACATTTGAAGATGATAACGTTATGATTCTAGAAAGAAATCTAACAGCACTCAAACCAAAAAAAATAAACGTTATAGATGATGAGGACTTTCAATACCAACTTGATTATCTAACTGAAGATGTTGAATATCTAAAAAAGAGATGCAAGAAGACTCCAGAAAAGTGTGTACAAAGAATTAAGAGAACGCTTTTCACCGAGGGAGAGGGGGCCGGAAAAAATCTCATTGCCTTAGAACTTGGAAAAAACTTTCTTGCATATCCAGAGATCGGATCATCCGGTGAGGTCTCGTTTAAATATGATCTCAAGGGAAGCACCTGGGAATGGTTGATAGAAAAAGACAATACACTGGATCCTACGACAACAAAGGTTTCAAGAGCTGCAAGTAATGGACCTCTTCAGATCGCTTATGCAGAAGTCGTTAATTATGGGGACTTAGATTCAGGTGTGTTAATGCTAAATGCGCTTCACGCATCCGATCTCGTAGCTAATAGACTAAGTGAAGTGTCTGTTGAAGAGCAGGTAAAACGTTTCGAATACAAGTCATCTCTCGATCATAACTTAGTTCTTAAGAATGTGCTGGTACTGAGCTCAATTAATGAAGCATCAGCATTTGAACAGTTGAAAGCTTATCGAAATGGGTTTGAAAAATTATTGGTGCTTGAAAAAAATGGAAGTGTGTTTGAGCTTTTGATTGAGGCCATAAATAGAAACCTGAATGTTGAAAACCTAGGTAAGGATATTATTAGCGAAAGCATGGCATCGGATGGTTTTCAAGAATTAAAGCCCCTAAAGATTTCGACCAAAGCAAAGATAGGTGAATTAAAATGAGAACATTAATACTGTGTTTAATTTTTACATGTAGTTTAAATGCTGGTGAACTTGAAATTTCTGAAAATGCAAAGAAAGCAGACTGGCTTTATGACATGAACAGAACGAGTCAGTTTAAAGTCGTGAAAGAAGACTTGGCCATCATGGGAGCTGTTTTTGCTAAGAATCCAGAAATAGATTTAGAAGACCTTAAAATACAATGTGATCAAATAGAAGACATAGAAGAAAGATACAGAAACTTGGAAGTCTGTAAACTAATTGAGCTCTACTGAGCTCGGGAGGAATTATGAAAAGACAACTTATGACAGCACTTGCCCTAATGGCGATTGCACCTTCAGTACTGGCTACTCCAGTAGTATCAAGTCCATTTCCAGGACAAATTAATTCTGTTGCAGGTTCACAAGATGAATACCTAGCGTTCAGAACAACACTTGATGGAAATGATGAAAAAGTAGGTATTATTGCTTCTGATCAGCTTTATATTAACCCAAAGACTGCTATGAATTTGGATGCAGAATTGAATCAGACGCCAATTGCTCTTGCTGAGCAGTGTGAAGATTATGATTACAATAGAATGAATTATAAAGACGATCTTCGATGGTATGACAAAAAACTTAGAAACCTAAGAAGAGACATTGCAGACTTAGAGGATGATGGAGCTGATGAAAATGACCCAGAGGTTGTAAAGCTTCAAAAGAGAAAGAAAAGATATGAGCAAGAAAAGAAAGACATGGTGGCTAAATTCAAAAAAGAGCAGGCTTCACCAGGACTAAAGATCGGTGGAACATGGTCAAGCGGCTATGCTGAAGCTGTTCAAAGCTTTTTTAATGCTAATCCACATCTACAAGGACAAATTACTGTAAGAAAAGTACCAACTGTAATTGATGAAATTCATTATGGATCAATTCAAAACAGTACCGATACAGCTTTGTTTAATACTCTTAGAATTAACAACCAAGACTTTGTGGCTGGGCAAAATGCAGCAACAAGCTATATCCCGAACAGAAGCAAGCTTTCACTAGATCAAGATTATGTACAAAAAATCATTGATTCAAAAAAGTATGAGGATTTAAGTCTTCACCAAGCCGTAACTGGTGCAAGCAATAGAACAACTCTTGGACAAAGTGCTGACAATGGTCTCTGGGCCGGAGTTCTCACACTCGGTGCAAGTTGCAACATGCTTAAAAACATGGAAAGTGATGACAACGGAGATGTTAAAACTAAGCTTGATATGACAATTCATAGCATGTACCCAACAGCGGTTAACCTTCACGTAAAAGCGAAGTATAACTTGAAAGAAATGTATGAGTACTTTGAAAAGAACTCTGAAGGTATGGATGGTCTTAATATTCTAAAGCGTAAAAAAGTTCAGGATATTAAAGAGCAGATCAAGCAGGAAGGGAAATTCTCATTCACATATCTATGTGATGATCAGACTGGGTCTATCTGTCAGGATGAAATGAAAGTTAAGGATAAGGCCATGGACTTCCTTTTGAATCAAGCTCTTCAGATGTTCACAATGGAGCTGCCAGCTGATTTCGATAAAGAAAAACTTGGTATGCCGAACAACCCTTTGTCATCAGCAGCTGAGTCTGTTGCAACTGCTGTTTATGGGCCTGCTGTTGGTAGAGCAGTAAAAGCTGTTGCAGACGTTTTCTCTTCTACTGAGACAGAGCAACACATTAAAAGGACAATCGATCGTCAGGTTGAAGAGGTCTGGAATATTACTAAAATTGTATGGCTTCCAACTTCAAGAAACGTGACCTTTAGATTTAAATAATTCCTTCGGGGGCTTCGGCCCCCATTTTTATATGAAAAAACTAACGCTTCTCATATTTCTTTGTCTCTTTAACCTCCAGGCCATGGAGATTGAAGATCTGCAAAAAAATGATCACTTTATCGATCTTGGCGACGACTTCTCACTTTCTATTTCAAAGTCTACATTAGGAAATTTGAGTGTAGACTCAACATCGCAATATAGACTGACAATAGAAGACACCGACGTATCATTTAATAAAAATCATGGGAATTTTTATACTTTGACCAGTGAGTTTTCAACTCTAGATGGAGTTGAGATTATTGGTAAAACTATAAAAGATCTTGTTTTTATTGAATCTGAAGTTTCTAATCTTGAAATTAGGAATGCAAAAATCTCGACCCTAGTCCTT